>JADGQX010000049.1 GCA_017881445.1 Gemmatimonadota bacterium | reverse complement strand
GGCGGGCGGCGGCGCCGCGACCGCGGGGGCGGGCGCGCTGGCGGCCGGGCGGTACTGCGGCTCCGCCGGCGCCCTGGGCGGCGGAGCGGCGGGGGCGGGCGCGGGCGCGGGGGCGAGGTCGCGCAGCAGCGCCAGCGCCTCGCGCACGGCGGGCTCCTCGGGGCGGGCCGCGGCGGCGCGCTCCAGGTGCCGGCGGGCGCGTCCGTAGTCGCCGCGCTCGAGGTAGTAGAAGCCGATGCCGCGATTGGCCTCGAAGCGCCCGGGCTCGAGCCGGAGCACGATGCCCCACTCGTCGCAGGCGCGGTCGCGGTCGCCGGCGTCCAGGTAGAGGAGCCCGAGCAGCAGGTGCGCCTCGACGTGGGAGGGGTTGTGCTCGAGCCCCCGCAGGCACAGTCGGAGCGCGGCGTCACGGCGGCCCTGGCGCCGGAACGCGCGAGCGAGCGGGACGAACGCGGGAGACGTCGGGTCGCGGGCGACCTCGGTGCTCCAGCGTTGCAGGTCCGCGGCAGCGGGTCCGTTCATCAGGCTTCCTGTCCGAGTAACTGGTCCAGCGTATCGACGGCGGCAAGCGCGTGGGCGACCACCTTGCGGCGGGGCCCGCCGTCGCTCAGCCGCAGGAATTTGCGCCAGGCATCGGCCGCGCGGCCGAGCTCACCCGTGCGCACGGCGGCGAAACCGAGACGGTACTGCGCATCGGCGGACTGGGGATCGAGGCCGGCCGCGCGGGCATAGGCCTCGGCCGCGGCGCGCATGCGTCCCTGCGCCTGGAGCGCGCGCCCCGAAAGCAGGGCGAGCTCCGCCCGTTCCGGCTGCGCCGACTCCAGCTCCGCCGCCCGGCGCGCGGCCTCGTCCGCTTCGCCGGCGCCCAGGAGCTGCTCCACCTCGCGGATGGCGGCGTGGAATTCCCGCTCCGGCATGCGCGAGCGGCGCTCCTGGATCTGCACCACGCCCAGCCCGACGAGGCCGAAGATCATCTTGGCCACGTCGAAGGTACTGCGCCCGAGGGCGGCCGAGATCTGGCGCACATCGCGCTCGCCATCGATCTCCGCGACCACCTCCCATTCCTCGGGGCGCAACTCGAGGGGCGCGCCCAGCGGGCTCTCGCCCACACTGGAGGAGAGCGCGGGAATGGCGTCGGCGCTCGGGACCTTGGACTCGAGCTGCGTCCACTCGTCCACCCGGCGGGCGCCCTCCATGAGGAGCGACTCGACCCGGATGCGGGCCAGCACCCGGTAGTCGCCGGTATGTCGCTCCTCGAAGCGGAAGTAGCCCTGGTCCCAGGCCATGACCTCGTAGATCGTTTCCTCCATCTGGAAGCGGAGGAAATGCTCGATGTCCCGGTCGGAGACACTGCCCATCTCCAGCAGGATCTCGGCGAGACGCCGGTCCGGCGTCTGGCGCTGGATCTCCAGCCCGCGCTGCAGCTCCCCTTCCGTGAGCTTGCCCGCGCGGATCAGCAGCTGCCCCAGCCGGCGGGTGGACTTCCGCCGGGCGGCGAAGATGACGGTGCCCTTTTCGAAGTGGACGATCGCCTCATCGTCCAGCCGGTCGGAGCGCACCGTGAGCACACCCGTCTTGCGGGCGAGCTCCAGCAGCTGGAGCACGTCCTGGATGCCGAGTTCCTCGAGGGGCCCTTCGATCGCCATGCGCCCCCCTACGCCGCGACCGCGGCACAGCGCGCCGCACCGGCGGCGGCTCCCGCGTGGCCGGCGTCGAAGCGCAGCACGCGCTGATACGCGCGGGCCGCGTCCGCCGGCCGCCCGCCGCCCAGCAACACGTCGCCCAGGCTGCTGAGCGCGTCCAGGTGGTACGGGTCGAGGCAGAGCAGGTCCACGAGCACGCCAATGGCCGCGCCCACGCCCCCCCGCCCCGACTCCAGCTCCGCCAGGGCCAGCGCCGCCTCGCCGTAGGTCGGTATCAGGTCGAGCGCGGTGCGCAGCTCGTCGGCGGCCTGGTCCAGGGCGCCGCGCCCGGCCAGCAGCCGCCCGAGACAGGTCCGGGCGCCGACGCCGTCCGCGTCCAGCGTGATGGCGCCCCGCAGCGCGGCTTCGGCGCCGGCGAGGTCGCCCGCGGCCAGGCGGGCGAGCCCGAGATCCACCAGGGTCGCGGCCTCGTCGGGGGCTATGGCGCTGGCCTGCTCGAGGGCCTCCACTGCCCTGACGGGATCGCCCGCCGCCGTCAGCACGCGCCCCACGGTCCTGAGCGCCAGGGCATCGGAGGGCGCGGCGGCCCGCAGCCGGTCGGCCAGCTCGCTGGCCTCCGGCAGCCGGCCCATGAGCAGCAGCGACTCGGCCGCACCCCGCAGCGCGCGCAGCGAGGTGTCGGCGGCGGCGTCCGCGCCGGCAGGCAGCGCGGCGCGGAAGCGCTCCACGGCCTCGCCCGCCAGCCCCCGGCGCAGGAAGATGTCGCCCAGGAGCACGTGCGCCTCGGCCGCCGCGGGGCCGGTACCGTCCGCCACCGCCCGCTGCGCCAGCGCGGCCGCGCGGTCCAACTCACCCCGGCGGAACGCGTCCCGGGCCTCCTCCAGCGGCTCCGCGGGAGCCGGCGCCGGGGCACGGCCCTCCAGCTGCCCGAAGATGCTCTCCAGCGCGCCGGAGTCGAAGACGAACTCCTCGATGGCGGTGCCGGCCTGGATTCGGTCGGGGACATCCAGCTCGGGGGCGAGGAGGCTCGCCTCCTCGAACTGGAGATCGATGAGCAGCCGGAAGCGGGGCGTGGGGAAGAAGGGGTCGAGCTCGAGGGCGCGCTTGGTCTCGCGCAGGGCACCCTGGTAGTCACCGAGCGCCGAGAGGGCGAAGGCGAGCTGGTAGCGCGCCTCGGCCAGGTCGGGATCGGCTGCGACCGCGCGCACGAACGCCGCCTTGGCCTCCTCCGGCCGGCCCGTCTCCATGAGGACGGCGCCCAGGCCGGTCCAGGCGGCCGCGGAGCGCGGGTCCAGCTCGAGCGCGCGGCGGAACGCCTCCAGCGCAGCCCCGATCCGGCCCAGGCGCGTCTGAAGCAGCCCCAGGTTGCGCCAGATGTCGCCGGGCGCACGCCCGCCGGCCAGCGCCTGGCGAAGCGATTGCTCCGCCGCTTCCCCGTCGCCGCGGTGGTAGCGCACCACGCCGATGTTGTTCAGCGCCAGGGCGTAGCTGGGGTCCAGCTCGAGGGCGGCCGCGTAGGCGGCCTCCGCGCCCGCCAGGTCGCCCTCCTGGTGCAGGGCGACGCCGCGCTCGTTCCAGAGTTTGGGACTGCCCGCCTCCTGCTGCACCAGGGCATCGTAGAGCTTGAGCGCGTCCTGCGGCTTGCCGCGGAGCAGCGCCATCTCGGCCTGGGCCTGGTGCACGAGGAAGGGGTCCTCCCCGCGCTCGACGGCGAGGGAGAACTCGCGGGTGGCCTCGTCGAAGAACCCTTTGGACCGGAAGGCGAGGCCCAGGTTGTAGTGGGCGAGCGTGCTGTCGGCGACCTCGGGCCCGTGGGCGCGCTCGCCCACCAGCTCCTCGTAGCGCGCCTCGTTGTAGCGGTCGAGGGAGAGGTTGGTCTCGGCCTTGATGTAGGTCGGGTTCAGCTCGCTGGCGCGGGCCGCGGCCGCCGAGGCTCGTTCGCCGTCGCCCATGTCGCCGTAGATGAAGGCGAGCAGGTAATGGGCATCGGCGAGCTCGGGATCGAGGGTGATGGCGCGCTCGAGCGCCTCCCGCGCCTCCTCGGGCAGGCCGCGGTGATAGAGCAGCTCGCCGGTGCGCAGGTGGACGCGGGCGTTGGCGGGCTCGATGACGCCGGCCGTACGCAAGTGGATGAGCGCGGCGTCGAGGTCGCCCCGGTCGGCCTCGGCGCGGGCCAGGTCCAGGTAGAGACGCACGTCGCTCGGGCTAAGCTGCAGCAGCCCGCGCCACTCGCGGATGGCGGTGACGATGTCGCCCACGTAGAAGTAGGCGCGGGCCAGGCGGCCGCGGGCCTCGGAGTCGTCCGGGTCGGCGGCGAGCCGGGTGCGCAGCTCGGCGACCAGCTCCTCGAAGTAGCCGGTGTGGAAGTAGGCGATCTGGATGTTGCGCTCGGCCACCTGCATGCGCGGGTCGACCTCGAGCGCGACCTCGAACTCCTGGATCGCCTCCGCGAACAACCCCTTGTGGTAGTAGACGACACCCAGGTTGTTGTGGGCGCCGGCGTCGCCCGCGCTGATACGCCGGGCCAGCGCCCTGAGGATCTCCAGATCACGGGCGGAGCGGGGCGATGGCTGTCCCGCCACCGCCTTCTGCTCCTCCAGCTCGGACCACCCCGGGGGCGGCGCAGCGGCCGGCGTGACGATCGCGGGAGCCGCAGCGGGAGCAGGCGGCGGCGCTGCGGACGGAGAGTCCGCGATCTCCCAGGGCATCAGATCCGGCTGCACCAACCACTCCCCCTCAACCCAGACGGAGCGCCCGCAGGATCACGCGGAGCGACACCATGTCGGGGACCAGCAGGAAATGCGCGCGGAGTGGCTCGTCCTGCTCCGCGACCGTCAGCTGCGTGTCGATGCAGAAGACGTATTCGGCGTCGTCGCCGAAGTTGAGATAGGTGCTGGTCAGGATGGCGCCGGCCTGGTCGATGGCCAGGGCCGGCACCGACATGATGAGCACCATGCCCAGGAAATCGGAGAGGGCGCTCAGGTAGGCGCCGACCAGGATGTTGGCCACCTCCTTGAGCACGGACTGCTCGAGCTCGCCGAAGCCATCCGGGAACGCGACGTTCTCGCGGCCGAGGAGGATTCCGGCGATGCGTGAGGCGCTGGCGCCGGGGAAGACCTGGACCGTGCGACCGGGAGCGTCGCCCAGCATCTTCATGAGCACGGCAGCGACCGGCTCCTCTGGATCGCCGATCATCTCCGGCACGTCCTCCAGGCGGAGGATCCGGATCTCCGGGCAGTTCACGCCAATGCGACGGCTGGTCATCTGCGAGAGCGCCGTGGCTGCGTGCCCCGCGCCGATGTTGGCGACTTCCCTGAGCGCGTCGATCTGCAGGGCGTCCAGCTCGCGGACGTCGATCATAATTCGAGCCTCAAAGAACGGTCATGGGATCCAGGACCAGCGCCGGCCGACCATCGGCGAGGAGCGTGACCCCGGAGAAGAAGGGCAGCATGCCGGCGGCGGCTTCGAACGCCTTGACCACGACCTGCTCCCGTGCCACCAGCTCATCCACGGCAAGCGCCGCCCGGCGGTCGCCCACCTCGGCGATGACCGCCGCCGTCTCGCGCCGGCGCTCGCCCGGCGCCTCGAGCAGCTCGCTCAGGCGCACCAGCGGAATGGCCTCGCCGCGCAGCCGCATGACCTCCCGGCCACGCACCCGCGCCAGGGCGACGTCCTGCAGCTCCACGGCCTCGCGCACGTGGGTCATGGGCAGCGCGAAGCTCTCCCCCGCCACCAGCACGCGCAGGGCGGGCGCGACCGCCAGCGAGATGGGGAGGCGCATGGCGAAGGTGCTCCCCTTCCCCGCCTCCGTGCGCAGCTCGAGGCTGCCACCCACGGCTCGCAGGCTGGCGACGACCACGTCCAGCCCTACCCCGCGCCCGGACACCTCGGTCACCACGCCCGCCGTGGTGAAGCCCGGCCTGGATACCAGCCGCAGCAGCCCGTCGCCGGTGGTGGGGACCGGGTCGTCCTCTCCGAGCAGCGCCTCGGCCCGCGCTTTTTCCGCGACCCGCGCGGCGTCGACACCGCCGCCGTCATCCTCCACCAGGATCCGGACGCTGGCGCGCTCCCGGAACGCCCGCAGCATGACGCGGCCGCGCCGCGGCTTGCCCGCCGCCACCCGCGCCTCGGGCATCTCGATGCCGTGGTCCACGGCATTGCGCAGCAAGTGCACGAGCGGGTCGGCCACCGCGTCGATGACGGAGCGGTCCACCTCGATGTCCTTCCCCTCGATGCGGAACTCCACGTCCTTGCCCAGGGCACGGGCCGCGTCCCGGACCAGGCGCGGGAAGCGCTCGAAGATCTCGGACACGGGCACCATGCGCATGGCCAGGGCGGTCTCGCGCAGGCCGTCGATGAGCGACGTCGCCCGCTCGAGCTGCTCGTCCAGCCCCTCGCGCTCCGTGGTCACCGAGAGCTCGTTCAGTCGCACCGCCAGCACCGCCAGCTCGCCGATCGTGTCGGCCAGCTCGTCCAGGCGACGCAGGTCCACCCGAACGTGGCGCGCCTTGGGCGCCGCACCCGCTGGCGACTCAGGCCCGGCCGCGCCCATCCCGGCGCCAGACCGCCCCCGCGGCCCGGCCACGACCACGCTTTCGATCTCGCCGGCGGCACGGGCCGCCTTCTCCACGGCCGCGGTATCGGCGCCCGCGCCCAGGAAGAGCCGGATCTCGCCGCGGAAATCTTCGCCCGGCTGCTCCGGGTCCGCGCCCAGCACCGAGGCGACCGCCTCCACGTTGCGACGCGCCACCAGCGCCCGCGCCGCCGGCAGCACGGACGCGGGACTCACCACGATCACCGCGATGGCGGCCGTTCCCGGCGGCGGCGGCGCGGCCTCTCGCACAGGCGCGGGTGCGGCGGCAGGCGCGGGCAGGGGAGCCCGCGGCTCGGGCGCGGCCGCGCCCTCCTCCGGCGACGACTCCGCCGCCGACGACTCCGCCACCACAACCCCGGAAACCGCCTTCTCCAGGGCATCGGCGGTGGCGAGCAGCTGGTCGATGACGGCGGGCGCGGCCGCGAGGCGGCCGTCGCGGATCTCGGCGAGCCGGTCCTCGAGCCCGTGGGCCAGCTCGGTCACCGCGCGGTACCCCATGGTGGCGCTCATGCCCTTGAGCGTGTGCGCCGCCCGGAACGCCCGCCCGACGGACTCCTCGCCCCCGCCCGTCTCGAGCTCGAGCAGACTGCGGTTCAGCTCGCGCAGATGCTCCTGGCTCTCGGCCAGGTAGAGGTCGAGGTAGCGGCTCAGCTCCATCGTGCCCTGCCCTGCTGACGAGCGGCGGAGGTGCTTTCGCGCCGATCATCCGATGGGGCGATGGGGCGATGGGGCGATGGGGCGACGGGGCGTCCTCGGGTCCACGTCGATCCGCACGCGGCAATGCCGGCGCCTGCGTCGATCGATGCGGAGACGCCGGCAGCCGCAGCGGCCGGAATCGTCGCCCCATCGCCCCATCGCCCCATCCGCCTTGTCACCCCAACACCCTCTGCACCGCCTCGAGGACGCGGGAGGGCTGAAAGGGCTTGACCACGAAGTCGCGGGCGCCCGCCTGGATCGCCTCGATCACCAGGGCCTGCTGCCCCATGGCGCTGCACATGAGGATCTTGGCGCCCGGATGATCCTTCACGATGGCGCGGACGGCGTCGATGCCGCCCATGTCCGGCATGACGATGTCCATCGTCACGAGGTCGGGCTTGAGCTGCGCGTATTTCTCGACCGCCTCCTTGCCCGTCTGCGCTTCGCCCACCACCTCGAAGCCGGACTGCTTCAGGATGTCCCGGAGCATCGTGCGCATGAAGATGGCGTCGTCGCAGATCAGTACCGTGCGTCCCATGAAAGCTCCCTCGTCGTCCAGTTGATCAGGGCAGAAGGCGGCTGAGCAGCCGGTCCGGGTCCACGGCCAGGAACGGTTGGTCGCCGAACGCGCCGATGCCCAGGATATCGTCGCGCTCGATGTCGAGCGTGCGCAGCGCTTCCACCGTCAGCGGCAGATCGGCGGCAGCGGCCCGCGCCACGGCCACAATGGCGTCAACGGCGAGCGCGAACACGCGCTCGCCAGACTCCAGCAGGATGAGGCGATGCCCGGGAACCGAGCTGGCGGGCCGGAGTGAAAGCGCCGCGCCAAAATCGAAAGTCGTGATGACACGGCCACGCACGCCTACGAGCCCGCATACGGCGGGACCGCAACCGGGGAGGCGGGTCACGGGGCGGCTCTCGAGCACCTCGCGCACGCGCCCCAGGGGCAGACCGAACCGATGCCCATCGCAGGCAAACACGACCCACTCCGGGGCCGCATCAGTGGCGGTCGAGTCCCGAGCGACGCTGCCGGTATCTGATGTCATAACCTGGGGTGCTTCTGTGCCGGGAACCCGGGGAAGGGATGGCGTTGCAAGATACCGTGCCAAGCGGGGCTGGGTCAACGGTACCCCTCGCGCGACGGCCTGCGGCTCCTCGCCCCGATACAGACAAACACCATCCATTCACCGCAGAGCCACTGAGCACACGGAGCACGAACCCGATTGCACCGGCTTCGCGACGACCGGCGCGGTAAAGCAACGAACGGATCCCATTGTTAACTACAACGCCTGTACCATGTTATGGCTGGTTCGCCGGCGGTACGCCCCGCTCAGAGCCCTCCGTGGCTCCGTGGTGAGATCACCGTTTTCGTGAGGCGGAGGGGGACCGGGCTCAGGCGTCGGAGCCGCCGGAGGTCTGGCGCGCCCATTCGAGCGCGGGGGCGAGATCCGGCGGAAGCGGGCTGCGGAAGCGCATGGATTCGCCGGTGCGGGGGTGGGTGAAGGAGAGCTCGGCCGCGTGCAGGAACTGGCGGGGCACGCGCCGCTCCAGCTCCCGCGCCCAGGGGAGGCCGGCGCCGCTGATGCGCATGGCGCCGGTGGGGCCATAGACGGCGTCGCCCACTACGGGGTGGCCGATGTGCGCAAGGTGCACGCGGATCTGGTGTGTGCGGCCGGTCTCGAGCTCGGCACGCAGCAGGTCGGCGGCGACCCAGCGCTCGAGGCGCTTGAAGCGGGTGAGGGCGCGCCGGCCGCCCTCCACGATGGCCATGCGCTGGCGGCTGGTGGCGGAGCGGGCGATGGGCGCGTCCACGGCGCGATCCTCGGCCAGGTGCCCCCAGGCGACGGCCCAGTAGATCCGCTTGATCTCGCGGCGGCGGAGGGCATCGGCGAGGGCGCGATGGGTCTCGTCGTTCTTGGCCACGAGCAGCAGGCCGGACGTGTCCTTGTCGAGGCGGTGCACGATGCCCGGTCGCAGGACGCCGCCGATGCCCGAGAGGTCGCCCACGTGGTGCAGCAGCGCATTGACCAGGGTGCCGGTGCGGTGGCCGGGCGCGGGGTGTACGACCACGCCCGCGGGCTTGTCGATCACGAGCAGGTCGGCGTCCTCGTGCACGATGCTGAGCGCGAGATCCTCGGCCTCGATGTGGGAGGGCTCGGGCGGGGGCACCGTGAGCTCGACCCGGTCGCCGGCCACGGTGCGACGGCTCTTCCTGGCGGGGGTGCCGTTGACCGTGACGCGACCCTGCTCCAGCAGCTGGACGATGCGGGAGCGGGAGAGATCCGGCAGGCGCGCGGCCAGCCAGCTGTCGAGGCGAGCGCCGGCGTCGTCCTCCACGAGCAGGCGGCGAACGGCGTCGTCAGGAGCCACGGCGGTCCCCACTGCCGGAGGCGCCGGCCTGGCGCTGCCGCGTGCGGTGGGACCCCGCCCCGCGCTCCTCGCTCCAGAGCGAGAGCGCCAGCAGGATCGCGCCCGTGGTGACGGCGATGTCCGCCACGTTGAAGATGGGCCAGCGCAGGCCGCCGATGCCGACGTCGATGAAGTCCACGACGCCCCGGGCCGAGCGGAGTCGGTCGACCAGGTTGCCGATGGCGCCGGCGCTGACGAGGGCGATGGCAGTGAGGCGGATGCGGTCGCGGGCGGGAGTGGCCCAGAACAGGGCGACCAGCCCCGCCAGCGCCAGCAGCGGGAACACGAGGAAGACGAACCGGTCGTACAGGCCGGCGTGGATGCCGAAGGCGGCGCCGGTGTTCTGGATGAAGGTCAGGCGCACGTAATCACTGATGACGTCGACCTGCTGGTAGGGTCGGAAGCCCTGGAGCACCATTCGCTTGGTCAGGTAGTCCAGCACCACGACACCGAGGCCGATGGCGAGCGGGGCCGGCAACTTGCCCCGGCCCCAGGAGCGGGCACCCAAGAGCGCATCGGCCCCGGGCGCCGCAGGCTTGGAGGCGCCTACGCGCCGTTCTCGCGCTGGTTCTGGCACTGGATACACGTCTCGGCCCAGGGAATCGCATCCAGCCGGTCGAAGCCGACGGCGTTACCGCAGCCGCCGCACTCGCCGAAGCTCGCGCGCGACTTGTAGAGCCGGCGCAGTGCGTTGTCGATGGCCAGCAGCCTGCGGCCATCCTCGCCCGCGAGCAGGAACGCCTTCTCGCGCTGGTTGTTGTCCGTGCCTTCGTCGGCCATGTGCAGCGAGAAGGTGACGAGCGCCTCCTGCGCGGCCGCGCCGAAATCGAGGTCGAAGCGGGTGATCGACCGGACCGCGCGCTCGCGTTCGCGCACGAGCCGCGCTTCCAGGTGCTTCAACTGCTCTTTGGTATACGCCATAACGCTCCCGCGCCCCGCCGCCGCGACTCAGACTCTGGAAAGGCCGAGCCGCACGGGCACGCCATCCAGATCGATGTCCTGTACGAAGTCGTAGTGCGCAATCTGTGAAAGGTCGCCGATCTCCAGCGCCACGGCCAGCACTTCCCCGCGGATGTACGCCTGGTGCGTACGGGCCGCCAGCTGCACCTCCGGCGGGCCCAAGATGCCCAGGCGGATGCGATCGCTCACCGCCAGGCCCGCGTCCTTCCGCAAGCGCTGCACCCGGCTGACCAGCTCGCGGGCGACGCCCTCGAGTCGCAGCTCGTCATCGATGGCCGCGTCCAGCGCCACCGTCATGCCCTGGTCGCTCTCCACCACCAGCTCGCCTCGGGCCTCCTCGATCACGCTCAAGTGCTCGGGCTCGAGGCGCACGGTTTCCCCCGCGACCTCGATCGTGACTGCCTCGCCCCGGCGGAAGGCGGCCACGGCTTCGGGCGAGAGGGCGCGGATGGCGGCCGCGGCCTGCTGCACCGCCTTGCCGAAGCGGGGCCCCAAGGTCTTGAAGTTGGGGTTCGCCCGCAAGGTGACCAGCTCCTCGGCCGCGTCCAGGAAGCGGACCTCCTTCACGTTCAGCTCGTCGCGCACGATCTCGAGCAGCTCCTCGGGCAGCTGCTGGTTGCCGGGCAACACCGCGAAGAGCGTCCGCAGCGGCTGCCGCACCCGGATCTTCACACGCTCGCGGGCGGCGCGGCCCAGGCCCTTGAGCACGAGCACCGCGGCCATACCGCGCTCCAGCTCCTCGTCGCGGGTCTCGGGCGCCAGCACGGGGAAGGGCGCCAGGTGCACGCTGCCGCCGGTGAGCGCCCGGTGCAGCCAGTCGGCCTGGAAGGGCGTGACCGGCGCCAGCAGCCGGGCGGTGTCCACCAGCACCTCGTGCAGGGTGGCGAAGGCCGCCTGCACGTCGGCCGAGTCGCCACTGCCCCAGAAGCGGCCGCGGCTGCGGCGGATGTACCAGTTGGACAGGTCGTCCACGATGAACTCGGCGACCGCGCGCATGGGCGGCGTGACGTCGTAGTCCTCGAGGGAGGCCGTGACCTGCGCCGCGAGTCCCGCCAGGCGCGAGCGCACCCAGCGGTCGAGCACGTTGGGGCGGCCGCGCTCGGTGGCGCCATCGGCGGAAACGGCACTGTCGGCCGCCGGCTGCCACTGCTCGAGATTGGCGTAGAGCGCGAAGAAGCGGTACGTGTTGGCCAGCGTGTCGAACACGCGGCGCGCCGACTCCGAGAGCGCCGCCGGGTCGAAGCGCTTGGGCACCCAGGGCTGGCTGGATGTGACCAGGTACCAGCGCACGGCGTCGGCGCCATACTCCGAGACGGCGTCCCACGGGTTCACCACGTTGCCGCGGGACTTGGACATCTTCTGCCCTTCGGCATCCAGCACGAGATCGTTCACGATCACGTGCTTGAAGGGCGGACCATCGTCCATCATCGTGGCAATGGCCGTGAGCGAGTAGAACCAGCCACGCGTCTGGTCCACGCCCTCGCAGATGAACTCCGCCGGGAAGTGGCTGCGCCATTCGTCCCGGTTCTCGAAGGGGAAGTGCCACTGCGCATAGGGCATGGCGCCGGAGTCGAACCAGGCATCGATCACCTCGGGGGTCCGCCGCATGGTCCCGCCGCAGCTGGCGGCGTCGCAGGGCCAGGTGATGCCGTCGATGAACGGCTTGTGCGGGTCAAAGGGCTCGGGCAGCGGGCCGGCCTTCACCGCCAGCTCGCGGAAGCTCTCGATCACCGTGGTGTGCGACGCGTCGCCGTCACAGATCCAGACCGGCAGGGGCGTGCCCCAGTAGCGGTCGCGGGAGAGCGCCCAGTCGATGTTGCCCTCGAGCCACTCGCCGAACCGCCCCGCCCCGACCTCCGGAGGGTGCCAGTCCACGAGCGCGTTGTTGCGCAGCATCTGGTCCTTAACCGCCGTGGTGCGGATGTACCACGTCGGCCGCGCCATGTAGATGAGCGGCGAAGAGCAGCGCCAGCAGTGCGGATAGGAGTGCTCCGCCATGCCAAAGCGGAAGAGGATGCCGCGCCGCTTCATGTCCTCCACCAGCGTCGGGTCGGCGGTCTTGACGAAGACCCCGCCCACCAGCGGGACATCCTCCTGAAAGTGCCCGGCGTCGTCCAGCGGCTGGTACATGGGCAGGTCGAACTTCTGCCCCATGGCGTAGTCGTCGGCGCCGAAAGCCGGCGCCAGGTGCACGATGCCGGTGCCGTCCTCGGCGGTGACGAACTCCGGGCCGGGCAGCACGGTCCAGGCGTTGGGTCCGGCGCCGGCGGCGGGGATCAGCTCGAAGGGGCGCACGTAGGCCATGCCCAGCAGCTCCGAGCCCAGCCACCGGTTCACGATTACGGCACCCTCGCCGAAGATCGCATCCACGCGGTCCTCGGCCAGGATGTAGCTGCGCTCACCCGCGTCCACCTCCACGTACATGAGGCCGGGGTGCACGGCGAGGGCGACGTTGGACGGCAGCGTCCAGGGCGTCGTCGTCCACACCAGGAAGGCCCGGCGCGGGTCCGCGGCACCGGAGTCCGTGCGCAACGGGGCGACGAAGTGGAGCGAGGGGTCGAGGATGTCCTCGTAGCCCTGCGCCACCTCGTGCGAGGAGAGCGCGGTGCCGCAGCGCGGGCAGTAGGGCACGCTCTTGTGACCCTGGTACAGCAGCCCTTTCTTCGCGATCTGCTTGAGCAGCCACCAGACGCTCTCGATGTACTCCGGATGGAAGGTGACATACGGGTCGGAGTAGTCGAGCCAGTAGGCGATGCGCTCGGAGAAGCGCTCCCACTCCTCCTTGTAGGTAAAGACGCTGTCGCGGCAGACGGCGTTGAAGCGCTCGACGCCCAGCTCCTCGATCTGGCGCTTGCCGCTGATCCCCAGCTTCTTCTCCGCCTCGATCTCCACCGGCAGTCCGTGCGTGTCCCAGCCGGCAATGCGCGTGACGTGATAGCCGCGCATGGTGCGGAAGCGGCAGACCAGGTCCTTGATGGTCCGGGCGAAGACGTGGTGAATCCCGGGCCGGCCGTTGGCGGTGGGCGGTCCCTCGAAGAAGACGAACTCCTCGCCGCCGGCGGTCGCCTCCATGGTCTTCCGGAACAGCTGCTCCTCGCGCCAGCGCTCGAGCAGCTCCTCCTCGAGGGCGACGGGCGAAGCGGGATAGTCTTGGTAGAGGGGTTCGCTCATCTATGTCCGTCTCACGTTGTCGCCGACCGGTAATTTATTCGGGCCCGGGCCCGGGCCCGGGCCCGGGGCCCGAACAGTAGCGTGCTCCGCGTTTCTCCGCAGGGCCTCACATCCGTTCCAGCACCGCCTTGACCAGAGCCGTCAGCTTCGGCTCCGCGCCGGCGGCGGTGCGGATGATCTGCTGGATCTCCGCCGGCTGCAGGGCGTCGGGCAGACAGGCGTCGGTGATGATGCTGATGCCCAGGACGCGCATGCCCATGTGCCGGGCGACGATGGTCTCGGGGATCGTGCTCATGCCGATCACGTCCGCGCCCAGGAACCGCAGCATCCGGTACTCGGCTCGGGTCTCCAGGTTCGGCCCGGACACGGCGGCGTAGACGCCGCGGCGCAGCGGTATGCCGAGCTCGAGGGCGGCGTCTTCCGCCAGGCGGATCAGCTCCCGGTCGTACGGCTCCGACATGTCCGGGAACCGGGGACCCAGCTCGTCCAGGTTCGGCCCGATCAGGGGGCTGCCGCCCAGGAGGTTCAGGTGGTCGTCCAGGACCATCAGGTCCCCGGGCTGCCAGAGCGGGTTCATCCCGCCGCAGGCATTGGAGACCACGAGCGTCTCCGCGCCCAGCAGGCGCATCGCCCGCACCGGCAGCGTCAGCTCCTGAAGGTTATACCCCTCATAGCAGTGAAAGCGTCCCTGCATGGCGACGACGCGCCGGCCGGCGAGCGTGCCCAGCAGCAGCCGCCCGGTGTGACTCTCCACCGTGGACAGGGGAAAGTGCGGGATCTCCTCGTAGGGGATCGCCGTCTGCAGGTCGATCTCGGCCGCCAGGGCGCCCAGGCCGGTGCCCAGGATGATGGCGACCTCCGGCGCCAGCTCCGAACGGCCGCGGATGGCCGCGGTCGCCTCGCTCAGCCGCCGTCGCAGATCGTCGGCCGATGGCCGCGTCACCGCTCATCGTCCAGCAGCGGAAGCCAGGCCTCGTTGCCGGTGATGGGCGGAGCCGCATCGTCGGCGACCTCCCGGGCCCGAGCATCCTCCGCCCGCGTGACCGCGCGCCGCCGTTCGGCGGGCGGAGTCGGGCCGGCCGGCGGGTCGGCGGCGGCGTCGTCGTCCTCGGTGGCGGACTCGTCGCCCAGGGCCCAGACGCGGGCGGCGGCCTCCACGGCGGCGTCCGAGAGCTCCAGCGCGGCCGTCTCCACGTCGAGCTGGTGCAGCTCGCGCTGCAGGAAGGCGCGGAAGCTCTCCACCAGCTGGGCGCGGCGCGCGCGCACCCGGCGCAGCGCCTCCTCCTCCCGCTCGCGGTCGCGCAGCGCGCCGGCGCGGATCCGCTCCGCGTCGGCGCTGGCCTCGGCCACCCGCAGGTCGGCTTCGCGACTCGCCTGGTTGAGCCGCTCCTGCCGGAACTCCTGTGCACTGACGAGGGCCTCCGTGAGCGCCTTCTCGCGCTCGCGGTAGTCGGCCACGCGCTCCTCCAGGCGGCCGACGCGCTCGGTGATGGCGATGTTCTCGCGCACGACCTCGTCGAGACGGTCCGCGGCCATGTCCAGGAAATCGTCCACCAGCTCCGGGTCGTAGCCGCGGAAGGTGCGACGGAAGTCACCCTTCTTCTTGCGTACCTCGAGCGGGGTCAGATCGATCATGTCAGCCGCTCTCCAAAGAGGACGGTGCCCAGTCGGATGAGGGTGCTGCCCTCCTCCAGGGCAACCTCGAAATCGCCGCTCATGCCCATGGACAACCAGCGTGCCTCGAAGCCCGGCACACCGCGGGCGCAGTCGTCGTATAGCCGGCGCATGCGCACGAAGGCCGCCCGGATCGCGACCGCGTCGTCGGTGAGCGGTCCGATGGTCATGAGCCCCCGCACCCGCAGGTGCGGCAGCGCCGCGACGGCCGCGACCGCATCCAGCCCCTCGTCCGGTGAGAAGCCGGTCTTGCTCGCCTCGCCCGACACGTTCAGCTCGACCAGCGCATCCAGCTCCCGGCCGGCGCGCTCCGCCTCGGCGGACAGCTCCTGCGCCAGGCGGTACGAGTCCACCGACTCGATGAGGTCGAACAGCGCCAGCGCGCGCCGCACCTTGTTGCGCTGCAGGTGGCCGATCAGGTGCCAGTCGGCCGCAGCGCGGCCCACCTCGGTCACCTTCGCCTCCAGCTCCTGTACGCGATTCTCGCCAATCGAGCGCAGCCCCACCGCCAGGGCAGCCCGCACCGCGGCCGGCGGGTGGGTCTTGGTCACGGCGACGAGCGTGACCGGCGCGGTGCGTCCGGAGCGCTCCTGCGCCGCGGCGATCCGCGCCTCCACTCGGGGGAGATTTTCCCTTAGCCGGGCCTCGTACATGGTGCGTCAATACTACCGGCGCAGCGCAGATGCGGCCAGAGGAGCAGGAGCAGGGCCGACGTGCACGTGCACGTGCAGATGAAGGTGCAGGAGGACGGGAACGCGGAGGGGATGGCGGAGACGGAGCGGGAGTAGGGGAACGGGGGTGGAGGAGGAGGGGGAGGAGGAGGTGGAGGGCGGCGCGCAGGGCGCGCGCCGAGCGAATTGGAACGCGGCGTGCAGGAAGAAATTCAGGCGCCGCGCCCGTGCGGCGCTGTTCGATCCACCGCTGCGGCAGGGTACGCATGGCACACACGACGGGGAAGGTGAAGTGGTTCTCGCAGGAGAAGGGGTACGGGTTCCTCCAGCAGGACGACGGCCCCGATGTCTTCGTCCACCATTCGGCCATCGAGGGGTCCGGCTTCAAGACCCTGAATGAGGGTGAGCCGGTGGAGTTCGACATCATCGAGGAGCCCAAGGGACTCAAGGCGCAGAACGTCATACGGCTCGACCCGCAAGCGGGCACGAGCGGCGGAGCCGCAGGGGGCGGTGGGGGTGGTGGGGGCAGCGGCGGTCGGGGCGGGTACGGTGGGGGTGGCGGGCGTGGCGGCGGCTACGGCACCGGCGGGAGCAGTGGCAGCGGCCCGCGCGGCGGGTCGCGGGGTAGCTCCAGCGGTGGGTCGGACGCCAGCTACAGCTCGTAGCCCGCGAGGCCGGTGAGCGGCCGGGGCACGCCTGGCGGCGTGCCCCGGCCGCCCCTCATCGCATCAGGCCGGAGCCGGCACGGAAGCGCTGCCCTGCAACGCCTCCCGGAGTCGTTCTGCGCTTACGCCCTGCTCGAGGCTTCCGCGGCCGGCCAGTGAGATGCGCGACGTTTCCTCACTGACCACGATCACCAGCGCATCGGTTTCTTCCGCCAGCCCGAGGGCGGCGCGGTGCCGCGTACCCAGGCTCTTGTCCGCCACCGGGAACTGCGTCAGCGGCAGGATGACGCCGGCGGCCATGATGGTGTCCCCGGCGATCAGCACGGCGCCGTCGTGGAGCGGCCCGTAGGGCAGGAAGATGCTGACCAGGATGTCGGCGACGACGCGGGCCTGCAGGCGGGTGCCGGTCTCGGCGTATTCCTCGAGCCCGACCTGCCGCTCGACCGCGATGATCGCCCCCATGTTGGCCCGGGCCAGGCGCTCGCACGCCTCGACGATCTCGTCGGCGATGTCGCTCTCCTCCACCCGGCTGAACGCCCGCAGGAAGCGGCGCTGCCCCAGGCGCGCGAGCCCCGTCCTCAGCTCCGGCTGGAAGATGATGATGGCCGCGAAGACGCCGTACTTGAAGACCTGCTCCAGGATGTAGCGGATCAGCGCCAGGTCGAAGACACGCGCCAGCACGTACAGCGCGCCCAGGACGAGCAGGCCGGAGAGCATCTGGAGCGCCCGGGTGCGGGCCAGCAGCCGCAGCACGTAGTAGCCGCCTACCGCGACGATGGCGATCTGGATCAGGTCCTTGGGACCCGGCGCGAGGAAGGCGTAGCGGCCGAAGAGCGGCGTCATCGGGCGATCCTCACGGCCTCGGCCAGGGCCAGCGCGCGCCGGACGGGCGCCACGTCGTGGACGCGGAACAGCCGGGCACCGGCGAGCAGCGCAGCGACGCAGGCGGCCACGGTGCCCTCCAGTCGCTGCTCCAGGGGCAGCCCCCCGGCGACCTCGCCCACGAAGCGCTTGCGCGACGGCCCCACCAGCACCGGGCGACCCAGCGCGAGCACGCGCTCGAGGCGGGCAAGCATCGCGATGCTGTGCTCCGTCCGCTTGGAGAAGCCGAGCCCGGGGTCCAGCACCACCGCGTCGTCGGGGATGCCGGCGGCACGCGCCCGCTCCAGGGCGGCGGCCAGCTCCGTGACCACCTCGCCCACGACGTCGTCGCCGTAGACGGCCGTCTCGTAGCTCGCCATCTCGCCCACATCACCCCGTGAGTGCATGAGCACGACACCCGCGCCGGCACGGGCAATGACCCCGGGGAGGCGCGGATCGAGGCGGAAACCGGAGACGTCGTTCACGATGGCGGCACCCTCGGCCAGGACGGCGTCCGCGACTTCGGCCTTCACGGTATCGACGGAGACGGGGACGCCGGGAAAGCGGCGGACCAGCTGGCGCACGACCGGCAGCACCCGCTCCAGCTCCGCGCCGGCGGGCACGGGCCGCGCGCCGGGGCGGGTGGACTCGCCGCCCACGTCCAGCAGGTCGGCGCCCGCCTCGACCAGCCGCTGCGCATGCGCGACGGCGGCCTCCACGTCCGCGTGGAGGCCGCCGTCCGAGAACGAGTCCGGCGTCACGTTCAGAATGCCGAGAATGCGTGGCCGGTCGAGGGCAATGGTGCCCCGGCTCGTGACCCACGCCCCGGCGGTCACCCTCAGCCCCGGGCGGCGTCCGCCCCGGCCTCGGCGGCCGTGACCGCGCCGCCGGGTGGATCCAGCGCCGAGCCATCGTCGGCCGCATCCGCTCCGGCCCCCACGGCGACGGGCTCCGGCTCCGCCGCCTCCGGCGGCGCGGGCCGGTACGGTGGCAGCGTCTTGCCGGCCGCCAGCAGGTAGACCTCCTCGCGATCGAGGGTCTCGCGCTCGAGCAGGGCATCCGCGAGCGTGTCCAGGAGCTGGCGGTGGGCCTGGAGCAGGGAGATCGCCTGGCGATAGGCGCCGTCGATCAGGTTCTTGACTTCGCCGTCCACCTGGTCCGCCACGCGCTCCGAAATCTCCCGCCGCTGCACCAGCTCGCGCCCGATGAAGACTTCCTGCTCGGCGTCGCCCACGGCCATGGGGCCGATCAGCTCGCTCATGCCGAACTGGGTGACCATGCGCCGGCTCATGTCAGTGGCGCGCTCGATGTCGTTGCCGGCGCCGGTGGTGATCTTCTCGGCACCGAAGACCAGCTCCTCGGCCGCCCGGCCGCCGTAGAGCATGACCAGGCGGGCCAGCAGGTAGTCCTTGGGGTAGGAGTGGCGGTCCTCCTCGGGCAGGGAGGCAGTGACGCCCAGGGCGCGGCCGCGCGGCACGATCGTGATCTTGTGGATCGGGTCGAGGCCCGGCAGGCGAATGGCGACGATGGCGTGGCCGGCCTCGTGGTACGCCGTCAGCTTCCGCTCGGCCTCGGAGAGCACGAGGCTCTTGCGCTCGGCGCCGAGCATGACCTTGTCCTTGGCGTCCTCGAGGTCCTGGTTCAACACCTTGTCCTGGTCGCGGCGGGCCGCGAGCAGCGCCGCCTCGTTGACCAGGTTGGCCAGATCGGCGCCACTCATGCCGGGCGTGCCCTTGGCCAGCGAGACCACGTCCACGTCGTCGCCCAGCGGGATCTTGCGCAGGTGCACCTTGAGGATGCCCTCGCGCCCCCTCACGTCCGGCGCGTCCACCACCACCTGCCGGTCGAAGCGGCCGGGGCGGAGCAGCGCCGGGTCGAGCACATCGGGACGGTTGGTCGCAGCCAGCAGGATGACGCCCTCGTTCGACTCGAAGCCGTCCATCTCCACCAGCAGCTGGTTGAGCGTCTGCTCGCGCTCGTCGTGGCCGCCGCCGAGTCCCGCGCCGCGGTGCCGGCCCACGGCGTCGATCTCGTCGATGAAGATGATGCAGGGCGCGTGCGCCTTGCCCTGCTCGAACAGGTCCCGGACGCGGCTCGCGCCCACGCCCACGAACATCTCGACGAAGTCCGAGCCCGACATGGAGAAGAAGGGCCGGTTCGCCTCGCCCGCCACCGCCCGGGCCATCAGCGTCTTGCCCGTTCCCGGCGGGCCGACCAGCAGCACGCCCTTGGGCAGGCGACCGCCCAGGCGGCCGAATTTGTGCGGGTCCTTCAGGAACTCGATGACTTCCTGCAGCTCGTACTTGGCCTCGTCCGCGCCCGCCACGTCCTGGAACGTGACCTTGGGCGTGTCGCCGGTCGACAGCCGCGCCTTGGACTTGCCGAACTGGAACGCCTTGGAGCCGCCCGCCTGCATCTGGCGCAGCATGAAGATCCAGACGCCGAAGATGAGCAGCCAGGGCAGGATGGAGATGATCAGCGACCACCAGTTCTGGCGCGCCTCGGCACCGGTGATGTACACGCCCTTCGCCTCGAGGCGCGGCAGCAGCTGGCCATCGTCCTTGAAGGGCAGCCGGGTCCAGAACTGCTGCACCTGCTTGTCCTCCACGCGCACCGCCGTCCGCAGCGTGCCTTCCACCCGCTGGCCGTCGATGATCGTGACCTTCTGCAGGTTGCCTTTGTCGATCTGCTGGCTGAACAGCGAGTATGGCAGCTCCGCCGCCTCCTCGCGCTGCGGCGAGAAGAGGCGGTACATCAGCAAGGGGATCAGGACCAGCAGAAACCAGAACGACGCGTTCTTCGAGATCCTCGCAAAACGCCCGTTGGCCTTCCGTGGCCGATTGCCGTCGCGATCAGGCATTCCCGACTTCCTTCAAGTACCCTCGGCCGTCAAAGGCTCGCGATGAACGGCAGATTCCTGTAGTTCTCGCTGTGATCGAGGCCGTACCCGATCAGGAACTCGCGCGGGGCATCGAAGCCGACCCAGCGCGGCTCCTTGACCAACGTCGCCGCAATGTGCTTGTGCAGCAGCGCGCACATCTCCAGGCTGGTGGGCCCGCGACGCTCCAGCATGGGGAGCAGCCGGTTCAGCGTGGTGCCGCTGTCCACGATGTCCTCCACCAGCAGGACGTGGCGTCCCTCCAGCACGGCTTCCGGATCGTACAGCAAGCGGACGTCGCCGCTGGTCTCCGTGCCCGAGCCGTAGCTGGACGCCACCAGGAAATCCAGCTGTATGGGACGCGGAATGTGGCGCACCAGGTCGGCCATGAAGATGAAGGAGCCCTTCAGCAGGCCGAGCACGAGCAGCGACTCGCCCTCCGGATAGGCGCTCGCGATCTCCCGCCCCATGGTCACGACCCGCGCGGCGATCTCCTCCTGGCTGTAGACCACCCGGCGCAGCGGGCGCCCGCCCATGAGCGCCCGCGTATCCTCACCGTCGGCTATGCCGACGCCTCTCTCGCTACCGTCCGACATCGGTCACCGTGACATAGAGTGCCGGTTGCCCCGGCACGGGCCGCGCGACGGGTGCGCGGGCGAAACCTACCACCCACAGGATGCGGCCGCCCGCCTCCACCAGGATCGGAACGCAGGGCCGGCCGCTCCGTCCCACGCGCCGCTCGGTGAACAGCTTCTTGAGCTTCTTCGTGCCCCCCGGCAGCCGGATCCGATCGCCCGATCGCCAGCCGCGAAGCTCCAGGGGAAACCGGATGGCGGATGCGTCGAACACTTCGAGGAGACGGTCGGCGGCGTCCGCGGCGGCCGGCGGCACCGCGCCCCAGCACACCCGGCGGCTGCACCCGCCCACAATGGCCTCGACTTCCCCCGCCTC
The DNA here is from genome assembly GCA_017881445.1 of Gemmatimonadota bacterium. Lineage (GTDB taxonomy): Bacteria > Gemmatimonadota > Gemmatimonadetes > Longimicrobiales > RSA9 > JADGQX01. The sequence goes on along the minus strand of JADGQX010000049.1, from coordinate 752 downwards.
CGGCCCCTCCAGCCGGGCGGCGCGGTCCACGGCGGTGCCAGGGGAGAGCGGCAGGCGCACGAGGAGCCGATCGAACTCGCGCTCCAGGCGGACGCCACCCTCGAGCGTCACGCCCGTGCCACTCACGCCCGACCTAATAAACTCGACCGCCGCCGTGGTTCCTGCCCGACCGGGGGCGAAGCCGTGGCGGCGGAGAAGGTGGCGCAGGATCCGGCCCTCAACCTCAGAAGGATAGGCGAGAAGCCGCTCTCTTGCAACCTGCGGCGCGCCCGGGTCGGCGGACAGGAGCACGCCCTCGAGGAGCGTGTCCAGCACGGCGTCCCAGCCCTGCTCCGCGGCCCGCGCCCGGGCCGCGAGGCGCGCCAGCGCGCGGGCGGCACCGGGGACCGCCCGCTCCAGCGGCGGGAGCACCTCCGCTCGCAACCGGTTGCGGGCGTACACGTGCGCCGCGTTGCTCGGGTCCTCGCGCCAGCGCAGCCCCACCGCGTGGGCATAGGCCAGGATCTCGGCCCGGGTGAAGGGCAGCAACGGCCGCACGATGGCGCCGCGCCGGGGGAGGATCCCCGCCAGGCCACGCAGGCCGGCGCCGCGGGCGGCGCGGAAGAGCACGGTCTCCGCCTGGTCGTCCAGGTGGTGCGCCGTGGCGATGAGGGCGGCGCCGGCCTGCGTGGCCTGGCGCTCGAGGAAGGCGTAGCGGAGATCGCGCGCCGCCGCCTCGGAGCGCGGCGGCGGGTCGGCGGACCCGCGTACCA
>JADGQX010000211.1 GCA_017881445.1 Gemmatimonadota bacterium | reverse complement strand
GCCCGTTGGCGGCGCGCAGACGGCCCATGGGCGTCGTGGTGGCGCCGTTGGCATACTCCACCTCCTGCGCGGCGGACCAGGCATCGCCCAGGCCGGCGTTCACCGTTATGTAGGGCGCCACCCCGAGCAGCCGGCAGAGCACCATGAACTCGTCCAGGCCGGTGTCGTTCGACTGCAGCGTGTTCCAGACGGGATCCCAGCGCGGCGGCCGGCGGTCGGGGTCGCCGATGGCATCCCGCCACTCGTAGGCCGAGACGTAGTTGCCGCCCGGGAAGCGGTAGACGCCGGAGTGGAGCCGGGCCAGCGGCGTGACGATCTCGCGCCGGAAGCCCTGGACGTTGTCGGCCGGCATGAGCGACACCGCGCCCAGGCGGAAGGAGCCGGCCCCGGTGCCCGCTCGCCCCGTGATCTCGAGGCGGCCGGAATCCGTGGTCGCGGAGGAGGTGAAGCGGAAGCGTCGCGTCGCATACGTGCGCTCGAGGGGCGCGATCCGGACCGCCTGGCGCTCCCCGGCGCCGCTGCCCCAGACGAGCGTGGCCGTGACGGCGACGCCGGGGTCGCCGGCGATGACGACCCGCCCGGTGTACGCCTTGCCCGCGCGCAGGGCGAGGCCGGACTGGCGGATCCCGCGCGGCTCGGCGCCGGCTACCGTGATGCGCGGCGCGTGACCGGAGGCGTAGGCGGCGGCGGAGTCCATGCGCAGCGCGCCTTCCGGTCCGACGGGCAGCCAGCGGCGCGTGGGCGGGCCCCTGCGCGACGGCAGGCCGGCCGGGGGCTGAACCGTCACGGGAAAGTAGAACTTGCGGTCGTCGAGCATCTCGGCCCGGAAGCCGTTCTCGATCAGGGGGCCGATGTGCTCGATGAACATGCCGTAGAGGTAGGGCTGGATGGGCGCGCCCCTGGCCCGGGCGTCGATGGTCGCCGGGATCTCCTGGCCGCGCAGCGCCCCCGCCAGGGCGGCGCCGGCGACGATGGCCAGCAACCCGCGTTTCAGCATCATGGCCTTCAGGCCTCCTCCGGCGTGCGCGACCCGCGTTTGCGTGATCGCGTATGTTGCGGCGCGTCGCCGACCCGGGCAACCCGCCGCACCAGCGCCGGCCGGCGTCAGAACATCCCGTGGGCCTCTCATTCCCTGCCACTCCCGCTTGACATCCGGTTCGCGCCACCCCCGAATTAGCCTCTCTTCCCGGCCACAGTGAAGGGGGCTGCCATGAGCGCAGAATGGATCTTCCACAAGGGGAAGCGCATCCTCTACATCAACTACGGCGGTCTGCAGAAGGAGGAGCAGCTGGCGCAGATCCGTCAGGCGCACCGGCTGCTGCTGGAGTCCGGGAGCAAGGAGAACCTGACGATCTCCGACATCCGCGACATGGGCGTGAGCCAGGCCTTCGTGGACCTGGCCAAGCAGCAGGGAAAGCTGTCCGGCCCGATCACGAAGAAAGCGGCCGTGCTCGGGGTCGTCGGCATCCGGAAGGTGCTGCTGGAGGCGGTCAACCGGTTCTCGGGTAACCCGAGGAAACCGTTCGACACGCTGGAAGACGCGAAGGACTGGCTCGTGGAGTGAGCCGGCCGGCTCATTCGCCGGATGCCGATCGGTCCGATGGCTTCGGCCGCCGAGGGCGCTGCTTGGCCGAGATCGAGCGGATGATGAGCCTGTGCGGCCGATCGGGGTCGAAGGGCGGCTGCGATCGGGCAACGGCCTGCGCGATCAGGTCCCGGATCGGCGCGCGCCCCCGGCCGCCGCATGGCCCCCCAGTCTCCGCCCTCCCATCCGTTATCGCGATGCCGCAACGCCTTCCGCACAAGGCTGGCGCGGGGGTGCCCGCGATGGGAGATTTGGGGCGGTGAAGGGGCCCGCCGGCGCGCAGACCGCAAGCTGCGCGCGGGTGGTCGGGCGCTCTTCCTCCCGTGCACTCCCCCCAGGAAGTGCAGGTCGCGCCGGCGGCGGCCGCGGTGGCGCAGGGCGGGACGGTGGCGTTCACGGCCACGGCGTACGACACGGCGAACGCGGTGGTGCCGGGCGTGACCTTCACCTGGGGCACCGCGCCGGCCACGGTGGCGACGGTCTCGGCTGCGGGACTGGCCACGGGTGTCGCGGCGGGGTCCGCGTTCGTCAAGGCGACGGCGCCGAACGCCGACGAGATCAGACCATGCCCCTGGACGACGTCCGGCTCACCGCCAACGAATACCGCCTGCTGGTCGAGCGGGCGCCGATCATGGTCTGGCGCGCGGAGCCGGGGAAGAAGTGCGACTACTTCAACCAGGTGTGGCTGGAGTTCACGGGGCGGAGCATGGAGCAGGAGCTGGGCGACGGCTGGGCGGAGGGAGTGCACCCGGAAGACCTGGATGCCTGCTACCAGACCTACGTGTCGGCCTTCGACCGGCGGCAGGCCTTCGAGATGGAGTACCGGCTGCGGCGGCACGACGGCGCCTACCGCTGGATCTTCGATCGGGGGGTGCCGTTCACCACGGACGACGGCGAGTTCGCGGGCTACATCGGCAGCTGCGTGGATGTGACCGAGCGGCGGGAGGCGCAGCAGGCGCTGGCGCGGGCGGCGGAGCTGGAGCTGCAGCTGCTGCGGGGCATCCTGCCAATCTGCAGCCACTGCAAGCGGATCCGGGACGATGACGGCAGCTGGAGCCAGATCGAGGGCTACGTGGCGCGGCACTCGGCGGCCGAGTTCTCCCACGGTATCTGCCCGAGCTGCCTGCACGAGCACTACCCGGACCTGATGGACGACGTCGCCGGACCGGCGTGAAAGGCGAGCCCGCCGTGACCCTGGTTCAGCCGACCTTCTTCACCACACCGGGCGAGTTCCGGGAATGGCTGGAGGCCAACCACGAGGGGGCGACGATGCTCTGGGTGGGGTTCCACCGGCGGGCGACGGGCCGGCCCAGCCTGACCTGGCCGGAGTCGGTGGACCAGGCGCTCTGCTACGGCTGGATCGATGGGCTGCGCAAGGGACTGGACGCGGCCAGCTACGCCATCCGCTTCAGCCCGCGCAAGCCGGGGAGCTACTGGAGCGCGGTGAACACGAAGCGCGCACACGAACTGGTCGCCCTGGGGCTGATGAGACCCGCGGGGCTGGCGGCCTTCGCCGCCCGGGACGAAGCGCGCACGCGCCAGTACTCCTTCGAGCGCGAGGCCGCGGCGCTGGACCAGGAGCAGGAGCAGCACTTCCGGGCGCAGCCGGCGGCCTGGGAGTTCTTCCAGGCCCAGCCGCCGTCCTACCGCAAGCCGGCGCTCCTCTGGGTGGTGAGCGCCAGGCGGGAGGAGACGCGCCGCAAGCGGCTGGAGGCACTGATCGCGGACTCCGCAGCCGGGCGTCGCATCTCCATGTTGAAGCCGCCCAGGACCACCTAGCCGGCGACGACTCCGCTCCGTTGCTCCGGCGCCCGCCGCCTCAGCCCGGCTGGTGCCCGCCCTCGCCCCCGCCCCCCGTTTCCATGCTTCTGGGAATGCGCACGGCGACCACGCGCCCGCGGGCGCACTCGGCCTCGCCCGCGCTGACCGTGACCTCCACCACGACCTTCCGCTCGCCGACTTCGGTGGCCCGCGCCCGGGCGAGGAGTTCCACGCCCGCCGGCGTCGGGCGCAGGAAATCGACGGCCAGCGACGCCGTGACGAAGCGCGGCGACACGTCCTCGCCCGGGCGCAGGCCGGCGGCCAGCATGGCGGCGGCGGACGCGGTGCCGATGGCGTGGCAATCGATGAGGGAGGCGAGGAAGCCGCCGTACACGAAGCCCGGCATGGCCAGGTGCCGCGGACCCGGACGAAGGCGGGCGACGCCCTCGTCGCCCAGCCATTCCGTGCGGATGTGGAGACCGTCCGGGTTGAGCCGCCCGCAGCCGTAGCAGTGGGCGAAGTCGTCGGGATAGAGATCCTGGATGGCGCGCATGGCGGCACGATAACGGGGCGCGCGCCGCCGCGCGAGCGGGCTTCAGAACTTGATGTTGAAGACCCCGTCCGAGATCACCTTGTTGGCGTTCGCCGGGGTGCCTGGGCTGGGGAGCAGGGTGAAGGAGAACGTGCCGGCGACCGCCGTGGACGTGAGCGAGGTGATCGTCACCGTGCCGCTGCCCCGGGCCAGGTTGGCCGTCCAGGCGGCGCCGCCGGACTGGATCAGCAGCCCGTTGGTCGCGCTCAGGGGCCCGATGGTAAAGGTGCCGGTGCCGTTGGCGGCCAGGCCGAAGCCGAGCGTATGCGTCCCGTCGTTGCCCGCGATGGCGATGATGCCGTTGCTGTTCACGGCACTCACCGCGAGCGTGGCGTTCCAGGCGGCGCCATCGATCCTGGCGCCCATCGAGCCCTTGGCCAGCACCACCGGGTTCGAGACCGAGTTCTGGGGAGAGATCGCGTCCTTGCCGCAGGCAGCGACGGCCAGGAGCAGCAGGGCGAGAACGGGGGGATGAACACGCATGGGACCTCCTGGACGATGCCGTGAGGCTGACGTTCCGCATTGCGTCGGGGAGGGGCGGGAAGCGTCATGGGGTGGGGCGAAGGGCAGGGGCAGGGGCAAGGGCAGGGGGGCGATGCAATGGCCGGGTCCGATCGGCCAGGGGTGTTATCGGCCACCGGTCTCCGGCCACCGGACACCGGTCTCCGGCAGCGGTACACCGGCTACCGTACACCGGCTACGGTACACCGGATGTGGCGCGCCGGAAGGTGCCTACCGTCACTCTTCGCGCCCGTCGCCGACCCGTGCACTGAGGTGTCAGACTCGGCGCCGGCCGTCGGAGTACGGAGTACGGTTTCCGGAGTACGGAGTACGGTTTCCGGAGTACGAGTACGGTTTCCGGAGTACGGAGTCCGGTCGCGCGCCGCCCTCACCGGGCGCGTCGCCCCGCTGCCGCGCGAGGCGAGGCCCGAAGACCCTCTCGCCGGCAGCGTTGCACAGCAGGTGTCGTTCGGCCTCACCTGAGCCAGCCGCCAGTGCCCGCCGCCGGCCTCAATAGCCGACTCCGCGGGTGGCCACTCGGACGCGCAGCAGGGTGGTGTCGGAGGCGAGGTAGAGGACGGAGCCGTCGCCTCCGAACGCGACGTTTGCGGTGGCCTGGCGCGTCTCGATGGTGCCGAGGTGGCGGCCGTCGGGGGTGAGCACCAGCACGCCGCCGGGGCCCCCGGCGAACAAGTTGCCCTGCCGGTCCACGGTCATGCCGTCCGGGAGGCCCGGCTTGCCTTGCCGGACCAGGGGCGTGGCATCGAAGAGGACGGCGCCCGGTCCGATCGACCCGTCGGGGCGCAGGGGATAGGCCATCCAGACGGCGTGGGCGGGATCGGAGTTGGAGACGTAAAGCGTGCGCTCGTCCGGCGAGAAGACGATGCCGTTGGGAAAGGTCAGCTCGCGGGTGAGGAGCGTGAGCTCGCCGGCAGGGGTGAGCCGGTAGACGCCGTTGAAGTCCAGCTCCTTCGCCGGGTCCTGGTTCACGCCCTTCAGCCCGTAGGGCGGGTCGGTGAAGTAGATGTCGCCGTTGGAGCGGATGGCCAGGTCGTTGGGGCTGTTCAGGCGCTTGCCCTGGTAGCGCGCGGCCAGGGTGGTGCGGGTGAAGTTCTCCTCGTTCAGGCGGGCGACCTGGCGGTTGCCGTGGTCCGCCATGACCAGCCGGTCCTGCGCGTCGATCTTCAGGCCGTTGGTCCCCAGCTCGCGGCCGGGCGCGTCCGGCGCGATGTAGCCGGCGGGGCGCAGGAAGACCGTGAGCCCGCCGGTCTCGCTCCAGCGGTAGATGGTGTTCTTCGGGATGTCGCTGAAGAGCAGGTACCCGCCGCTCCGGCGCCAGACCGGTCCCTCGGCCCAGGCGAAGCCGCCCGCGAGGCGCTGGATGCGGGAGCCGGCGGGGACGAGCGTGTTGAAGGCGGCCGCGCCGGCGGGGACCACGCCCGCGACGTCGTAGGGCCGGGTCGAGCGGCAGCCTACCAGCAGCAGCGCCGTGGCGAGGAAGAGGACGAGCCGGGTAGGGGCGCTCATGGTCGCTGGCCTGGTCGAAGTTGCCGCCGTCCCAGCGTCCGGACCGTCCGACGCGGCGGGAGAGTGCCGGAAAAGTCATCCCCCGAGCGCGCCTGCGCAAGAACGCTCATCCCAGGCTCACGGCTCCGGAGCGGGTCGAAGCTCACGGTGTAAAGCGGGAGGCGAGCCCCCGAGAGGGCTCGCCTCAGAGGATCAGCGGATCGCGGTCAGGCCGAGGATGCTGGAGAGGATGGAGCTCAGGATCGAGGGCGAGCCGTTGGAAACGGTCCCGTATTGCTGGCTACTGCCGTAGCCATCCGGGTAGCCGCGCCGGAAGCCCTCCCGGAAGTAGTAGTTGTAGTCGGTCTGGGAGACGTACCTGGCGTCGTAGCCGTAATTGGCGTCCTGGTAGGCATAGGCGTTCTGGTAGTCGGACCGCTGCCCGTCCCGGCGGTCTGCCTGCCCGAACTGTACGCCCTGCTGGTAGCCGTAGTTCACGGCCTGCCGCAGCACGTCGGCGCCATACTGGGTGGTCTGGTACTGCGTACCGGCCCGGCGGTAGAGATAGGCCGGGCGGGCGGAGAAGGCGGGATCGCGGGCGTAGTCACGGGTGGCCTGCAGGCGCTGCTGCTGCTGCCTCAGGTTGACCAGGTACTGCTGCTGAGCCGCGTTCTGCGCCGCGCGCTTCTGCTGCTGGAGCTGTGCCGTGCGCTGCTGCGCGGCGCGAACCTGCGTGGTCAGCACCTGCCGGTACTGGGTCTCGCGTTGACGCTGCTCGACGATGCGCTGCTGCTGGACCTGCCGCGTGACCACCTGCTGCTGTTTCGCCTGCTGCTGCACCTGCTTCGCCTGCTGCTTCGCCTGCTGCTGGTCCTGCTTCGCCTGCTGTTTGTCGTGGCCCTTCGCCTGACCCTGGGCCTGCAGGCCGCCGGCGATCATGCCACCGGCGAGCAGCAGCGCAGCGGTCGTTCCGATGATGCGGATGGTTTTCATAGGACGTCGCCTCCAAGCAACGGTCCCCGCGCGATGACCTCGCGCCGGGGATATGGCAAGGACGCACTTCGCATACCGTGGCCGCCCCGGTCTTGCGCACGGATAGGGCAGTCTTCGCGCGCGGATACGGGCAGTCTCGCGCGCGGCCGGGCCGCGGGCGCGCGCCGTCGGGCGCGCTCAGCGCCGGGAATGGTGCTGGCGCAGCAGGTCGAGGCGGGACTGGATGCGCTGGGCGACGGGCATCAGGGCCTTCCGGACGCGGCGGCGCACCGGGCGTCGGAAACGCCCGGGCCGCGGCGGACGCATGCGTCGCCGGCTGCGCTACGACGCTTCGGCGTCGACCTCGTCCTCGTAGGCCGCATCACCCAGGACACCCTGCACGTACAGCAGCTTGACCGGCACGATCACCGCCGCCAGCAGTGGAACCGCCACCATCAACCCCAGGAAGCCGAAGAGCAGCGCCATGACGCCCTGGGTCACGATGGTGAGCGCCGGCGGCAGGTCCATGCCCTCCTTCATCAGCATGGGGATCAGCAGGTGCCCCTCCAGCTGCTGGATCACCAGGTACGCCAGCGCGACCGAGACCGCCTTCTCCGGCGAATCGAGGAAGCCCATGGCAATGGCCGGGATCGCGGCCATGATCGGACCCAGGGTAGGCACGAACTCGAGGAGACCCGCGATCAGCCCGAGCGCGAGCGCGGCCTTCACGTGCAGCAGGGAGAGGGTGATCGTGCTCACGACCCCGATCAGCACCATGGCCAGGAGCTGCGTGACCAGCCACTTCCGCAGCACGGTCGCGACCCGGGTGAGCACCGCCCCCGCCGTGTCCCGCGCCCCGTGCGGGAACAGGTGCATCAGGCCGCTGTGGTAGAGGTGCGGATCGGCCCCCACGTAGATCGCCAGCACCAGGATGAGGAAGATCCCCGCGGCGACCGTGACCGTGGAGGAGAGGAAGGGGAACAGGTAGCGCGTGGCACCGCCCAGCTCCGCCGTCACCCGCTGGCCGATCGTGGAGATCTGCGGCGACGCCGAGCCGGCGGTGGGCACGACCACCCCGGCCGTCCCGCCCGGCACCGCCGGCACGGCCCGCCCCGCCCCGCCCGAGGGCAGCCGCGGCCCGGGACCGGAGGGCAGGGTATTCCGCGCCTGCCGGTCCTCTCGAGGGCCGAGGAGCAGCGACGCGAAGCCCGGGCGAGCGTTCAGCCACCCCTGGATGCGGTCCACCGCCTCCGGGACCCGGGTCCGCAGCAGCACACCCTGCTCCTGCAGTGTCGGGGCGATGGTCGCGCCAATGCCGTAGAGCGCCGCGACGAAGCCGAACACGATCAGTGCCGCCCCGAGGCCGCGCGGGATCCGCAGCCG
>JADGQX010000210.1 GCA_017881445.1 Gemmatimonadota bacterium | reverse complement strand
CGTGCTCACGGCCGAGGACGTGGACGAGGCGGAGCGCGTCATCGCCGAGAGCCACCCGGACCTGGTGATCTCCGACGTCGTCTTGCCCGGTGCCTCGGGGCTGGAGCTGCTCCAGCGCCTGACGCGGGAGGACCCCTCCCGGCCCGTGATCCTGATGACGGCCCACGGCAGCGTGGACGTGGCCGTGGAGGCCATGAAGCGCGGCGCCCGCGATTTCCTGCTCAAGCCGCTGGAATACCCCAAGCTGCAGTCGCTGGTCGTGTCGGCGGCGGCCGAGCTGGAGCGGCGCGAGGAGGCCCATGCGCTGGACCAGCGGCTGGCCCGCGGCGCCGGCCTGGGCAGACTGGTGGGCTCCAGCCGTCCCATGCGCGAGCTCTACCGCATCGTGGAGCTGCTGGCGCACTCGGATGCCTCCGCGATCATTACGGGCGAGAGCGGCACGGGCAAGGAAGTCGTCGCCCACACCGTGCACGACCTCAGCCGGCGCAGCGCCGGGCCCTTCATCGCCGTGAACGCGGCGGCCATTCCCGAGGGGCTGGTGGAGAGCGAGCTGTTCGGCCACGAGCAGGGCGCCTTCACCGGCGCCACCCATCCGCGCCCGGGCTGCTTCGAGCTCGCCAACGCGGGCACACTCTTCCTGGACGAGATCGGGGAGATGCCCGCCGCGCTCCAGCCCAAGCTGCTGCGAATCCTGGAAGATGGGCGGGTGCGCCGGCTGGGCGCCCGCAAGGAGGTGGCGCTCGACGTGCGCGTGCTGGCGGCCACGAACCGCTCCCCGGCCCAGTCCATCCGCGAGGGTCGCCTGCGGGAGGACCTCTTCTACCGCCTGGGCGTATTCGAGCTGGCGCTCGTCCCGCTGCGCGAGCGCGTGGAGGATCTGCCGCTGCTCGTCCGCCATTTCCTGGGCGAGTTCAACCGCAAGCACGGCACGAACGTGGAGGGCGTCTCCGAGGATACCCGCGGCCTGCTGGAGGCCTACGGCTGGCCCGGCAATGTGCGGGAGCTGCGCAACGTCATCGAGCGCGCCATCATCCTGGCGCGCAGCGGCTGGCTCGAGCCTGCTAACCTGCCCCCGTACCTGCGCGCCCACGTGCCCGGCAGCGAGCCCACGCTCACCCTGCCCGTGGGCATCACCGCGGCCGAAGCCGAGCGCCGCCTCTTCCTGCGCACCCTGGAGCAGGTCGGCCACAACAAGGCGGAGGCCGCGCGCCGCCTGGGCGTGGATGTCAAGACGCTGCGCAGCCGCCTGAAGGGCTACGCGGCGGACCTGGAGGACTCGGCCGGATGAGGGTGGCGACCAAGCTCGCCGCGGCGTTCACGCTGCTCCTGCTGCTGCTCGGCGCCACCATCGTCTACCAGGTGCAGACCACGCGGCGCGTGGTGTCCAACGCCTTTTCCCTGCCCCGCGTCTTCAGCCGCATGGAGCTCAGTACCGCCGACCAGCTGGACGAGCTCGACCGCATGGAGGACATGGCCACCAAGCTGGCCGTGACCGGCTACTACCAATATCGCGACCCCCTGGACGAGGCCTACCGCGCCTTCGACGCCACCCTGCGCGAGGGCAACCTGCTCCCCTCCGCCCCCGCCGAACGCCCGGAGCGCGGCCGCCTCATCGACCTGTGGATCCCCGTCGCCGGGCAAGTCGTCGCCCTCGAGGCTGCCACCGCCGCCCGCGACTCCGCCGCCAGCGGGCGGCTCGAGACCCTCGTCGGCAGCATCGACCAGCTGCGCCTCCAGTCCCGCCGCGTCGCCGAGGCCTCGCGCGGCGTCATCCGCTCCCGGCTGGAGCGCTCCGTCGCCGCCGCCAGCGACGCCGAGCGTGTCTCCGTCGGCATTGCCCTGGCCGCCCTGCTCCTGAGCATCATCGTCGCCATCTGGATCGTGCGCTCCATCGCCGCGCCCCTGCGCCGGCTCAGCCAGGGAACGCGCCGCATCGCCGAGGGCCGCTTCGACTACCGGCTGGATACGAGTCGCGGCGACGAGTTCGCCCAGCTCGCGCGCGATTTCAATCGCATGACCGAGCAGCTGGCCGTGCTCGATCGCATCAAGACCGACTTCCTATCCGGCGTCTCCCACGACCTCAAGACCCCGCTCGCCTCCATGCAGGAGACCAGCCGCATCCTGCTCGACGGCGTCACCGGTACGCTCACGCCCGACCAGCGGCGCCTCATCGCGCTCAGCCTCGAGTCCGGCCAGCGCCTCTTCGGCATGATCACCAAGATCCTGGAGATCTCCGCGCTGGACGCCGGCGCCTCCAGCCCCGTTTTCCAGGCCCACGACCTGCGCGAGCTGGTCCGCCGGGCGCTGGAGATGGCCGCCCCCACGCTGCTCGAGCGACGCATCGACGTCACGGCCGAGCTGGCCGCCCAACCGGTCATCGTCGAGTGCGACGCCGACCGCATGCTGCGCGTCGTCGACAACCTGATCGAGAACGCCGCCAAGTTCTCGCCTCCGCGATCCGTCGTCAGAGTCGGCGTCGGGCAGGCCTATGCCGTCCCGCCGGGTACTCCCGTCGAAGGCCGCCGGCGCCTGGCACCCCACGCCGCCGGCGGCATCGGGCTCCTGGTCGTACAGGACCAGGGACCGGGCGTGCCCAACGCCGAAAAGGACCGTATCTTCGAGCGCTTCTACCAGGCCGATAGCGGCGCCCGCACGCGCAATCGCGGCGTCGGACTCGGGCTCGCCATCTCCAGGGAAACCGTCGAGGCCCACCAGGGCGCCATCTGGGTGGAGGATGCCGATCCGGCCGGCAGCCGCTTCGTCGTCGCGCTCCCCGCCGCCCGCGCCGCCGCGCACACCACCAGGAGGGCCATCCGCCGATGAGCACCCGTGCCGTCCTCCCCTTCCTCGCCGCCCTCGCGGCCGCTCTCGCCCTGGCCGCGTGTGCCAGCACTCCGCCCCTCGAGCGCGCTCTCCGCGCCCGTGACTACGACGAGGTCGCACGCCTCTTCGATGCCGACTCCGCGCTGCGCGCCAACGAGCACGCCCTCTACTTCACCGCCCTTTCCAGGGCCACTCCCGGGTCGCCCACCTACGACCCCGCCCGCGCCCGCCGCGAGCTCGACACGCTCCTCGCCCGCTTCCCGCGCACCGTGCACCGCACGGATGCGCTCCGGCTCGACACCCTCCTGACCAGGGTCAGCCGCCTTACCGCGGACACGCTCCGCCTGGCCCATGACCTCGCCCTGGCCGGCCAGCGCGCCGACGCCCTCGATGCCCGCCTCGACGAACAGCACCACACCATTCTCCAGCTCCTGGCCGACATCAAGCGCACCGATTCCCAGCTCAAGGCCGTCCAGGAGGAGCTCGAGCGGCTCAAGGCCGTCGATCTCCGCCTCGCCCGCCCCCGGAGTTCGCGCTAGAGCCATCGACCGCCGCCGTCTCCGTGATCTCCGTTCCCTCCGTGATCTCCGTGGCAGTCAGGGAACGGGGAATTTCTCCCTGCCCGGACCTCCCTGGCTGCAGAAATCGCGGCTCCTCGCGGCAAAAGGCGCCTGACCCGGGGTTCGGCGCCCGATTTCAGCCGCTTTTTCCCCCTGTCCGTCCGCCCCGCGCCGGCGTTGCGCCGACCCGCAGTTGTAGTCGTAAATAGTTGTCATTAAATAAATTGCGCACAACGGTCCCTCGGGGCCGCCAGAGCGGCACGGAACTGGTCATGGGAGCGTGCGGCTCCCGCCCTTTCGCGGGAGGAGCGTTTGCTACCGATGTGGAGGGTTTTCATGAGCGGATTCGCGAGGGCGACGGCCATGGCGGCGTGCGTTGCCGCGGTGCTGGGAGGCTGCGCGACGAAGGGGGCCCTGCGGAAGGCGTCGACCGACCAGATGGCGGCGTTGCAGGCGGAGCGGGCCGAGCGGATGAGCGCGGACGGGAAGCTGGCGACGGACCTGTCGCAGCTGAGGACCGACCTGGGCACGCTGCGGACGGAGTTCGGGGCGAAGATCGCCGCCGTGCAGGACGGGATGAAGTTCGACCTGCCCGTGCACTTCGGCTTCGACCAGTCGGACGTGCGCCCGGAGGACACGGCGGCGCTCGACAAGTTCGGCCAGGTGGTCTCCAAGTACTACTCGGGGGCGGTGGTGACCGTGGAAGGGTTTGCCGACCCGGCGGGGACGGTGCGCTACAACAACGCGCTGTCGCTGCACCGGGCGGATGCGGTGCGCAGCTACCTCGTCGGGAAGCAGGTCCAGGCGCAGATCCGGTCGGTGGGCTACGGCAAGACCCGGCTGGTCACGCCGGGCGCGAGCAAGGACCAGCCCGGTGCGGAGCTCAACCGCCGGGTCGTGTTCGTGGTCGAGTCGCCCTCGGCCAGCGCCAGCGTGGCGGCATTGGATCATTGAACGACGGCCGGGCCGGGATCGCCGGTCCGGTCGTGCGGCGGGAGGTGGACGCGGGTCAGACCAGGGGTTCCACCTCCCGCCGCCCGGCTTTTTCACAACGGATGAGGGAACACATGCGCCGGCAGCCTGCCACCGTGCTCATCGCGGATGACGATCCTGATTCCCGCGCCATCCTGCGGGAGCTCCTGCTGTTTCAGGGCCGTGCCGTGCTGGAGGCCGTCGATGGCCTGGAGTGCGTCATGATGGCCGTGCTCCGCGCCCCGGACCTGATCGTGCTCGACCTGCTCATGCCCGGCATGGACGGCTGGCAGGCGGCCGCCGTGCTCAAGGCCGATCCCGGCACCAGCGACATCCCCATCCTGGCGCTGACCGCGGACGTCGCACCCGCGCACCGCGACCGAGCGCTCCTGGCCGGCTGCGACTTCGTCGCCAGCAAGCCAATCGAGCCGCGCCAGCTCGCCCACGAAATCGACGCCCTCTACATCCGCACCCGCGCCCGCATCCACGCCGGCGCCGCCTAGCGACGCGCGCCCGGATCGCTCCCGGGGGGGCCGTGCTGCCTCGGGGACGACGAAACGCCGCGGAGACCTCGGACTCCGCGGCGTTTCGATTGACCGGCGGGGCCGTCGCTCCGCCGTCCGCTGTCCGCCTCCGCTTTCCGACACACCCCGCCCCTCGTTCGCAGCGAAACGCGACAGCGGACGCGCCCGCTGCTGCGGAACGCTGCAGCCGCACCCGGTGGCCAAAGGCCACAAATGCCTGGCGCTAAACACGATACCCAGATTCGCGACTCGCGGTCTCGCCCGTGCACGGGTCAGTGCCCGCGGCGGGACCCGCCGGCAGGCGCGGGATGGCGGGCGCCTGGATCGTTGAATGACGGCCGGGCCGGAACTCACCGGTCCGGTCGTGCGGCGGGAGGTGGACGCGGGTCGGACCCCTGGGGCCCACCTCCCGCCGCCCGGCATTCACCATTCGTGAGGCACCTGATGCGCCGGCAGCCTGCCACCATACTCATCGCCGACGACGACCCGGATTCCCGCACCATCCTGCGGGAGATCCTGCGGTCCCAGGGCCATTGCACCCCCGGGACCGCGCCGTCCCCGCATGCACCACACCCATAAAGCCCACACCGACAACGAATTGCGCGGGCGATTCCCCGGGCTCCGCGTCCGGGCTGCGTCCCGATTCACTGCGCGGGCGTAGCGTTACGCTACAGCGGACCCGGCGCGCGCCACCCGCCGATGCACGACGCCGCGGAGGTCCGAGACCTCCGCGGCGTTTCGACTGACCGGCGGAGCCGTCGCTCCGCCGTCCCCAGCCTCGACTACTGCTTCACGAGCTGGCCCCGCATCTCGCCCGCGGGATTCGCCCGGGTGTGCACGTTCACGTAGGCACCGCCGTTGTTGAACAGCACCAGCAGCGAATCCAGGGTGATCGGCGCCGCCCCGCCGATGCCCACCACGGTCGCCGCCGTGATCGGCAGGCTCGACACCAGCGTCTGGCTCGCGCCGATGTGCCCGCTCGGCGGGTTCAGCGCCAGCAGCGGCACCGCGATCCCGCCCGCCACGCCCGCCGCACCCAGGTGGATGTGCGACGCCGTGACCGAGTCCATGTTCTGCACCACCAGGCTCACCAGCGTGATCTGACCGCCGTTCACCGTGAACGTGGCCGTCCCCGTCGCCTGGCTGGCCGCCTTCAGCGACGGCTCGTTCGCCGAACTCAGGTTGGCTACGAAAGTCTGCACGCTGGGGCCCGTCGAGTTGTCCTTGCTGCAGGCCATCACGGCAAGCGCGAGCGGGATCAGGACCCGGGTCACCTGCTTTGGCATGGCGCCTCCTGGGAGCGGGGAACGATGGGAATGAGCGGTGCGGCCCGCCCGGACGGGATCCGGCCCCCGGCGTCGAAGGCCCCGCGGGCGGGAGTTCGCCTAGTTAACGCTTGAGAAACTGCCGCCCGCACGCTTCGGTGCCCGGCTGGGGCCAGTTCCCCGCCGGGCCGCCCGCCGCCCGCCGCCCCCCTGGCCATCCGCCCGCGCCGTCCGGGTGAAAAGCCCCGCCCCCTCCGGCCCAGGCCGCCCCGGTCCGGGGCATATCCCCCGCCCGACCCCTCGGCCAACACGGGGCAATAGTCCGGAAACGCCTTGTCCCGCAATGCGTTGCCGCGCGCGCCTCCCCGGGGCATGTCGGTTGCCCCGGCTCTGCCCTGGGGCGATCCCTGGCTTCCTCCCCGGTCATGCCTCGCGTGGGGGCACGGACGCGCGCGCTCCGAACGCGGGCGCCCCGGCCGGAAGTGTCTACGAGGAAATGCGATGAAGAGTTCGTGGGTTGTGGCGGGTCTGGCGCTGGTGATCGCGGGGGGCGGCTTCCTGGCAGCCCGGCCGCGGCCGGGGGTGCATCAGCCGGTCCGGTTCAACCACGCGGCGCACGTGGTGGCGGGCGTGGACTGCGATGGCTGCCACGCCACGGTGAAGGAGCAGTCGTTCGCCAGCCTTCCCAAGCTCGAGGACTGCATGCAGTGCCACGACCAGCCCCTGACCAAGGACCCCGAGGAGAAGAAGCTGAAGGCGTATGAGGCGGCGCATGCGGAGCCGCCCTGGCAGCGCATCTACCGCATGCCGGCGCACGTCTACTTCTCGCACCGGCGCCACGTGGTGCTGGCGAAGGTGGAATGCGCGGTCTGCCACGGCGCCATGGACAAGGCCAAGGAGCCGCCGGTGCGTCCGGCGGTGGAGCAGACCATGACGTGGTGCATCGCCTGTCACCAGAAGCGGCATGCGTCGATCGACTGCATCGCCTGCCACCGATAGGAGGGACGCGTGGAGATCGGACGGCGCGACTTCCTGAAGCTGACGCTGGCGTCGGCGGCCGCGGTCAAGGCGGGTGAAGGCGGCAACCAGCTGGGCAACGTGCTGCAGGCCTCGACTCCCGACGAGCGGGTCCCGAACGGCGTCGAGCGATACGTGACCACGACGTGCACCCGCTGCTCCGGCGGCTGCGGCGTGCGCGTTCGGCTGATCGATACCCGGGCGGTGAAGCTGGAGGGCAATCCCCTGCACCCGGTGACCGGGGGCGGGCTCTGCCCGGTGGGCCAGGCGGCCCTGCAGGCCGTGTATAGCCCGGACCGCGTGCGGAGCCCGCTGAAGCGCGTGGGGCGGCGCAGCGCCGGCCAGTGGCAGGCGATCGGCTGGGACGAGGCGATCGCCACGGTTGCGGACCACCTGCGCGGGCTGCGCGCGGCGGGGCGCCCGGAGTCGCTGGCGCTCCTGCTGGGACGCCCGGATGGTGCGGTGCCCGACCTGTTCCGCCGCTTCGCCCGCGCCTACGGCACGCCCAACGTGCTGGAGAGTCCGGCGCCGGACGGCAGCGAGCTCGCGCTCTGGCTCATGCAGGGCGTGCGGCGTCCCGCGGCCTACGACCTCGAGAACGCCAAGTATGTCCTGAGCTTCGGCGTGCCGCTGCTGGAGGGCTGGTGGTCACCGGCGCGGCAGATGCGGGCGCTGGCGCAGAGCCGCCAGGGCACGCCCGGCCGGCGCGGCAAGCTGGTTCAGTTCGAGCCGCGGCTCTCCCCCACCGCCGCCCGGGCCGACGAGTGGGTGCCGCTCGTCCCCGGGACCGAGGGCGCGCTGGCGCTGGGCATCGCCAGCGTACTGGTGAACGAGGGGCGCTACGACCGGACGTTCGTGGCCGAGCACACCACCGGCTTCGACGACTGGAGCGACGCCGAGGGGAGCCATCGCGGCTTCCGCGCGCTCCTGCTGGAGGAGTACCCGCCCGCGGCCGTCGCCCGCATCACCGGCGTGCCGGAAGAGACCATCCGGCGCATTGCCCTGGAGTTCGCCACCTTCGGCCCGGGCCTGGCCATCGGCCCGGCCTCCGGGGCGGCGGCCAACCTGGACGCGGCGGTGGCGGTGCATGCGCTGAACGCGCTCGCCGGCGGCATCGAGCGCCGCGGCGGCGTGCTGCTGGCCCCGGACGCGCCCGCGACCGACTGGGCGGACGTCGTCCCCGAGCCCGTGGCCGCCCGCGGGCTGGCGGCGCCGCC
>JADGQX010000048.1 GCA_017881445.1 Gemmatimonadota bacterium | reverse complement strand
CCCTTCGTTGCACTCGCCGTCCCCCACGATGCAATAGACCCGGTAACGGGGGCCATGGCGCCGCGCCGGAGCGGTGAGGTTGGCCTCGGCGGGCTGGATGTAGGCCCCGGCGGCCGAGCCCACGGCGAACGACAGGCCCAGGCCCAGGGAGCCGCCGCTATAATCAATCCCCGGCGTCCGGGTGTTGACGTGCGTCTGGAGTCGCGCCCCCGGGTGGCTGTACGTCTTGAGCTCCTCCCGGGGGAAGTAGCCCGCCTCGGCCAGGGCGGCGTAGACGATTTCGCAGGAGTGGCCCTTGGAGATGATCAGTCGGTCCCGCCCCGGCCATTGGGGATTCTTCGGGTCATGCCGCATCCGGTGGAAGATGAGCGCGGTGACCACGTCGGCAGACGAGAAGCTGCCCCCCAGCCAGCCCATTCCCATCTCCTTCATGACATGCAGCGATTCCAGCCTGAGCTTCTTGGCCTTCGCCTCGAGATCCCTCACCAGCTCGTCATTCCCCATGATCATGGTCATTACTCCTGCACGGCGTGCGTTGAGGGTGCAAACCCGACGGCACCCTACTCTTTACGGGCGCGTGATGTCAAGGCCAACGGGGTTCTAGGCCCGCATCTCCAGCGTCCGCTTGCCGACGGACAACCCCGAGGGGCGAGTCGCCTACAGCTTCAGGATGTTGGCCTCGATGAACTGCCAGGTTTTGAGGAAGTCGCCCCCCCGGATGAGCGACCGGAACTCGGCGCGGTCAAGGGACTGCAGGCGATCCCAGATCTTCTGGGTCATGCGCGTGTTGGCCTCGAAGGTGCCGATGATGTCCCAGCGGGTCGGCGACGTGTCCGAGGTCAGGAAGCCGGTATATCCAACCTCCTGCAGGTAATAGAGAAATTCCGCGTATTCCAGGAAGTTGTGGGAGGCCACCATGAAGTCCCAGTCCCACTTCCCGTTGTTGTCGTTGATGTGGATGTAGTAGGGGTACCGGCTGTGCGCCAGCATGGAGACGACTTCCGCCGGGTTCTCCCCGCCGTACTTGGAGTGGCCGAAATCCATCGTCGTCCCCATCTGGGGGATTCCGATGTCATTCAGCAGGCACAGCGTCTTGGCCGCGGTGTCGACGAAACAGCGGCCGCGCGTCTCGCTGGGCTTGTACTCGATGAAGAGGGGGATCTCCGGCTTGTAACTTCCCGCCTCGCCGAACGTCTCCACCAGGTATTTCCACATCTGGGCGTAGTCGCACTGGAACGCGAACTCGTAGCCGTCGCCCAGCGGACAGCAGGTGACCTTGTCGGCCCCGGCCGCCTGGGCGAAGTCCTTGGCTTCCCTGATGAACTGCACGGCGCGGGCGCGGATGCCGGGATCGGTCGAGGTGAGGCCCCCGTTGCGGAACTCCGGCTCGGCCTTCACGTTGACGTTGATGGCGGCGACCTCCAGCTTGTGCTTCGCCAGCAGAGACTTCAAGAGCGCCGCGTCTTTGACCTCGTAGGGATAGATGACTTCGACGCCGCTCATGCCTTTCATCTGCGCCACCAGCTCCAGGCGTTCCGCCAGCGTCATGTCGCGGTTGTACTCGTGGAAACGATCCTTTGTCTTGCTGACGAAGGCGGTGATGAGGGCGAACTTGACGGTGCCGATGAGGCCGAGCTTGTAGGTGCCGGTGTGGGTGGGCCGAAGCGTTCCGGTCCAGCGCACGGCGAAGCTGTCCGCGGGCATGCCCGGGCGGGGCGGCCCCTCGCGCCAGTTCACGTTCAGGATGCTGTCGACACCGGTGGCAGCGGGCGCGCCCTGGAAGGTGGTGTTGGCGAAGTACTCGGTGCGGAGCCCCCGACCGCCGTCGGGAGTGAACAGGACGGGCTCACGCATCAGGTCCATCACGGGGAACCCGGGCGCCAGGTCGGAGCCGCGGGCGAAAAGCACACGCGTCTTCGGCCCGACGGCCGCGCGGATGCCGCGGAGCGGCGTGATCGGGTCGGCGGGGGTGCCGTTGTAGTTGCCGAGCAGCATGCGCCACTGGTCGGCGTTGGGTCCGATGACGGCCAGGGTGCCCAGGTCTTTGCGCAGGGGGAGGACGCCGCCCTGGTTCTTGAGCAGGACGATGGACTCGCGGGCGACGCGGAGCGCGAGCTGGCGGTGCTCGCGGCTGTCCACGTCGGACATGGGGATGGCGGCATAGGGCACGCGCGCCGGCGGATCGAACATCCCGAGACGGAACCGGGCGGTGAACAGGCGCTTGACCGCGGTGTCGATGGACGCCTCCGAGATGAGGCCTTTCTTGACCGCGTCCGGCAGGTCGCTGTAGGCGAAGTCGCGGCCACCGCACTCGAGGTCGGTGCCGGCCTTGACGGCGATAGCGGACGCCTCGGCGGCGGTGGGGACGAACTTGTGGCGCAGGTAGATGTCCTGCACGGCGCCGCAGTCCGAGACGACGAATCCCGGGAACTTCCACTCCCGGCGCAGCACATCCTGGAGCAGCAAGTCGCTGCCGCAGGCGGCCTTGCCGTCCACTGCGTTGTAGGCGCACATGACGGAATAGGCGCCGCCCTCGCGGATGGCGGTCTCGAAGTGGCGCAGGTAACTCTCGTGGAACTCGCGCTCGTCCACGTCGACGTTGAAGGAGTGGCGCGCGGGCTCGGGGCCGCTGTGCACGGCGAAGTGCTTCACCGTGGAGATGGTCTTGAGGTACCTGGGATCGTCACCCTGCAGGCCGCGGACGAACTGCACGGCCAGGCGGCCGGTGAGGAAGGGGTCCTCGCCGTAGGTCTCCTGGCCGCGTCCCCAGCGGGGGTCGCGGAAGAGGTTGATGTTCGGCGACCAGATGGTGAGGCCGAAATAGCGGTCGTGGTTGTCCTTGCGCAGGGCGTCGTGGTGCTTGGCCCGGGCCTCGTCGGAGATAGCGCTGGCCATCGTGTGGACCAGGCTGTCGTCCCAGGTGGCGGCGAAACCGATGGCCTGGGGGAAGGAGGTGGCGAGCCCGGCGCGGGCGACGCCGTGGAGCGCCTCGTTCCACCAGTTGTACTCGGGGACCTGCAGCCGCGGAATCGCGGGTGCGCGGTCGAGCATCTGGGAGACCTTCTCCTCCAGCGTCATGCGGCCGACGAGGTCGTCCACCCGGCGGGGGAGCGGCGCGGCCGGGTCGAGATAGATGGGAGTCTGCGCGGTGGCGCCGGCGGCGGCCGCGAGCAGGCAAAGGGCGGCGCTCGCCAGCCCATGCTGGAACGAGCGGGCTCCGAAGGGGCGCATCAGAAGTCTCCTCGCGAATCGGGTGGAGCGACGTTCATAGGGGACGGGCTGGCGCGCGGCCTCAAACACCACTGAAGGCGCTGAAGCCGCCGTCCACCGCCAGCACGATCCCCGTGACGAACGAGGCGGCATCACTGCAGAGGAAAACCACCGCCCCGACCACCTCCTCGGGCTTGCCGAACCGCCCCATGGGCGTCTTGCCGACGATCGTCTGGGCGCGCGGCTTGGGACTGCCGTCCGGGTTTACGAGCAGCGCCCGGTTCTGCTCCGACAGGAAGAATCCCGGCGCGATCGCGTTCACGCGGATGCCGTCGCCGAAGCGTCGCGCCAGCTGGACGGCCAGGTAGCGCGTGTAATTGTCGATCCCCGCCTTGGCCACGCCGTAGCCGCCCACCCCGCTCAGCGTCTGCAGCGCCGCCATGGACGAGATGTTGATGATGCACCCCCGGCGCTGCTGGGTCATCGCCTCGCCGAACACCATGGACGGCACCACCGTGCCGTGCAGGTTCAGGCGCAGCACCTCGTCGAAGGCATCGAGCGGCACCTCGAAGATGCTGCGGTTGTCGTCCCGGGCCCGCCCCACATTCCCGCCCGCCGCGTTCACAAGGATGTCCAGCTGGCCCCATTGCTCCAGTAGCCGCTCCCGCGCCGCCTGCAGCTGGCCCACGTCCATGACGTCCGCGATGAGCGCCATGGCCTCGGTGCCCGACGCGCGCAGCTCGACGGCCTTCTGCTCCGTCACGTCCGCCCGCCGGCCGAGCACCGCCACCTTCGCGCCCGCCGCGGCCAGGCCCGTCGCGATCGTGCCCCCCAGCACGCCCGTGCCGCCGGTAACGAGGGCCACTCGCCCGTGGAGTGAAAATGCACTGCCGTTCATGGAGAGCGTCCTCGTTGACGAAATGACCAATCGACGCCCGAGAGTATCCTGAGAACGCCTCTCAGGCAACGCCCGACGTCGCATCCTTGAAGGCGGCCCAGAGCCGGTCGTTCATCTGGCGGAGCGAGAAGATGACCACGCCCCTGGCGCCACCCTCGTACGACTTCTCGATCAGCCGGGTGAGGCCCGCCGGATACAGGTCGCCGACGTAGAGACCGCTGAACAGCTGGGTATGCTTCTTCTGCTCGCGCAGCCGATCGATGCCGGCGCGGGTGTGGTCGCGCACCCAGTTGGCATCGCCGTAGTAGAAATTGTGGTAGAGCATGGGGAGGACGTAGTCGACGTCCCAGTGGTGCCAGCGCTGGCGCACGGCCTCCCAGTTGGGGAACGTCGCGGCCGAGGTCTTCTTCCCCTTCTTGCGGGCGACGGGGATGAGGTGGCGGTTGACCAGGTTGGTCACGCTGTCGTAGCGGAAGTCCCGCCACTCGGCGCTAACGGCCGGGTCCTTCAGCGTCATGGGGTCGAAGCCGTACTGTTTGCGGCAGGCGGCGCGGCAGACGTCGCAGTAGCAGTAGTCGTACTCGGGGTACTCGCGGTCCTGGACGATGCCGTACTTCGGCTGCAGCGCCTGGGCGATGACGACGTCGGGGTGGCGGATGTAGTCGAAGTGGATGCCATCGAGCCCGTCGATCGAGCAGATCTCCTCGACGCGCTTCTTGATGAAATCCTGGGAGCCCGGCTGGTTGGGGCAGGTGAAGCGGTAGTGGTCCACGTAGGCGGGCTTGTCCACGGACGACTCGCCCCGGCCGTTCACGTCGAACCAGTCGCGGTGCTGGGCCCACATCTCCGGGATGTTGCAGGGCATGGAGACCATCCAGGCGTGGACCTCGAGCCCCTCGGCCCTGGCCAGGGGCAGGATCGTGCCCAGCCAGTCGTCGGCGGCGCGGGGGAGGAAGCCGCTGGCGTAATGCGCCTTGCGCCCGTCGTAGATCTCGGGGAGGATCGCGTGGATGTTGTTCGCGCGCAGCATGGCGAAGCGGCGCTTCCACTCGTCCACCGTGGGCGGTGGAGGGGCGGGCGGCCCGCCGGGCACGGGCTCCGGCGTGGGCGTGATCCAGACCCAGTTCATGACCCGCTCGGGCGGCGGAGGGGCGGCGGAGGTGCCGTCCGGGGCGGCTGCCGCGGCGGCGCCGACCGGCAGCCCGGTCGCCGCGGCACCGACGATCCCGGCGCCGAGCGTCTTGACGAATTCTCGCTTGTTCATGGCTCCCGCGAAGTGCCTGGGGGGCGTACAGAGCCGGCGCAAACGTAGGCCCGCAGGCGAGGCGGCTGCAAGGCTGCCGGTCAGCGGGGCGTCGTCCAGCTCTTCCCGTCCTGGCGGATGTGCAGCACGGCGCCGCCCGCGGTGGGCGCGTCGGCCTGGAACAGGTCGGTGGTGGCCTGCAGCCGGGGCCGGAACTGCGCGCCGGCGGCGCCGGGGGGCAGGTCCTCGAGGGCCGCGAGATCCGCCGCATACGCGCCGTGGCGCTCGTGGTAGCGCCGCTCGGCGTAGTAAAGCGCTCGCAGCGCGTCCAGCACGGGTTGGTCGGGATCCGGAACGAACGCCTCCGACCCGCTCCCCGCCACCCGGGCGGAGAACTGCAGGAAGCCCCAGCGCTCGGGCATGTGCATGTTGACCGCGCCCTGGGGCGACCAGACCCAGTTATGCTCCGGCAGCGGCCGTCCGGCGGCGTCGGTGCGCTTGAGGTAGTGCCCGGCGCGCACGTCCACGTCCCACTCCACCCGGGAGAAGTTGAGGCGCCAGCGCTCGCCGGGGCGAGGCGCCCGCCGCTCGGGCGCGGCCTCTCGCAGCGCCTCCCAGGGCAGCGCCATCTCGACCGTCCAGCCGCGGTCCCGGTCGCCCGCCCGGTTGAGGGTGCCCTGCACCCGGGTCGCCAGGCGCAGCCCGTGGATGTCCCAGCCATCCAGCGGCCGGCCGCCGTCCCGGTAGGGCCGGGTCAGCAGCAGGTCCCAGACTGTGCCCAGGGCGTTCACCTCCAGCTCGTAGTAGTCGTGCGTGTCGCCATCGGGGTCGATGAACACCTCGAAGTCGTCGTCCCTGAAGACGACGTCGTCGCGCCGCGTCACGCTGCCCCAGACGTCCGGCTCCTCCAGCTCCGCCGCGATGTAGAGGTAGCGGTCGTCCCAGAGCATCCTGGCCCGGGTGCGCAGCCGCGGCCGGGGCGACGACGATCCCTCGACATCCACGAAATCCTCGGTCCAGGGCGCGGCCATCCAGGAGCCGTCGTCGAGGCGCCCGTCGATGCGCGGAGGCGTGGCCGCCCGGTAGACCACGTAGGCGCGGGGCGGCTCCAGGGTGGCGGGGACGACGGCGCGCTGGGCCTGCGAGGCGTCAGGATTGTCGAGCGCGAGCACGAGCGCGAGAGCGAGCGCGAAACGGCGGTGGGTCATCAGGTTGCGGTTTCGTCTATCTGCCCCACGATGCGCTCGCAGAGGGCATGGGTGGCCAGGGCATCGCGGGCGGACTGCAGCGGCGTCTCGCGCCCCTGGACGCAGGCCAGGAAATGGTCCACGATGGCCGGGAAGCCGCGCCGGTGGAGCACGTCCTCCCAGTCGCCGAAGCGGCTGCGGCGCTCCTCGCCTCCGGCCATTTCCGTGAGCGTGTCCAGGTCGCGCACCACGTGCTTGGCGCCGGGGCTCATGACCTCCAGCACCTCCTCGGCCGCGCCGCTGTCCCGGTTCATGATGCCGACGCCGTGAAAGCCATCGGCCTCCAGCTGCACGACCAGGTGGTGCACGCGCCCGGCGCGGCGCAGCGCGGATGCGTAGGCGAGCCGCGGCTCGCCCGGGGCCAGGTAGCGGAGCGTGTCCGCCACGTGGATGAAGTCGTCGAAGACCAGCCGGCGGGCCGCGTCGGGGAGCGCCACCCGGTTCTTCTGCAGCACGACCAGGCGCGCGCCGCCCGCGTCCTTCACCCGGCGGACCATGGGCGCGAAGCGGCGGTTGAAGCCGACCATGAGCAGGGCGCCGGCGCGCTCCGCCAACTCCACCAGCTCGCGGGCGGCCGCCTCGTCGTAGGCGATCGGCTTGTCCAGGTAGACGGGGACCCCCGCGCGCAACAGTGCCCCCGCCAGCGCGGCGTGGGACTCCGTGGCGCTGTGCACGAAGGCCGCCTCCACCCCCAGATCGGGCAGCTCGGCCGCGTCGCGGGTCACGGTCCCGACGCGATACTGCGCCGCGAGCTCCGTCAGGGCGGCGAGGTCGCGCGTGCAGAGCACGAGCTCCAGTCCCGGCCGGGTGCCGAGCAGCGGCAGGTACGCCTTCCGCGCAATGGCCCCCAGGCCGACGATGGCGACGCGCATGGGCGAGAGCTATGCAGCGGACGGGGCGAAGGGCAAGGCCGCGCGGACTCGCCTCGCGACCGATCACGATTGCCTGCGCCCTCGGGCATGTCTACTGTAGACGAATCTGCCGCCCCAAAGGAGGGGAAATGAACACCTACCACGACGTGGTGGTGACGGGGGTCGACGAGGAGACCTCGGAGGTCGTGCGTCCGGGTGTCTGTGAGCTGGTGTTCACGCTCAACGAGAACCCGCCCCCGGCCTGGCGCGAGCTGTTCCGTCGCATCACCCACGACCGAGCCAACGGCCACCTGGAGCACGCCCAGTTCCGTGCGGGCATGGTCATCGTGGGCGTGCCGCTGCTGCGGGCGGCGGACGCGGCGGAGGAGCTGCTGGGCGCGGTGCGGGAGACCAACGGCGCGTTCCGCGAGGAGCATGCGGAGCTGCTGCGGGAGCAGGCCGTCTTCGCGGAGGCGGTGGCGCTCATCCAGACCCGGGTCGCCGGGGAGCCCCGGCCGAGCGCAGCGGGCGCGCCGGCGGAAGAAGCCCGGGAGCGGGCCTCCTAGGCCGTGAACGCTGCGCCGCGGTCCACCCGCGACTCGGGGCCCGCGGCGTGCACGCGCGCGGCCTCCACGAAGGCGGCGATGAGCGGGTGCGGCTGGAAGCCCGCGAGCGCCGAGCGCTCCGGCTGGAAGAGTGTCGCCACGAAGAAGGGGTGGAAGGGGATCTCCACGGCCCGGACGGCGCCGTCGTCGTCCAGCGCGGTCATGGCCAGTCCCGCCCGCTCCAGCGCCCGCCCGTACTCCGGGTTCAGCCCGTAGCTGCAGTGATAGCCCTCGACGGCGGCCGCGCGCCCATATGCTCGCGCGATGCGGCTGCCCGGCGCGAAGCGGACGCGTCCATCGCGCTCGACGAGGGCGCAGGCGAGGCGGCTGACGACGGGGGAAGCGGCGCCCGGGTCCGTTTCCTCGTGGGCGGCGTCGGCAACGCCCAGCACGTCACGGGCGTACTCCAGGATGGCGTGCTGGAACCCGGCACAGGTGCCGAGGTACGGCCGGCCGGTGGCACGGGAGTCGGCGATGCCCGCGAGGGCGCCCTTCTCGCTGGCGTAAGGGCTCCCCGGAACGCACCAGTGTCCATCGAAGGGATCGAGCGTCGAGGCGGCGTCGGGCACGAGGTCGGTCGTGGGGACCCATCGGGCCGCCACGCGGCAGCCTACCGCCGCGGCGGCGAGCTGGAGCGCTCGCGGAATGGCCCGATGGGCGACGACGTCCTCGTCGAGATCTCCGGTCAGCGCGATCTGGATCGTCCGCATATGCCCTCCGGTGCGCCGGAGGTGATGCCGAGCGGCCCCGGCGCCGGCGCGCCCGCCGGACAGGCCTCTGCCAGGATGGGGGGCCGGGGAATCGAGGGCCAGCACCCGTCCGTGGACGGGCGCCCGTCCGCCCGGACCAACCCCGGCTGCGGCGCCGGCGTGGTCCGCCGTACGATCAGGCGGTGGTGAAGCTGAACACCATTCCGTACGTGCCGCCGGCGCCCTGCCAGGCCGACCCCATCATACCCGGGCTCCCCTGCATCATCCCGCCGCCGGTCATCATGGACCCGGTGGCATACTGCCCTCCCATCATCCCGCCGGGGTTCATGTTCACGGGCTTGCCGTTGGCGTCCACCATGCCGCCGCCGAGGTGGATCGTGTACTTCGTCCTGGACTTGAGGGGCGCGGAGGGCGTGAAGGTGAGTGTCGTGCGGTCGGCGGAGAGCGCCCACTTGCCCGCGACCACGGGGCCGCTCACGTCGCCCACGTGCAGGGCCGAGTACTGCTGCATGCCCGCCATCATGGCGTGATTGAACCCGACCGTCACCATGCCCGAGGGATCGACGCCGATGGCGCCACCGACCGGGGACACGGCCAGGAGCGCCGTCGCATTCGCCTGGGTAGGCGTGTCCGAGGAGCCGCATGCGGCCAGTGGCAGCGCGGTGGCGGTGAGCAGCATCGTGAAACAGCGCATGTCTCGGGTCCTCCGGGTGGCAGCGGGGCGGCGCCCGCCGGTACTTCGTCACTCCAAGCTACGTCGCTGCCAGGCCGCACGTGTCGGGAAAACCCCGCTGCGGGCGCCTCGCGCTCCGCACCGCCGGTCCGGCTCCGGCCGAGGCGCTGCGGGGAACCGGCGTTCCCGCTTTCGTCCGTCGCCCCGCCCGCTCCCGCGAGCCCGGTCCGGGTGGGGCATGGTCCGTGCGCCGCGGCACATGGGGATGAGGAGGGGAAGAACGATGCGTTCGATCTCGTTGGCGCTCGTGGTTGCCGCGGTCGCCGGCACGGGCGCCTTCGCACAGCAGCCGGCGCACCCGCCGCAGCACCCGACGACGATGCCGGAGGACACGTCCATGGCGGGTATGGCCATGCCGCGCGCAACGGCCGGCATGGACATGGCCATGGCGGGTCCGCTCGGCATCTCCGAGACTCGCGAGGGGTCGGGCACTGCCTGGCAGCCCGAGCTGACGCCCATGTACGCGCTGCACCGGTCGGCCGGCGGCTGGTCGCTCATCTCCGGGCGGCTCTGGCTGCTGCCGACCGACCGGGTGGCCATCCAGCTCTCCGATGGATTCCTGAAGCAGGCCGAGCGGGCGGCGGACGGCGGGCGCACGGATGTCCATCGCGCGACGGCGTCGCTGACCTATCACGCGCCTCTGCGGACGGCCGGGCTGTGGGCCAATACCCTGGTGTGGGGCCAGAACCGCGCGCACGGGCTGGTCACGAACGCAGGCCTGCTGGAGACCAGCCTGGACCTGGACGATCGCAACGTGATCTTCGGCCGCGGCGAGCTGGACCAGAAGTCCGGCGACGATCTCGCCCTCGACGCGCCGGCGCTTGCCGACCGCACATTCTGCGTGGGCAAGCTCGCCCTGGGCTACAGCCGCCAGCTCACGGCGGGCCCCGTGCGACCGGGAATCGGCGCGGAAGTCTCCCTGGACTTCGTGCCCCCGGCGCTGAAGCCCTTCTACGGCTCGACGACCTCGGCGGGGTTCGCGGTCTTCGCCAGCGTCCACCCCGGGCCGATGCGCACCAGCGGGCACGTCATGCCACCCATGCCCTGACCGGAGATCCTTCATGCACGAGCACTCCGGGCACGACGCGCCCGGCAACCACGCCGCCCACGACACGCACGCGGGCCACAGCGTCGCCATGTTCCGCGACAAGTTCTGGATCTCGCTGGCGCTGACCGTCCCCACGCTCATCTGGGGCCCCATGCTGCAGGGGGTCCTCCATTACGCGCCGCCGCGCTTCCCCGGGAGCGACTGGATCCCGCCGGTCTTCGGCGCAGCCGTGTTCCTGTACGGCGGCCTGGTCTTCATTCGCGGCGCCATCCGGGAGCTGAAGGACCGGCTCCCGGGCATGATGACGCTGATCTCGCTGGCGATCGGCGTCGCCTTCCTCTTCAGCACGGTGGTGACGCTCGGCTACCCGGGGATGCCGCTCTGGGAGGAGCTGGCGACGCTGGTCACCATCATGCTCCTCGGCCACTGGCTGGAGATGCGCTCGATCGCCCAGGCGAGCGGCGCGCTGCACGAGCTGGCGCGGCTGCTCCCGCGCACCGCCGCGCGCGTGGTGAACGGCCAGACCGAGGAGGTGCCGCTGGAGGCGCTGGGCGAGGGGGACGTGCTCCTCATCCGGCCGGGCGCCAGCATCCCCGCGGACGGCGTCGTGCGCGAGGGGGCGAGCGACGTGAACGAGTCGATGCTGACCGGGGAGTCGCAGGCGGTCCGGAAGGAGCCCGGGGACAAGGTCATCGCTGGCACGGTCAACGGCGCCGGCTCGCTGCGCGTCGAGGTCAGCGGCATCGGCGAGAACACCGCCCTCGCCCGCATCATGCGCCTGGTTTCCGCGGCGCAGACCTCACGGTCGCGCGCGCAGGCGCTCGCCGACCGGGCGGCGCTCATCCTCACGATCGTGGCCGTCGCGGCCGCGCTGCTGACGCTGGTCGCCTGGATCGTGGTCGGCGCGCGGGGCGACTTCGTCGTGGAGCGGGTGGTGACGGTGCTGGTGATCGCGTGCCCGCACGCGCTCGGACTCGCGATTCCCCTCGTGATCGCGATCTCCACCACGCTCGCCGCGCGCAACGGCCTGCTCGTGCGCGACCGTCGGGGCCTGGAGGAGGCGCGCCGGCTCGACGTCGTGGTCTTCGACAAGACGGGTACGCTCACGCTGGGCCAGCCGCGGGTGGTGGACGCGGAAGCCGTGAGTGGGATGACGGAAGACGACGTCGTCCGGCTGATCGCGGCGGTCGAGGCGGATTCGGAGCATCCGATCGCGCGGGCGATCGTGGCCAGTGCCGCCGAGCGCGGGCTGCAGGTACCGCCGTCCTCCGGCTTCGAGGCGCTCACCGGGCGAGGCGTGCGGGCGACGGTGGAAGGGCGCGCGCTGGAGGTCGGGGGCCCGAACCTCCTGCGCCAGCTCGCGGTCGAGCCTGCGCAGGAGATCGCGCAGGCCGCGGAGCGGTTCGCCGCCCGAGGCCAGAGCGCGATCTACCTCCTGGAGGGCGGCCGGGTGCTGGCGGTGCTCGCCGTCGCCGACAAGGTCCGTCCCGAGTCGCGCGAGGCGATCGAGCGCCTGCACGCCGACGGCATCCAGGTGGCGATGCTCACGGGCGATGCACGGGCAGTAGCCGACGCCGTGGCGGCGGAGCTGGGGATCGACACCGTCTTCGCCGAGGTGCTGCCGGAGCAGAAGGCGGAGAAGATCGAGGAGCTCCAGGCCCGTGGCCAGCGCGTGGCCATGGTCGGGGATGGAGTCAACGACGCCCCCGCGCTGGTGACCGCGAACGTGGGCATCGCCATCGGCGCGGGCACGGACGTGGCCGTCGAGGCCGGCGACGTCGTCCTGGTCCGCAACGACCCGCGCGACGTGGCGCGCATCGTCGCGCTCTCGCGCGCCACCTATCGCAAGATGATCCAGAACCTCGGTTGGGCGGCCGGCTACAACGTGGTGGCGATTCCCCTCGCGGCGGGCGTGCTGGCCCCGTGGGGGATCGTCCTGCACCCGGCGCTCGGTGCCGTGCTCATGTCGGCGAGCACGGTGATCGTGGCCCTGAACGCGCAGCTGCTGCGGCGGCTGAGGCTCTGACCCGTCGAACGGTGCGCCCCGTGAGTGGCCGGCTCCGACCGTCTACCGGCCGCGGCCGCGTGGAACCTCGCCCGGTCGGCCCGGGTTTAGCTAACGAATGGCGCCTGGAGGGCTTAGCAATGCTGCCGCAACCCGGTTTCCGGGGAATCACCACCTGCTGTTGTACCCGCCCCGCGGTCTGTAGCCAGACCGTGGGTGGGGATGGCTGTTGCCGGGAGGAGCCTTAGGCACTGCGGCTCCCATTCCGGCACGTGCACGCCAACTCCGGCCACGGTCACCCTGCCCGTGGCCGTTTTCATTTCCTGGCGACAACGAGCCGACGACAATGCGACATGGAGTCAAACCAGATGACTGCAATGCCAGCTTCCGCGCCGGAGTCCGCGGCGACCGCCACCCGCGCGCAGATCCCGCAGCCGCTCGTGCGGGCGAATCAGTGGACACTCGTGGCGACCATCGCCGCGTCCGCGCTCGCACGCCAGCCGATGCTGCTCCTGGTGCCCTGGGCCATCTCCGTGGCCGGGCTCGTGGGCGGACCGCGCTGGCAGCCGGTCTTCCGCATCGCCTGGCGCGCGCTGTCGAGCCGCCTGGCCGACGCGCCCCGGGAGGACGCGGCCATGCAGCGCTTCAATGCCATCGTCTCCGGCGGCCTGCTCAGCCTCGCCCTTGCCGCCTTCTTCCTGCTCGGCACGCCCGCCGTCGCCTGGGCCTGTGCGGGCGCGGTGGCGCTGGCCGCCTTCGTCGCCACCCAGGGCTTCTGCGTCGGCTGCACGCTGTACGGCTACCTACCGCAGGCGGTGCGGCGCCTGCTGGCCGGCGGCTCGGCGCAGGCGCAGCCCTGACCGGCGCGGCGCGCCCATCGGTGCCCTGCGCTTCGCCCCAGCCGGCCTGGTGGCCGCGATGATACACGTGTATCGTCCGGGCCCGGCCGCGCACGACTGGCTCGGGCCGGGGCGCAACGTCGTCCTGCCGGGTTCCATGCACGCTGCGCCACGCCGATCGATCGTGGAGGTTCCGACATGAAGATGCGGCCGATGCTCGCCGCGCTCCCTTTGGCCGCGGTTGGAATGCTGGTGAACGCGGGCGCGCCGGTGTCGCTTCTGGCGCAACAGCCCGCGCCGGCGCCGAACGCGGCCGAGTGGCTGTCGACGGAGCGCGCACTCGGCCGGACGGGGCAGCTGCAGCCCGATGGCGCGATGAAGTTCTCCTTCCCCCGCGGTGACCTGTCCGTCAGCGTCGGCGGTGTGAGGCTGAAGCCCGCCCTGGCCCTGGGGTCGTGGGTGGCGTTCCACCGCACCGGGGCGGGCCACGCGATGGCCATGGGCGACCTCGTGCTCACCGAGGATGAAGTCGCGCCCGTGCTGGCTGCGCTCGAGGCCGGCGGCGTCGATGCCAGCGCGATCCACAACCACCTGTTCGGCGAGTCGCCGCGGGTGCTGTACATGCACATCGTGGGCAACGGTGACCCGGCCGAGATCGGCGCCACCGTCCACGGCGCCCTCGAGCACACGAGGACGCCGATGGCACCCCCGGCCGCCGCGCCCCCGACCCCGCTCGAGCTGGACACCGCCGCGGTAGCCGCAGCCCTCGGCCGGCACGGGAAGGTGAACGGCGGCGTCTACCAGGTCTCGGTAGCGCGTGCGCAACCGGTACTGGAGCACGGGATGGAAGTGCCGCCGTCGATGGGTATCTCCACCGCGCTGAACTTCCAGCCGACCGGGGGCGGACGCGCCGCGATCACGGGCGACTTCGTCCTGACCACTGACGAGGTGATCCCGGTCACGCGCGCTCTGCGCGAGAATGGGATCCAGGCGACGGCGCTGCACAGCCACATGCTGGGCGAGGAGCCTCGCCTGTACTTCATGCACTTCTGGGCCGAGGACGACGCGGTGAAGCTCGCGCGCGGGCTGCGGGCGGGCCTCGAGCAAACGCACAGCAAGGCGCCATGACCCGGGGCGGCCGCCGGTGCGACGACGCCGGCGGCGCCTACCGCGCCTCCGGCGTCTCCTACCGGGTACCGCCGCCTCGCCGGACGAGCCATACGACGAGCAGGACTACCGCGGCCAGAACGACCAGCCAGAACAGCGTCATTCCGCCCCACCATCCGCCCATGTGTCCACCGCCCATGGGGTACGTACCCTGGACGAAAGCCAGTACCAGCATACAGTGACCCTCCCCGCCCGGTCCGCGATGGCGACCGGACGGCCGCCATCGCCGGCCGGCGCTACGCCGTCGTGAACGAGAACACCGTGCCGTACATGCCGTTGGCGCCCTGCCAGCCCGGGCCCATCATCGAGCCGTCACCGCCCATCGTGCCGCCGCCGGTCCCCCTCGTTGGTTCTCAGACGCTATCAGTCACCCGCGGCGGGCACCGGGCGCGACTCGGCGACGTCGCCGACAGCCGCCCCGGCGAGGTGGCGCAGCCGCGCCTCCTGCCAGAGCGAGTAGATGGCCGGGATGACGACCAGCGTGAGCACGGTGGACGAGACCATGCCCCCCACCATGGGCGCGGCGATGCGCTTCATGACGCTGGCTCCCGTGCCGTTGCCCCACATGATCGGCAGCAGCCCGGCGATGATGGCCGTCACGGTCATCATCTTGGGACGTACGCGCTCGACGGCGCCCTCGACGATCGCCTCGTACAGGTCGCGGGTGGTGGGCAGGCGCGCGCCGGCCTGGCGCGCCTTCCAGGCGTGGTCCAGGTAGACGAGCATGATGACGCCGGTTTCCGCCGCCACACCCGCCAGGGCGATGAAGCCGATCCCGGTGGCGACGGACCAGTTGTAGCCGAGCAGCGCCATGATGATCACGCCCCCCACCAGCGCGAAAGGCAGCGACAGCAGCACGATCAGCGTCTCGCCCACGCTCCTGAAGTTGAGGTAGAGCAG
Source organism: Gemmatimonadota bacterium (assembly GCA_017881445.1). Lineage (GTDB taxonomy): Bacteria > Gemmatimonadota > Gemmatimonadetes > Longimicrobiales > RSA9 > JADGQX01. The sequence continues at coordinate 6,896 of JADGQX010000048.1, read as the reverse complement.
GAGCATGATGATGAGCAGCACGGCCGGGACGACGACGGTGAGCTTCTCCTTCGCATGCTGCATGTACTCGTACTGCCCTGACCACTGCAGCGTGTAGCCGGCCGGCAGGCGGACCATCTCGTCCACCATCTTCTTGGCGTCGGTGACGTATCCGCCGATGTCGCGGCCCGTGACGTCCACGTAGACCCACGCGGTGGGGAACGCGCCCTCGGTCTTCACGGCCATGGGCCCCGCCACCTCCCGGATGGTGGCGACCTCGCCCAGCGGGATCTGATCGCTCCCACCCGAGCCGGCCTGCGCGCCGGCGCCACCCATGGCGCCGGCGCCGCCGCCCTGGGCGCCGGCCGCCTCGTGCGCCATGGGCACGAGCACCTGGGCCAGCTTTTCCGGGGCGTCGCGCAGCTCCTGCGGGTAGCGGAGGCGCACGCCGAAGCGCTGGCGGCCCTCGACCGTCTGCGTGATGGTCATGCCGCCGATGGCGGTCGAGATCACGTCCTGGATGTCCTTGATGCTCATGCCGTGGCGGGCAGCCGCGGCGCGGTCGATCTGGATGTCGAGGTAGTAGCCCGAGACCGCACGCTCCGCGAAGACGCTGCGCGTGCCCGGCACGCTCTTGATGGCATTCTCGACCTGCTCCCCGATCCTCTCCAGTGTCGCCAGGTCGGGGCCGAAGATCTTGATCCCCACGGGCGTGCGGATACCCGTCGCCAGCATGTCGATCCGTCCCTTGATCGGCATGGTCCAGGCATTGGTGATGCCCGGCAGCGCCACGGCGCTGTCCAGGGCGGCGGTCAGGCCATCCATGGTCACGCCTTTCGGCCACAGCTCCTGCGGCTTGAGCGCGATGGTGGTCTCGCCCATGTCCAGCCCGGCCGGATCCGTGGCCGTGGTGGCCCGCCCCGCCTTGCCGAACACGCTCTGCACCTCGGGGAACGACGCCAGGATGCTGTCCTGGCGCTGGAGGATCTCGCGCGCCTTGGCCACGCCAATGCCCGGCAGCGTGGTCGGCATGTAGAGCAGCGTGCCCTCGTCCAGCGGCGGCATGAACTCGCTGCCGATGCGCTGGAAGGGGATCCAGCTCAGCACGATGGTGGCGAGCGCCCCGGCCACGATCGGCCAGCGGAAGCGCAGCACGCCGTCGATGATCGGGCGGTAGGCGCGCATCAGCGTACGCGAGATGGGGTTGGCCCGCTCCGCGCGCACGCGGCCCCGGATGAAGAGGCCCATGGCCACCGGTACCACCGTCACCGACAGGAGCGCGGCCGCCGCCATGGAGAGCGTCTTGGTCCAGGCCAGCGGCCTGAACATCCGGCCTTCCTGCGCTTCCAGGGAGAAGACCGGCAGGAACGAGACGGTGATGATGAGCAGCGAGAAGAAGAGCGCGGGCCCGACTTCCTTGGCCGAGGCCGTGACGACTTCCCAGCGCTGGGCCGAGGAAAGCGTAAGCCGCCCAACGGCCGAAACGGCGATGGGGGGATGGGGAGATGGGGCGACGATGCCGGCTGCGTCGCGTTCGCCGCGATCCTCAGCCTCGAGGGTGGGGGCACCCCTGGACGTGGCGACGCGGGCGCTCTCGGCCGCGGGTTCCCCCATCACCCCATCACCCCATCGCCCCATCCGCTGTTCGGCGCCCGGGCCTCCGCGAGGTTGCGCCTGGCCGGCATCGAGCGCCGCCTGCGCCCGCTCCAGGTGCTTGTGCATGTTCTCGATCATGACGATGGCGGCGTCGATCATGGCGCCGATGGCGATGGCGATGCCGCCCAGGCTCATGATGTCCGCGTTCACGCCCACGAGCCGCATGGCGATGAACGCCATGAGGATGCCGAGTGGGAGCGTCAGGATGGCGACCAGCGCGCTCTGGACGTGGAACAGGAAGACCAGGCACACCAGCGCCACCACGATCGACTCCTCGAGCAGCTTCCCCTTGAGCGTGGCGATGGCGCGCTTGATCAGGTCGCTCCGGTCGTACACGGCACGAATGCGCACGCCGGGCGGAAGTCCCTTCTCCACCTGGGCCAGCCGCGCCTTCACCCCGTCGATGGTCGCGAGCGCGTTCTGGCCGAAACGCATGACCACGATGCCGCCGACGACGTCGCCGCGACCGTTCAGGTCGGCGACGCCCCGGCGTACGTCCGGTGCGAGCTGTACCGTGGCCAGGTCCACCACCCGGATGGGCGTGCCGTTGGCCGTGGAGCCGACGACGACGCTCTCGATGTCGGGTATGCCCTTCAGGTAGCCGAGGCCGCGCACCATGACCTCGCGCCCGGACAGCTCCATCATCATGGCGCCGGCATCCTGGTTGGACGCCCCCAGCGCAGCCATGATGCGCGTGACCGGGACGTTGTACGCCCGCAGCTTCACGGGGTCGACCGTGACCTCGTACATCTTCTCGAAGCCGCCGACGGAGGCGACCTCGCTCACCCCCGGCACCGACGTGAGCTGGTAGCGCAGGTACCAGTCCTGGATCGCGCGCAGGTCGGCCAGCGAGCGCGTCCCGGTCGTGTCCTCCAGCACGTACTGGTAGACCCAGCCGAGACCGGTGGCATCCGGCCCCAGCGTCGCCTGCGCGGCCGTCGGCAGCCGCCCACGCACCCCGTTCAGGTATTCGAGCACGCGGCTGCGCGCCCAGTACAGGTCCGTGCCGTCCTTGAAGATCACGTAGACGAAGGAGACGCCGAAGAAGGAGTAGCCGCGCACTGTCTGCGCGCCCGGCACCTTTAGCATCTCCGTGGCGACCGGGTACGTGACCTGGTCCTCCACGATCTGTGGCGCCTGCCCGTCGTAGTCGGTCTGGACGATCACCTGCACGTCCGACAGATCCGGCAGGGCCTCCAGCGGCGTGCGCCGCACGGCGATCACGCCCGCCGCCGCAGCGAATAGCGCCAGCACGATCACGATCACCTTGTTGGCGACCGACCATTCGATGATTCGCTTCAGCATGGTCGCCTCAGTGCCCGAGGTGCGCAGGCGACGCCGGCGCCGCCGGGTTCTTCCCCTTCGTCGTCGCGGCGGCCGGCCCCATGTCCATCCCCGGCATCGACTGCAACGCGGCGCCGAGGTTCGACTCCGCGTCGACCAGGAAGGAGGCCGAGGACACGACCGTCGCACCCTCGGGAATGCCGGCCAGGATCTCGACCGTGTCACCCACGGCGAGGCCGACCTTCACCTCGTGGGGCATGAGCATGCCGTCGTCGTGGCGCACGAAGATGATCGAGCGCTGACCGGTCGTCAGCACGGCCGTGCGCGGCACGACGAGCGCGGGGGCACGCGCCGGGACGTCGATCTGCAGTGCCGCGTACATGCCCGGCTTCAGGCGCTGGCCGGGGTTGTTCAGCTCCACGCGCACCGTGCCCGTGCGGCTCTCGAGAGAGACGCTGGGCGCGATGAAGGTGACGCGGCCCTGGAAGACCTGGCCCGGGTAGGCGTCGATCGTCACCCTGGCCGGCTGGCCCACGTGCACCAGCGACAGGTCCTTCTCGAACACCTCGCCCTGGAGCCACACGACCGAGAGGTCGGCGATCTTGAACAGGTCCATGCCCGGCATGATGCGCGTGCCCTGGACCACGTTCTTCTCCGTGACCACGCCGTCCGCGGGCGAGCGCAGCACGACCGTCTTCTGCGTCTGCCCCGTCCGCTCGATGCGTGCGATCTCCTCGGCGGGGATGTCCCAGTAGCTCAGGCGACGTCGGGACGCCGCCAGCAGCTCCTGTGCGTTGGTGGCGGCGGGGCCACCGTCCCTGGCCTCGTCCAGCAGGTGGCGGGCGAGGATCAGCTCCTCCTGGGCCGAGACCAGCATCGGGCTGTAGACCGCCATGAGCGGCTGGCCCTTGCGAACCGCTGCGCCGGTGTAGTCCACGTACAGCCGCTCGACCCAGCCCTCGATCTTCGGATCCACGTTGGCGAGGTGCCTCTCGTCGAAGGCGATCGTGCCCACGGAGCGGACGCTCTGGTCGAGCATGGACCGGTGCGCGACCGCGTAGGCGACGCCGATCCGGCGGGCGCGTTCCTCGGAGATGCTGAACATCTTCCCGCCTTGCGAGTCGGCGGCGGGCGCCCCGTGCACGTGCCCGCTCGCGCCGCCGGAGCCCGGCGCCCGGCGGAACGCACTGTAGAGCACGACCACGAGCACGCCCACCACCAGCAGCGTGGCGGACAGGATGATCTGTTTCCTGGTGTTCATCGGGCCTCCGCCAGCAGTTGGCCGGCCGCCGGGATCTCACGGCCGATGGTCATCTCGAGCTCCGCGAGCGAGGCACCATACTGGCCCAGCATAGCGTAGAGCTGCTGTTCGTATTGGTTTTCCGTCATCTGCGCATCGAGGAGCGTCATGAAGTTGACGCTGCCCACGCGGTAGGACGAGATCGCCGATTGCACGTTCGCCTGCGCCTGAGGCAGGACCTGCGAACGGTAGAGGGCCACGAGCGTGCGGTCGCGGTCGAGGTCGGCGGTGAGCTCTCCCAGGCCGCTGCGGACCTGCGCGCGCATGTCGCCGAGGTCCGCCGCGGCCATCCGGCTCATCGCCACGGTCTCGTCGCGCATTTTCAGCTGACGGCTGCGGGCGAAGATCGGCACCGTGAAGCCGACCATGGCGCTGCCCATGCGCTCGGTGCCCATGGCACCCGGGCGCTGGCCGTACTGGAGCCCGAACGTGAGGTCCGGCCAGATCTCCTTGCGCGCCAGCGCGCTCTGCGCCTTCGCCTGATCCACCCCGGTACGGCCGCGCTCGAGCATCGGGCGCGTGGCCTCGGCCCAGGCGTAGAGCGTGTCGGCGCTGGGGACGGCCAGCGGCAGCGGCGGGAGCGTGACCGCGGGCACCGGTGTGTCCGCCGGCCGGTCGAGGGCGGCGTTCAACTTGGCCACGGCGGCCGTGCGCATGGCACGCATGCGGGCGATCTCCGCCTGCATCTTCGCCACCTCCACGCCCGCCCGGAGCACGTCGCTCTGGCGACCCTCGCCCGAGGAGTACATGGCCTGGGCGACCTGGCGGAAGTCCTCGAGCAGCCGGACCGTCTTCTCCATGACGGCGATCTGCCGGTCGGCGGAGTAGACGTCGTAGAAGGCCATGGCGGCCTTCGCCCGCACCTCCCACCAGGCTTCCGAAGCGTCAGCCCTAGCGATGGCCGCCGACTGCCCGGCGATCTGCTCCGCCAGCCCGAGCTTTCCGGGCGTGGGCAGCATCTGCATGACCTGAAGCTGCGGTGCCATCGAAGAGGGCATATTCGCCGACAGCGACGGCAGCGACAGGTTCATCACCCCGATCTGGAACGACGGATCGGGCGGGAGCCCGGCGCCGGGCACGCGCGCCGCGCTGGCATCGGCTACGGCCACGGCGGCGGCAACGCGGGGGCTGCGCGCCCGCGCCAGGGCATAGACCTGCGCCAGCGTCAGCGTGTCCGCGTGGCCGGGCGTCTGCCCCGCTGAAGGCGCGGGCCCTGCCAGCGCGGCGGCCGCCGCCAGGATGAGCGTGTATCGCGTGAGCATTGAGCCTCCTCTGGGCTCCGTGCCGTCCGCCCCGGGTGGGACGCGGACGGCGTACGGAATCGCTCGTCAGGTACCGGACGCACGAAGGCGGCCGGTCGCGCTCGCCGCTGGACCGAGCACGCAACCCTCGGGGGTCGCGCGCTCAGCCGCGGAGCGCGTCCGATTCTCGAACGATCAGGCGCGAGGAGGAGGAGGGTCTGGTATGAAGTCGTGGGCCGCCGGCGCGGAGATCGCCGACGGAAGATCGGTCACGGAGACGGTAGACAGCAGGGCAACCGCCGGCGCGCTCGGGGAAGCCGAGCTGGGGCCGCAGCCGGCCATGTCCACGCAGCCGCCGCCCATGGGCCCGGGCATGGAGGCCGGGCACGACCCGCACGGAGGCATGGGCGCATCCCGGTGCGAGGTGCCGCCGTGATGGCAGTCGCCCTGGGCCGTGCCGCCGCCCGTCGCCTGCCCGTGCGCTACCGCGGCCTCCCCCATCGTGCGGTGGGGCAGGCCGAGCGCCGCCTGTGCCAGGATCAGCACCAGGACGGCGAAGGCGCGCGTGAGGCGGATCCGTGCCATGGATCTCCGGACTGCGGATACGGGTACGCCCACTCGGCGCCCCTCTGAACATGATACTCCGTACGCGGCCCGATGGTGTCGGGAGAACCCCGACCCATCGACGGGAGCTGACCGCGTTCGCTCGACACGGGCCGCGTCGGGCCGCGGCGCAGTCCATGCGTATCCTGTTGGTGCCTGTCGACCTCGAAGCAGGGGACGCGAGGCGGGGCAAGCCCGACCCCACGGGAACCGTGCACCAGTTCGGCGCGCGCCTCCTCCGACAGCGACCACGCCACGGGCTCCACGGAGTAGGGAGACGCAGGCGATGGGACGCCAACCACTGCAAATCGGCGCGGCGCTCGCGGCGACCGCGCTGCTGCTCGCATGGTCGGTGACCGCCGTGGCCCAGGCCTCGCCGGTCAAGGCGGTCGCCAAGGTCGCCGCCGCCGGCTGCCCGCCGATCACGGCCGCGGCCATAGCCCTCGGACGCACGATCTTCACCGGCGCGGGACACTGCTCCCTGTGCCACGGGGCCGACGCGAGCGGCACGGCCATGGCGCCGACGCTGCATGCGCACAAGTGGCTGAACATTGACGGATCGTATCCCGCGATCGTCGGGCTGGTGAACCTGGGCGTGGCCAAACCGAAGGCGCACCCCGAGGTGATGCCCCCCCGCGGCGGCGCGGATCTGAGCCCGGGCGACGTCTGCGCGGTAAGCGCCGACGTCTACTCGATGAGCCACTCCACGGCCGGCGCCGCCATACCCGCCAGCGCGAGCGCGGCTCCCAGGCCGGGCGCCAGGGCGCCCGCGGCCAGGGCCCCCGCCGCCGGGGCGCCGGGCAGAGCGGCGCCGCAACGGCTCGCGGCCGCGC
>JADGQX010000047.1 GCA_017881445.1 Gemmatimonadota bacterium | reverse complement strand
AGCAGCAAGTACTGCCAGAACGCGGTGAGAGTGTGCGCCTGGAACCCAGCCGACACCTTGTTTAGGACAACCTCACGTAGCTCCAGGAACTGGTACCCCTCGGGCTTCAGGTCGAGCACCAGGGTTGAGTGCCCGTGTGGGAGGGAATCGCGCACAGCGTAGAAGATCGCGGTCTTGCCGGCGCCCTTTCTTCCGGTGAGCAGGCGAGCATTCCCCCGGCGGGCGTCATTGAACTGCGCGGTCTCGACGAAGTATGACCGGAGACGAACGATTTCGTTCTCTGCCGCGAGTTCACCCAGATCGAGTCGCTGCAAGAGTCCTTCAGGCCGAGCAGGCTGATCGCCGCCGGTCACCTGAAGGCGCGTGACCACCTGTCTCACGAAGGGTTCGACGACCGTGCTGAGATTGTCGGCGCTTCCGTAGTACGAGACCACGTCGCGGTAGTCGATCGGCTGGGCCGCGGAGCCCTCTTGAAGCAGCAAGACGATCTTGTCGCTTGCGGCAGCGATGCCCGCGATGAGTGCGCACCTGGCGTTGTGAACGAGAGCCCCCACCCTGTTCTGGCTCAGCACGTGGGCGATGACCCCCTCCGCTGAGGCGATCTGGCGGCGAACCTCATGCAGGGACACGCGCGGGGTCTCAGCAACGTCCAGGCTCCTGAACTGAAGCGACGATTTCTTGATGATGGAGAGGAGGCGCACCTCTCCCTCGGTGGCTAGCGGGCCCTTGATTACGTAGATGTGGCGATCTCGGCCGGCATCGATCGTCGGTGGCGGAAGCGGCCATCCGAGTGCCAGCTTTGCGTTCACGGACTACGCCATGGCCATGCTGCACGCGCTCGCGCTTTTCGGACGGCTTCAACGCGATGAGGGTGGCCGCGCCCTGGCGTCGGCCGGCACTTCACCCGATCCGGAAGTCGAAAGATGAGAAGAAAAACCACGTGGTCCAAGACGGTTGAGGCTGCCGGCGTCCAGGTGCGCATCTTCGAGCGGGCGCCCGGCTCCATCTACCGGGACGTCGTTCTCGGCCGGACAACGAGCATAGGCGGGAAGGCTCGCACACGCCACGACGTCCGCTCACTGAAGCACGGCGACCGGAAGCTGGCGGTGGAGCAGGCGAAGGCGCTCGCGAAGGAGCTGGCGACGGCGAAGTTGACCGGCGCGACGCTGGACAACCTGACGCTGGCTCAGCTCCAGGCCGTGTACCTACGCGAGTGCGACGCTCTGTTGAGCCGCGAGCGCCGGCGCGAGGTCGATAAGGCGTTCGGGCTCTTCCGGGCGCACGTGGGCGCCGACTTCCCCGTGGCGGATCTCGGGCCGCACCAGGTGCAGACGTACGTTTCCCGGAGGCAGACGGGAACTCTGAAGGCGAAGGGCGGCGGTAACGGCGGGAAGAAGGTGCGCGCCGGGACGATCGCGAAAGAGCTGGGTGTCCTCCACGCGGCATTCAACTGGGCATCGGTGTTCCGGACCGGCGGCCGCCCGCTTATCTCACACAACCCGCTCCGGGGAATCCCCCTCCCCGCCGAGCCGAACCCGGCGCGTCCTGTGGCCACCCGCGAGCGCTTCGAGAAGTTGCTCGAGCAGGCGGACGGGTTGGACCGGCGCGGGGCGTTCCGGGTGATGCTGCATCTCGCATGGTTCACCGGGCGGCGGCTCGGCTCCATCGTCGCGCTGCGCGTCGCCGACGTCCTCCTGACGCAGAAACAGGTACAGGGCGCGCTCGCCGCGGCCGGCGCGGAGGAGTACCTCACGGAGGAGTGGGCCGCCGCCATCCGGTGGGACGCGGAGGCGGACAAGGAGGGCGTGGAGTGGATCGTCCCGATCCCCGAGGGGCTGCGGGCGACCCTGGCCGACTATATCCGGACCCGTGCGCTCGTCGGCAACGCGCTCCTGTTCTCCGCACGGCGCAACCCGTCGGAGCCGCTGTCCAAGGAAACGGCGTACTACTGGATCCGGCAGGCGGAGGACCGGGCGAAGTTGCAGCACCAGACGCGGGGCGGCTGGCACGCGTTCCGGCGCGGCTGGGCCACCGCCCGGAAGCACATGCCCCTTCAGGACGTGATGGCCGCGGGCGGGTGGCGCGATCCATCGGCACTCCAGCGGGCTTACCAGCACGCGGACGGGCGGACGGTGCTGGCGGTGATGGAGCTGGAGGCGTAACCGGGCGGCCGTCAGGCCGACCGACGAAGAACGAAATGCCCCCGGGGAACCGTCCCCGGGGGCTTCGTTTCTCACCCGCGGCGCACAAACGGCGCACACCGCTTCGCTAAGTTGTTGTGTTACAGAGGGCACGGGCGGATTCGAACCGCCGAATGGACGCTTTGCAGGCGTCTGCGTTAGCCACTTCGCCACGTGCCCGCGGCGCCCGGATGACGTGTGTGAGAGCGGGAAACCGGACTTGAACCGGCGACCTTCTGCATGGCAAGCAGACGCTCTACCAACTGAGCTATTCCCGCGCTGTCGAGCGCAAAAATCTATGCACGCGGGCGGGTGCAGTCAACGGCCCGCCCCGGCCTCAGTCATGGCTCCGGCCCTGCGGCTTCGCGGCCCCCACGGCCATCCGGTACACCTCCTCGTACTGCGTCGCGGAGCGGTTCCAGGACCAGTCGAGCGCCATGCAGCGACGGCGCAGGGTTCCCCAGCGGCGCCCGCGCCAGGCGCGGAACGCACGCTGGAGTGCGTGGCTGAGCCCCTGCGGCGTGTCCTCCGGGAAGGAGAAGCCGGTGAGGCCGTCCTGCACCGTGTCCACCAGCCCGCCCGTGCGCCGCACGACCGGCGGCGTGCCGTAGCGCTGGGCGATCATCTGGCCGAGTCCGCAGGGCTCGTAGCGGCTGGGCATGAGGAAGAAGTCGCCGCCGGCGTACAGGCGCCGGGCGAGCGGATCGTTGAACCCCAGCTCCACGGCGATGCGGCCGGGATTGGCCGCCGCCGCCGCCACCAGCGCCTTCTCGTACACCCGCTCGCCGCTGCCGAGCACCGCGAGGCTGCCCCCGTGCTCCAGGATCCAGGGAATCGCGCCCAGTAGCAGATCGATTCCCTTCTGTTGGGCGAGGCGGGTGACGGCGACCAGGAGCGGCCCGCGGTCCTCGAGGCCGAGGTCGGTCAGCAGGGCGGCGCGCACGCCGTCCTTGGCGTCGAGCGTCCGGGCATCGTAGCGCTGGGGCAGGGCCAGATCCGTGGCCGGGTTCCAGAGCTCGCGGTCGATGCCGTTGAGGATGCCGTGCAGCAGCCGGCGCCGGAAGCGGAGCAGCCCGTCGAAGCCCACGCCGCCTTCGGGCGTCTGGATCTCCCGCGCATAGGTCGGCGAGACTGTGACCAGCCGGTCCGCCAGGGCCAGGCCGGCCTTCATGAAGGAGGCGGTGGCCCAGAACTCGAGCCCGTTCTCCGTCCGAAAGAAGGAGCGGGGGATGCCGATTCTTTCCAGGAGCTGCGGCGCGTAGTTGCCCTGGTAGGCCAGGTTGTGGATGGCGAAAACGCTGGCGGCGGGCATGCCGTCCAGGAACGCGTAGACCGGCACCAGGCCGGTCTGCCAGTCGTTCAGGTGCACCACATCGGCACCCCACACCCGGGCCCGCTCCACCACGGTACGGGCGAAGAAGGCGAAGCGCTCCGCCGTCACCAGCGGATCCTCCCGTGCCGAGCCGTACGGGTGCTTCGTGTCGAAATGCTCGGGCTCGTCCACGAGCAGCGCCGGCGCGCCCTGGGCGGGCCGGTGTAGCAGGTAGCGCACCGGCCGCGAGCCGCCGGGCCACGGCACCACGCCTTTCCCCTCCTCCTCCAGCGCGAGGCGCTGCTGTTTGATGGTGCGGTAGAAGGGCAGGATCACCCGCACGTCGTGGCCCCGCTCCGCCAGCGTATCGGGGAGAGCGCGCGCGACATTGGCGAGGCCACCGGTCGTCCAGTAGGGGAGCGCCTCGGAGGCGGCGAACAGAATCCGCACTAGGCGCCCTTGCCGCCCGGCTTCTTGCGCCGCTTCGGGCCGGGTGGGGTCCCGGCGTCGCCGCCGGACGCCTGCGGGCTGGTGCCCTCTAGCGCGTGCCAGAGCGCCCAGCCGACGAAGCCCGCCAGGGCGGCGTGGTGCGTGCCCAGCACGGGCTGGCCGCTGTCCGGGTCCCAGGCCTCGCAGGCAATAGCGTCGTCCAGCGGCAGGCGCGCCAGCACCTTGAGCGCGTCCGCCTTGCCGGGCCCCAGCAGCCCGGTGCAGAGGGCGGCGAGGGAGGCGGCGGCGGGGTGGCGCCGCGAGGCGAGCCCCGGGAACGGGCGCTCGCCCAGCCAGAAGGGGTAGTGCCGCGAAGCCAGGAACTCCATCGTCGCCTGCCAGATCGGGTCCTCGGCGTCACAGAAGCCGAGGAACGGCAGCAGCCCGAGGGAGCCCGCGGGATCGTCGTAGACGGCCGCCTCGCCCTGCAGGTCCACCGACCACGCCAGCAGGCGCGTGGACTGCACGTCGGCGGTGCAGTCGTGCCAGACGGCGGCCTCGATCTCCTCGGCACCGCCGGCCAGCAGGGCCCGGTCCGCCTCGTGATCGGCCACCCAGAAGCGCCCGATGGCCCGGCAGAAGGCGTGCAGCAGGGCGTTGTCGTAGGTGACGAAGGGGTGGTCCGCCGGGTCCCCCGAGGGCAGCAGCTCCGTGCCGGCCAGGAACACCTCGGGGTGCAGTTTGTGGAAGAGCAGGTCGTCCAGGTCCCGCAGCACGTCCTGCACCAGCGGGTCCTCGCCGATGTGCTCGTCCCGGGCCTCGCGGGCGTAGCGCTCGAGGGCGACGCCGTAGGCGCAGGCCTGATCCAGCCCGAAGCCCGACGACAGCACCGTCCCGTCGAGGTAGCGGACATGCTCGCCCGCCCGGTGCGAGTACTGCTCGAAGGCGCGCATGAGCAGCTCGCGACCCAGCCACGGGTCCAGCAGCGTCACCGCCGGCAGGCTCCAGAGCAGGGCATCGCGCTCGCGGAAGGTGGGTCCGTCCGCCAGCTGCGGTGAGCGCGAGCTCACCGGGTAGAAGCGGTCGTCGTCCACCGCGCGGCCCACGGCGAAGAAGTAGTTGAAGAAGAGCGCGCGGTTGAGGCGGGTGGCCCACTCGGTCCGCTCGGGCGTGCGGGCCAGGCGCGCCAGCTCCAGGCGCCCTGCGCGCAGCAGCTCGGTAGCGCCCACGCGCCGCAGCTGCAGCGCCGTGGCCAGCGCCCCATCGCCCTCGGGCGCCACGCCCAGGTAGAAGGCTACCAGCCCGCGCTTCCCCGCCCCGATCTTGAGCCGTCTGCCGACGCGGATGCGGACGGGGCTTCCGTTGGGCACGGCGACGCCGGCGCCCTCGACCACGGCGCCGTCCTCGGTCGCCACCTCGTGCGCCAGCATCTCGCCCGTGCCGCCGCTGACCAGGGCGAGGGCCGGACCCGCGGCCGCCGCCTCCAGCACCACGCCCGCCCCGGCGACGGCCACGCGGTTGCGCTCGCCCCACAGCCGCTCGCTGGTGACCCGGCGCAGCGACCGGCTCCAGGCGCCCTCCAGCGCCACCTCCACCTCGCGCTCGGCGCGCCCCCGGTTCTCCACCTCCAGCATGTACACGGCGCCGCGCAGCCCCGGCTCGTGCCCCGCCGGCGCGCAGATCGTGCCCCGCACCCGCAGCTTCCCCTCGGCGTCGGCCGTGAAGCGGGGGATCCACGCGTCCAGGCGCTCCCACTCGGGCGTGGGCAGTGCGAGCGGCGAGCCGTCCACGCGCAGCGCCGGCGCGAGTAGCGCCTCGCCCTCCGCCCCCGCCCATTCCACTATGCCCAGGGCCCCCCGGTGCAGCACGCCGATGCGCACCAGCCCGCCCGTGGCCCGGTCGATGAGCGGGATGGAGACGGAGTGGTTGCCCGTCAGCTCCCATCCGCTCGTGGCCGTTTCCGGCACGCTCACGCTCGCTTCCGCTTCACTGGTCGTCACGGCGGCGAAGTATGCCCTCGGGGGGCGGTGGCGTCAAATGCGGATGGAGGGATGTGCCCGGGCAACTGCACCTCGGCCGCGCGGCTACGCCCGGGCGGTCCGGGGCGCGTCCAGCAGCTCGCGGGCATGCTCCAGGCTGGTGGCGCTCTCGGGGTCGCCGCCCAGCATGCGGGCGAGCTCGCGCACGCGCTCGTCGTCGCGCACTTCGGCAACGCGGGTGAGGGTGGTGCCTTCCTGCTCCACCTTCTCCACCAGCAGCTGATGGTCGGCGCGGGAGGCGATCTGGGGCAGGTGCGTGATGACGAAGACCTGGTGGTGCCCGGCCACGCGCTGCAGGCGGTCGCCCACCTGCAGCGCCACCCGGCCGCCGATGCCGACGTCCACTTCGTCGAAGACGAGCGTGGGCACGCGGTCCAGGGCCGCCAGCACCGTCTTGAGGGCTAGCATGACGCGGGAGAGCTCGCCCCCGGAGGCCACGCGCACCAGCGGCTTGGCGTCGAACCCCACGTTCAGCGCCGCCAGGAACTCGATGTCCTCGCCGCCGTTTGCATCGGGCTCCCGCAGCGGCTCCAGTCCAATGCGGAACGTGCCGCTCAGTCCCAGCTCGGGGAACACGGCGTTGACCTCGTCGGCCAGGCGCCCCGCGGCCGTCCGCCGCGCGCCGGAAAGTCGGCCCGCGGCGCCGGTCAGGGCGGCCGCCGCGTCCGCTTCCTCCTTCTCCAACGCCCGGCGCTCGAAGTCGGCTCCCTCCAGCAGGTCGAGCTCGCCGCGAGCGCGGCGGCCCAGCTCGACGACGTCCTCCAGCGTGGGCCCGTACTTGGACTTGAGGCGGAAGAGCAGGTCCTGCCGCCGGCGGATCTCGTCCAGCCGGGCGGGATCGTTCTCGACCGCCGCGGCGTAGTCGCCCATGCGGCGGCCCAGCTCCTCCAGGGAGTAAAGCGCGGACTCCAGCAGCTCGCGGGCATCCTCCTGCGTGGGGTCGATGCGCACCAGGTGCTCCAGCGTGCGCCGCAGCTCCGCCAGCGTCGAGGTGATGGAGTCCTCGGCGGCGTAGAGCGCGCTGTGCAGACGCGAGGAATGCCGGGCCAGCTCCTCCGCGTGCTCCAGCCGGTTGGCCTCCTCTTCGAGATGGTCCTCCTCGCCCGGCCGCACCACCGCCTTCTCGATCTCGGTCACCTGGAAGCGCAGGAAGTCCGAGCGCTGCTCCGCGTCCCGCCGGCGCGCATCCAGCTCCCGCAGCCCCCGGCGCGCCGCCTGCAGCCGCGCGTGCGCCGCCGCCGTTTGCGCCGCCAGCGCCGTGCAGCCGCCGAACGCGTCCAGGATCGCCCGCTGCTCCTCCCGCCGCAGCAGGTTCTGGCTCTCGTGCTGCCCGTGCAGGTCCACCAGCAGGCGACCCAGCTCCCCCAGGAACCCGGCCGTCACGAAGGAGCCGTTGACCCAGGCCCGGCTGCGCCCGCCCGCCGCCACCTCGCGCCGCAGGATCAGCAGCCCGTCTTCCAGCTCGAGACCCTGCTCCTCCAGGTGCACGGCAATGGCGGGAACACTGCCGGCGTCGAACACGCCCTCCACCACCGCCTTGTCCGAGCCGGCCCGCACGGCGTCCGCGGAGGCGCGTTCGCCCAGTAGCAGCGAGAGCGCCCCTACCACGATGGACTTGCCCGCGCCCGTCTCCCCCGTGAGCACGTTCAGCCCGGGCTCCAGCCGCAGCGAGAGCCGCTCGATGATGGCGTAGTTCTGGATGCGGAGTTCCAGCAGCATGCGCGAAAATACCCGCGGCCGGGGGGGCGTATCAATGGGCGCCTGGGACAAGCTCTGGCTCACGCGGAGGCGCCGAGCACGCAGAGCCGGCCGCCTCGGCCGACCGGTAACACCTGCAGGCACCGGGAACGTCGAGACTGTTTTGTTGTCTAAAGGCAACACCCTGCGGAACTTCGGACGCGGCGGTCCGCCGCGAGCCGGGCATGATGTAACCCCAATAAAGGAAGTCGGCCGTCGCCGTGGGCCCTGGCAGGCCAACGGATGCCCTCTGCGTGCTCAGCGCCTCCGCGTGAGCCGCTGTTGACGTCGGCGCTCTGCGCGCTACCGCCGCCCGTCCTGGGCGATGCTCCAGTGCAGCTTGCGGCGGAGGGTGGCGAAGAAGCTCTGCCCGGGGAAGCGGACCAGGGGAACGGCCGCGTCACCGCGGCGGACGACCAGGCGGTCGCCTGGCTGAAGCCCCTCGCCGTCCGTGCCATCTACCGTCAGGACCAGCTCTTCCGAGGGAGAGAGCACCTCGACCGACACCACGGTGGACGCTGGCAGGATGAGCGGGCGGACGGCCAGGGTGTGCGGGCAGATCGGCGTCGCCAGGATGCACTCGACCGTGGGCACGACAATGGCCGCGCCCGCCGAGAGCGAGTACGCCGTCGAGCCGGTGGGCGTGGACAGGATGATGCCGTCGGCGGCGTAGGTGGCGACAGGCTCCTCATCCTGCCCCACGCGCACGGCCAGGCGGATGGAGCGGGCGAAGCCGCCCTTGTGCAGGACGGCGTCGTTGAGGCAGACGTAGGGCTCGCTCCGGGCTCCAGCGCTGCCGTGGACCACCGCCTGGAGCGTCATGCGGGTGTCGAGCCAGTAGTCGCCGGCCAGCACGCGGGCGAGGGCAACGTCCAGGTCCTCCACGCCCACCGAGGTCAGGAACCCGAGATACCCCAGGTTGATGCCCAGCACCGGCGTGTGGAAGGGCGCGACCATGCGGGCGCCGCGCAGCAGCGTGCCGTCGCCGCCCAGCGTGAGCAGCAGGTCGATCTCGCCCGGGACGAAGGCACTGGCGCCGGGGAGCAGGTCCGCGAGCCGCTCCTCCACGCTCAGGGTCAGGCCGTTGGCCCCGGCGAAAGTGGCGACGGCGCGCGCGGTGGCGCCCAGGTCGCCGTAGCGGGACTGGCCCACGATGCCGATGCGCCGCAGCGGCGGGCGACCCCGCACGCCGCCGGCACCCGCGGCTGCGCCCGTCGGGGGGGGCATCAGGCGGTCCCGTGCACCGGCATCGGGCGGGGCGAGCCCAGGAGGCCGCGCGCGCTGCGCGCGATGCCGGCGGGGGTCAGCCCCACCTCCTCGAGCTGCTCGCCGCGGGCGGCGTGGTCCACGTAGCGGTCGGGCACGCCCATCACCTCGACCCGGAGCTCGGGTCGGTGCGCGCGCGTCGGCTCGATCTCCCGCTCCAGCGCAGCGCCGAAGCCGTTGACCACGGTCCCCTCTTCGATGGTGAGCAGGGCATCGTGGTTTTCGGCCGCCCAGGTCAGGGTGGCCACGTCCATGGGCTTGAGGAAGCGGCAGTTGACGACGGAGGCGCTGATGCCGTCCGCCGCCAGCAGCTCCGCGGCCTCGAGCGCGGGCAGCACCATGGTGCCGGTCGCCAGCAGGGCGACGTCGCGGCCGCGGCGCAGGATCTCCCAGCTGCCGTACTCGATGGGCGGGATCTCGCTCAGTGGCGGCACGGCGGCCGGCACGTTGTCCCGCGGGTAGCGCAGGGAGAACGGTCCGGTCGCCTCTTCCACGCCCAGGCGCAGCAGCGCCAGCATCTCTGCGCCGTCCTTGGGCGCGGTGACGGTCATGTTGGGCACCGCCAGCAGGTAGGCGATGTCGTACAGCCCCGCGTGCGTGGGGCCGTCGTTGCCCACCAGCCCGGCCCGGTCCATGGCGAAGACGACCGGCAGCTTCTGGATGGCGACGTCGTGGATCACCGAGTCGTACGCCCGCTGCAGGAACGTCGAGTAGATGGCCGCGACCGGCCGGATCCCCTCCGTGGCCAGGCCGGCCGCGAAGGTGACGGCGTGGCCCTCGGCAATGCCGACGTCGAAGTAGCGGTCGGGGAAGGCATCGCCGAAGATGCCCGCGCCGCTGCCGCTGGGCATGGCGGCGGTGATGACCGCCATCTTCGGGTTGGTCGCGCCCAGCTCGGCCAGCCCCTTACCCAGCACGCTGGTGTAGGCGGGCAACCCCTTCCGGGAGGTCATCTGGCCGCTGAGCTTGTCGAAGGGCGTGGCGCCGTGCCAGACGACCGGGTTGGCCTCCGCCAGGTGGAAGCCCTTCCCCTTCACGGTGCGCACGTGCACCAGGCGCGGACCTTTCCATTTCCGGACCTGGGTGAACGTGTCCACCAGCGCGTCCAGGTCGTGGCCGTCCACGGGGCCCACGTAGCGGAAGCCCAGCTCCTCGAACAGCGTGCCCGGCACCAGCATGTTCTTGACGCTCTCCTCCAGCTTCAGGAGCATGCCCTCCATCGCCTGCCCGAAGGCCGACGGCCGGTTGTGGATCATGTGCTTGAAGCGTTCGCGAATGGCGTTGTACGCGGGGTTCGTCACCAGGCGCGTGAGGTATTTGTGAATGGCGCCCACGTTGGGCGAGATCGACATCTCGTTGTCGTTCAGCACCACGATCAGGTCGGTCTCGCTGTTGCCGGCGTTGTTCAGCCCCTCGTACGCCATGCCAGAGGTGAGGGAGCCGTCGCCGATCACGGCCACTACCTCGAAGTCGTCGCCGTTGATGTCGCGGGCCGTGGCCACGCCCAGCGCCGCCGAGATCGACGTGGCCGCGTGACCGGCGCCGAAGACGTCGTATTCCGACTCCCTGCGCGAGAGGAAAGGCGAGGGTCCGCCCTTCTGCCGGATCTCGGCAAAGGCCTGGTTGCGACCGGTCAGGATCTTGTGCGGGTAGGCCTGGTGCCCGACATCCCAGATCAGCTTGTCCCGCGGCGTCTCGAAGACGTAGTGCAGCGCCACCGTCAGCTCCACCACGCCCAGGCCCGGCGCGAAATGACCGCCCAGCCGGCTGACCACGTCGATCAGCCGCTCGCGCACCTCCTGCGCCAGCTCAGGGAGCTGCTCGCGGGTCAGGCCACGGATGTCCGGCCCGCCGCCGATCTTTTCCAGCAAGGCCACGAAGCTCCTCCTTCTGCGCATCGAGTGCCCGCCCCGCTCGCGGGCCGGCGCGGCCAATCGTACACGCGGCGCGCGCAGCGCGCCAGCGGTCCTGTTCCTACCGGTCCCGCTCGGCCGCGTAGCGGGCCAGCGCCTCCAGCGTCGGGGCACGCATGTCCGCGGCGCGCAGCGCGGCGACGGCGGCCTCCGCCTCCTCCAGCGCCCGCCGGCGCGCACCATCCAGCCCCAGCAGCGCCGCGTACGTCGCCTTGCCCAGCGCCTGGTCCCGGCCCGCGTTCTTGCCCAGCACGTCGTGGGTGCCGACCACGTCCAGGACGTCGTCCGCGATCTGGAACGCCAGCCCCAGGTGGCGGCCGTAGGCCTCCAGCGCGGCCACCGCCGCCGGCGGCGCGCCCGCCGCCATGCCGCCGATGCGGGGCGAGACGGCCAGCAACGCCCCGGTCTTGGCGGCGTGGATCGACTCCAGCTCCGCCAGGGAGACCGCGCGCCCTTCCGCGCCCAGGTCGAGCCACTGTCCCCGCACCATGCCGCCCCCGCCGGCGGCGGCGCAGAGCGCACGCACGATGGCGGCCGCCGCGGCATCGTCCAGGCGCAGCGCGCGCGCACCGCGCAGCGCCGCCGCCGCCGCCACGGGGATGAGCGCCGCGCCCGCCACCACGGCGGCGTCCACGCCGAACACGCGGTGCGTGGTCGGCCGGCCGCGCCGCAGGTCGTCGTCGTCCATGCAGGGCAGATCGTCGTGGATGAGCGAGTAGGTGTGGACCAGCTCCAGCGCGCAGGCCAGCTCCGCCGCCGGTCCGGGCCAGGTCCCGCCCGCGGCCTCGTAGGCCGCCACGCACAGCACGGGGCGCAACCGCTTGCCGCCCGCATCCACGGCGTAGCGGATCGGCCGGGCGACGTCGTCCGGCGCGGAATCCAGCACGTCGTCCAGCACCCGTGCCAGGGCAGCGTTCACCCGCGCGCGGCCGGCGCGCAGCGCATCCTCCAGCGCCGGCGGCTCGCTTTGCGCGGCGGTGAATCCGGGCAGTGGGCTGGTCACGGCGCGGGGGGCTCCATGGGCTCCGCCACGGGCTCGCCCCCGGCCCCCTCCAGCAGCCGCTCGACGCGCAGCTCCGTGCCGCGGATCGTCTGCTCCGCCGCCCTCAGGTGTGCGACCCCCTCCTCGAACAGGGCGAGCGCCTGGTCCAGCTCGACGCCCTCCCGCTCCAGCTCCGCCACGATCGCGTCCAGCCGGTCCAGCCGGCGCTCCAGCGACCCGGCCTCGCTCTCCGCCATCATGCTCCTCCAGGCTCGGGGGCGCCATCCACCCGGCAGGGGACGGCCCCGTCCACCACCCGTAGCCGGAATGCGGCGCCATCCGCGAAATCGGCGGCGCGCCGCAGCACCCGGCCCTCGGCGGACAGCGGCACGGCGTAGCCGCGCCCCAGCACCGCGAGCGGTGACACGGCCTCCAGGCGAGCGGCGGCGTGCTCCATGCGCTCGCGCCGGCGGCGCAGCAGATCGGCCATGCAGTCCTCCAGCGCGGCCGAGGCCCGCGCCGCGTCCTCGCGCAGCCGCCGGGCGCACCGGCGTACCGCACGCTCCATGCGGGCGTGGGCGTCAGCCAGCCGGCGCTCCAGCGCCCGCCCGTCGGGTACCGCCGCCTCCGCCGCGGCGGAGGGCGTGGGCGCGCGGTAGTCCGCGATCAGGTCGGCAATGGTCACGTCCGTCTCGTGTCCCACCGCGCTGATCACCGGCACCGGACACGCGGCAATGGCCCGGGCGAGGGCCTCGTCGTTGAAGGCCCAGAGGTCGTCCTTGGAGCCGCCGCCGCGGCCCACGATCAGCACGTCCACGCCCGCGTCAGGCGCGTGCCGGCCCAGGAGCCGGATGGCGCGCGCCACCTCCGCGGCGGCGCCCTCGCCCTGTACCCGCGCCGGGCAGACTACCACCCGCGTCCAGGGCGCCCGCCGCTCGATCACGTGCAGGATGTCCTGCAGCGCCGCGCCGGTGGCGGAAGTGACCACGCCCACCGCCCGCGGGAACGCCGGCAGCGGCCGCTTCCGCTCCGCCGCCAGCAGCCCCTCCGCGCTGAGCTTCGCGTGCAGCCGCTCGAAGGCCACGCGCCAGAGCCCGCCCCGACCGGAGCCCTCCAGCTCCCGCACCACCAGCTGGAACTCGCCCCGCTTCTCGTAGAGGGTAACGGTGCCCAGCGCCCGCACCTCCATGCCCTCCTCGGGGTCCGCCGGCAGCCGCTGGGCGTCGCTGCGCCAGATGACACAGCGCACCTGCGCGCTCGCGTCCCGCAACGAGAAGTAGCAGTGCCCGGACGAGTGGCGCTTCCAGCCCGTGACCTCGCCCGAGACCCAGAGCGGCGGACACGCGCTCTCCAGCAGCTCCCGGACGATCGAGTTGAGGAGGGAGACCGTGTAGGTGCGCCCGCCCGCCGCGCCCTCGGCCGGGCGCCGGGCCGGAGTCGCGTCCCGGGCCGGCGGCCCGGGGTCAGCCTGGCTGAAGAGGTCCTGCATCACGACACGGCTCCGAGGGAGTGGCGTCGCCGACGGCAGCCCGCGCCGCCGGCCCGCGCCCGCCCCTCAGCTCGAGGCGCCCGCCGCAGCCGCATCGATCTGCCGCGCCGCCTGCAGCGTGTTCGCGAGCAGCATTGTGATGGTCATGGGGCCGACGCCGCCCGGCACCGGCGAGATCGCAGCCGCCACCTCCTTCACCCCGGCGAAATCGACATCGCCCACCAGCCGGAAGCCCCGCTCCCGGGTCGGGTCCTCCACCCGGTTCGTGCCCACGTCGATCACCACCACGCCCGGGCTCACCATCTCCCGCGTGATCAGCTGCGGCTTTCCCGCCGCCGCGATCAGGATCTCCGCCTGCCGCGTCACGGAGCCCAGGTCCGGCGTGCGAGAATGGGCCACGGTCACGGTGGCGTTGCCACCGGGCGCGTCCCGCAGCAGCAGCAGCGCCACCGGCTTGCCCACGATGTTCGAGCGGCCGACCACCACCACGCGCTTTCCTTTGGGGTCGTAACCGGAGCGCAGCAGCATCTGGATGATGCCCGACGGCGTCGCCGGCGCCAGCACGTCGCGGTCGCCCGCCGCCAGCCGACCCACGTTCACCGGGTGGAAACCGTCCACGTCCTTCATCGGATCGATCCGCATGATCACCTTCTGCGAATCGATGTGCCTCGGCAGCGGCAGCTGGACCAGCATGCCGTGGATCTCCGGGTCCGCGTTCAGCCCGTCGATCACGCCCAGCAGCTCGTCCTCCACCGTGTCGGCCGGCAGCACGATCTCCCGCGAATGGAAGCCGATCTCGCGGCAGGCCTTCCCCTTCATGGTCACGTAGACCTGGCTCGCCGGATCCTCCCCCACCAGCACCACGGCCAGTCCCGGCGTCACGCCGCTCTCGCGCTCGAACGCCGCCGCCTCCACGGCGATCTCGGCGCGCATCGCCCGCCCGATCTCGGTCCCGCTGATGATCTTCGCCATATCGTCCACGTTTATCCCGCGGCCCGGGGGCGGCCCGAACCCCGTCTTACCGCCGAGGTCGCCAAGGTCGCCGAGCCAACGCCGAGAACGAATCTGTTTGGTTTTCAACTACTACAACAACAACATCCCGGCCTTGCCGGAAACCCGCGGTCCGCCGGGATCCCCTCGGCGCCCCCTCGGCGCCCTCGGCGTACTCGGCGGTAGGATGTGGTGTTAACGCGCGAAATCGACCGCCCGCGTCTCCCTTATGACCACGACCTTGATCTGGCCGGGGTACTGCAGCTCCTCCTCCAGGCGGCGGGCGATCTGCTCGCTCAGCCCGGTCATGCCGGAGTCGTCCACGCCCTCCGGGTTGACCATGACCCGGATCTCCCGGCCGGCCTGGATGGCGAAGCAGCGCTCGACACCGGCGAAGCTCTGCGCGATCTCCTCCAGCTTCTCCAGCCGCTTGACGTAGGTCTCGAACATCTCGCGGCGGGCGCCGGGGCGCGCGCCGCTGATGGCGTCGGCGGCGGTGACCAGGAAGGTCTCGGGGTAGCGGTGCGGCTCCTCGTCGTGGTGCGCCTTGATGGCGTTCAGCACCATGTCGTGCTCGCCGTACTTGTGGCAAAGCTGCCAGCCGAGCTCGACGTGCGTGCCCTCGTGCTCGTGCGTCAGCCCCTTGCCCACGTCGTGCAGCAGCGCCGCGCGCTTGGTGAGGGTGACGTTCAAGCCCATCTCGGCGGCCATGTTCCCGGCGACGATGGCGACCTCGCGCGAGTGCTGCAGCTGGTTCTGGCCGTAGGAGGTGCGGAACTTCAGCCGACCCATGATCTTCACGATCTCAGGGTGCACGCCGTGGATCCCGAGCTCGTACAGGATCTCCTCGGCGGCCTGGATCATCCCTTCCTCGACCTCCTTGCGGCTCTTCTCCACCACCTCTTCGATGCGCCCGGGGTGGATACGCCCGTCGGCCACCAGCTTCTCCAGGGCGATGCGGGCGGTCTCGCGTCGCACCGGGTCGAACGCGGAGAGGATCACGGCCTCGGGAGTGTCGTCGATGATCACGTCCACGCCCGTCGCCTGCTCGAACGCCCGGATGTTGCGTCCCTCCCGCCCGATGATCCGGCCCTTCATCTCGTCGCTGGGCAGGCTCACGACCGAGACCGTCGTTTCAGCCGTGTGGTCCGCCGCGATGCGCTGGATCGCCAGCGAGATGATGTTCTTGGCCTCGCGCTCGGCCTCGCGGCGGGCGTTCTCCCGGATCTCCCGGATCGTGTTCGCGGCCTCGGAGCGCGCCTCCTCCTCCATCTGACGCATCAGCTGGCGCTTGGCCTCGTCCGCCGTGAGCCCCGCCAGCGACTCCAGCCTGGAGCGGGCCTGCGCCGCCAGCCGCTCGTAGTCCTCCGCCTGCCGCTCCAGCTCGGCCGCCCGCGTCGCCAACCCGGTCTCGCGCGCGCCGACCTGTCGCTCCTTCTCGTCCAGCAGGTCGTACTTGCGATCGAGCGCGCTGCGCCGCTCCTCCAGCCGGCCTTCCGCGCGCTCCACGTCCTCCCGCCGCCTCGCCTCCTCCCGCTCCCAGTCCTCCTTGGCCCGGATCGCCTCTTCCCGGCCGGCGAGCTCCGCCGCCTTCCGGATCCGCTCGGCATCCTGCTCGGCCAGGCCGCGGATCCGGGCCGATTCGGCCTCGGCCCCCGCCTTTGCACGCGCAAGTCGGCCCCGCTCGGCGAGCCATCCCAACAGGACGCCCACGAGCGCCGCGGCGCCGATTGCCACTGCAGCGAGCACCGGTGTCATGAGATCTCCAGAAGGGCGCCGCAGCGCCCGAGGCAGGCAAAGTGATCAAGTGTAGCGATTTATGTTCAAGCCCCCGCTCCTGCGCAGGCGGCCCCACGTGGCAAGGTAGTGAGGCTCAGGAACCAGCCGCAAGGTCTTCGGGCACCAGTGCGGCCTGGACATCGGCCGCGAGTTTTGCCGACAGCCGCGCCATTTCCGAGCGGATCAGCTCGAGTTCGGCGCGCGCCTGGAAGAGCTGGTCGGTGATGGAGAGGGCGGCGAGGATCGCCGCCTTGTGACCTTCCACGGTCCCGGGATGCTGCAGTACCTCGCCCAGGGTACGGTCCACGAAGGCCGCACACTCGCGCGTGTAGTCCGGGGTCGCGTCCGAGCGGAGCTTGTACTCCTCGCCCGCGATGACCACCGAGACGGTGTTCCTGGGACCGCTCTCGCTCACCGGTCCTCCGCCAGGAAATGGGTGCGGGCCAGGAGACGCCGGACACGCTCGGCGCCATCGTCGAGGCGCTGCTGCAGCGCTCGGTTCTCGCTCTCGAGCTGCTCGACGCGACGGCGCAGGGCGAGCGGGTCCGGCCCCCCGCCCCGGAGCTGCGCCAGGGCGGCCTCCAGCTCCCGGACCTTGCGCTCGGCCACGGCCGCCCGGCGGCGCGCGGCGAGGTGGTCCGCCAGCAGGCGGCGAACGGCCTGCTCCAGGCTGTCCCATTCCGGCGGCACGCCGCCGCGCGGCCTAGCGGCGCTCGACACCGAGCTCCTCCTTCAGGCGCCTCAGCACGCGCTCCACCGCGCGCTCCACCTCGGCATCGGTGAGCGTGCGATCCGGGGCGCGGAAGCGGAGCCGGTACGCAATGCTGCGCGTGCCCTCGGCAATGCCCGGCCCGCGGTACAGGTCGAAGGGGGCGACCCTCTCCAGGCTGGCGCCGGCGGCATCCACGATCAGCGCTTCCACGCGCGCGGCCGGCACGGCGTCGGCGATGAGCAGCGCCAGGTCCCACTCAATGGCGGGCTGCGTGGGCACGACGCGATAGCCGCGGGCGCCCGGCGCCAGCTCCGCCCCGGCGAGCCGAAGCTCCATGCCCCAGATCGGCCCCGCCCACGCGGGCGCGTCCACCCCGCCGGGCGCGACCTGCCCGCCCTGGGCGACCCAGGCGCTGCCATCGTCCGCGGGGACGTGGAAGCCGAGCGCGGGCACCAGCAGCGGGTCGTGGGTTCCCGGCTCCAGGACCCCGGCCGCGGGATAGAGCAGAGCGACCAGGTCGGCCAGCAGCCCTTTCAGGTCCCAGATGTCGTACGGCTCGGGCGCGGCGCTCCAGTGGGGCGCATGGCGGGCCCCCGTGAAGGCGAGGGCGAGCCAGGTCTCCTCCAGCGGTTGGGCGCCGGGCTCGCCGGGCGCGAACACGGTCCCGATCTCGAAGAGGCGCACGTCCCGGTTGCCACGGGCCAGGTTGTACTCCACGCGGTGCACCAGGCCGGGCAGCAGCGCCCGCCGCAGCCGGGATTCGGCGGAAGAAAGCGGATTCGTCAGGGCGACGTCGCCCTCGGCCTCACTCGCCAGCCCCATGGTCCGGGACTCCAGGAGGCCGCGTCCCACCAGCAGCGAGCGCAGCCGGTCCTCGAGGATCGCCACCGGGTGGTCCGGCACCGCGCTGGGGCGGAAGGGCCGCAGCTCCTCGGGGAAGCGGTCGTAGCCGTAGCGACGCGCCACTTCCTCGATCAGGTCGGCCTCGCGCGTGACGTCGTAGGCGCGCCAGCCGGGAACGCGGAAGCGCAGGGCGTCGCCATCGGCCGCCAGCGCGCGGAACCCCAGCGGCTGCAGCAGCGACACCAGCAGATCCGCGCCCAGGGCGACCCCCAGCACGTGCTGCGCCCTGGCCGGGCGGAGCGGCGCCACCGGCGCCTCGAACGGCCGCGGGTTGACGTCCAGCAGCACGGGCTCGGCCCGGCCGCCCGCGGTCGCCAGGATCAGCTCCACCGCGCGGCGCGCGGCGCGCTCCATACCCTCGGGGTCCACGCCCCGCTCGTAGCGGTAGCTGGCGTCGGTGGACAGCCCCAGCGCGCGCCGCGTCCGCCGGATCGAGCGCGGGTCGAAGAGCGCGCACTCCAGCAGGACGTCGCGCGTGTCGTCCGCGACCTCGCTCTCCTGCCCGCCCATGACGCCGGCCACGGCCACCGGCCGCTCGGCGTCGGCGATCACCAGCATGTCCGGGGAAAGGTCGCGCTTCTCCCCGTCCAGCGTCACCATGGACTCGCCCGGCGCGGCGCGGCGTACCCGGATCTCGGACCCGCGCAGCCGTGCCAGGTCGAAGGCGTGCAGCGGCTGTCCCAGCTCGTGCAGCACGAAGTTCGTCGCATCCACGATGTTGTTGATCGGGCGCTGGCCGATGGCGCGCAGGCGCGTGGCCAGCCACTCGGGCGCGGGGCCCACCGTCACGCCGCGGATGACCACGCCGATGTAGCGTGGGCACTTCTCCGCGTCCTCGATGGAGATGCGGATGCCCTCGGCCTCGCCCGCGTCGCTGACCCGGTGAACGCGCGCGGCGCGGAACTGCGCGAGCGCCTGCGCGCGCCCATCGCCCGTGGCCGCGACCGGCGGCAGGACCACGCCGGCGTCGCCCGCGGGCGCGATCTCCCGCGCCACGCCGATGTGCGAGAGCAGGTCCGGCCGGTTGGCCGTGATGTCGAGCACGAAGCGCCAGTCGTCCAGCCCGACCGCCTCGATGAACGAGTCGCCCGGCGTGAAGTCGCCGTGCAGCTCGAGGATGCCTTCATGGTCCCGGCCCAGGCCCAGCTCGCGGGCGCTGCAGAGCATGCCATTGCTCTCCTCGCCCCGGATCTTCGCGCGCTTGATGACCATGCCGCCGGGCAGGGTCGCGCCCGCCGGTGCGAAGGGGTAGGTGGCGCCGCCGCGCACGTTGGGCGCGCCGCAGACCACGTTCAGCAGCTCGCCCGTGCCGGCGTCCACCCGGCAAAGCGAGAGCCGGTCCGCGTTGGGATGGCGGCGCGCCTCGATCACGCGCGCAATGCGGATGTCGCGCAACGGCTCGCCCAGCGCGATCACCGCGTCGGCCGGCGCCCCGCACATGGCCAGGCGTTCGGCCAGTGCCTCGGGGGGCAGGTCCAGTCCCGGCACCAGCGACTGCAGCCAGCGATAGCTGATATCCATCGATCGTTCGGTTCCGTCGCCCGGGTCGTCCCGTCAGGCGAATTGCTGGAGGAAGCGCGTATCCGACTCGTAGAGCAGCCGGATGTCCGGGATGCCATAGCGCAGCAGCGCAATGCGACCCGGTCCCATGCCGAAGGCCCAGCCCGTCCAGCGCTCGGGGTCGTAACCCACGGCCTCGAAGACCGCCGGGTCCACCATGCCGGCGCCCATGATCTCCATCCAGCCCGTCCCCTTGCAGGCGGAGCACCCCTTGGCGCCGCATAAGAAACAGGTCACATCCACTTCGGCGCTCGGCTCCGTGAAGGGGAAGAAGGACGGGCGGAAGCGCACCTTCGCCGCGGGCCCGAAGAGTCGGCGCGCGAACTCCGCCAGCGTGGCCTTCAGGTCGGCGAAGGTGATGCCCTCGTCCACCGCCAGCCCCTCGATCTGCTCGAAGCCGGGCGCGTGCGAGGCGTCGAACGGGTCGCGCCGGTAAACCATCCCCGGGATGAGCACCCGGATGGGCGGCTGGAACGCCTGCATCGTCCGGATCTGCACGGGGGACGTGTGGCTGCGCAGCAGGACGCCGGGAGACAGGTAGAACGTGTCCGCCGCGTCCGCCGCCGGGTGGTCGAGCGGCGTGTTCAGCGACACGAAGTTGTACCAGTCGGTTTCGGCCTCGGGGCCGCGGGCCCGCGTGAAGCCCAGTGAGCGGAACACCGCCGTGATCTCGTCCACCACCAGGGTGACGGGATGGCGCGCGCCGCGCCACGCCGTGCGCCCCGGCAGCGTCAGGTCCAGGCCGGCCGCGGCGCCGCCGCTCTCAGCCTCCAGCTCCGCGGCGCGCGTCTCCAGCAACTCCGTGAGGGCGTCTTTCACCCGGTTGGCCGCCGCCCCGATGACCGGCTTCTGCTCCGGCGGCAGCTGCGCCAGCTGGCGCAGGATCGCCGTGAGACGGCCTTCCTTGCGGCCGAGCAGCCGCACGCGCAGCGCCTCGAGGGCGTCCGCGTCACGGACGGTGCCCACCGCCTCGCGCCCCTCGCGCTCGAGGGTTTCCAGCTCCTGGATCAGGTCCATTCGGTCCAACGCCTCGCAGTCGGGAGGGCCTCGAACGACTCGGGCCCGGGCCCGGGCCCGGGCCCGGGCCCGAAAAATATCGGCCACACCCGCCAGGTGTGCCATGGACGAATCATGCGGCTGTAAAGAATACTCGCGGGCGCCAACACGGGCAAATGCGGGCGGGGCGGTCGCCGATCGGCGACCGCCCCGCCCACGCCAGCCGCAGCCGGACGCCTAGACCAGCGCCGACTTGGCCCGGTCCACGATCTCCGCGAACGCCGTCGGCTCCCGCACGGCCAGGTCCGCCAGCACCTTGCGGTTCACCTCCACGCCCGAGCGACGGAGCCCCTCCATGAAGCGCGAGTAACTCATGTCGTGCAGCCGCACCGCCGCGTTGATGCGCGTGATCCAGAGCCGGCGGAACGTCCGCTTCCGGTTCTTGCGATCCCGGTACGAGTACTGCCAGCCGCGCTCGACCGCGTTCTTGGCGATCCGCCACAGCTTCGAGCGCCCACCGAAGTAGCCGCGCGCTGCCCGGAAATACTTCTTCTTCTTGCGATGCCGGGGCACCGCGTTCGTCGAGCGAGCCATGGATCAGCCTCCCATCCCGAGCATCCGCAGCACCCGCGCCTGCTCCGCACTCGAGGTCAGGTCCGAGTGCCGCAGGTGCCGCTTCCGCTTCTGCGATTTCTTGGTCAGGATATGGCTCTTGAACGCATGCTGCCGTTTCACCTTACCCGTACCCGTCACCTTGAAGCGCTTCGCGGCGCTCCTGTTCGTCTTCATCTTGGGCATACTGCCTCCATTGTCCCGTGGCCGTACTCGTCGTACGCCGCGTTTACCTTCGCCCCGTTCGCCCGTGTCTCGCGCCGCGCTCGTCCGTCAGGCCTTCGTGCGTGGCCCCACCACCATGGTCATCGTGCGGGCCTCCATCATCGGCTCGCTCTCCACCTTGCCGATGTCCTCCAGCTCGTGAGCCACGCGCGTCAACACCTCTCGACCCAGCTCCGGGTGCGCCATCTGCCGGCCCCGGAACATCATGGTCGCCTTCACCTTGTTGCCCTCCTCCAGGAACCGCCTCGCGTGTCGCACCTTGAAGTCGAAATCGTGCGGCTCGATCCCCGGACGGAACTTCACTTCCTTGATCTGGATCTGATGCTGCTTCTTCCGGGCTTCCCGCGCCTTCCGGGCCGCCTCGTACTTGAACTTGCCGTAGTCCATGATCCGGACCACCGGCGGTCGCGCGGTCGGCGCCACTTCCACCAGGTCCAGCCCCTGCGACTCGGCGGCGGCCAGCGCCTCCTCCACCGGCAGAATCCCCATCTGCTCGCCTTCCGCACCGATGACCCGGACCGGGCTGATGCGGATCTGCCGATTGACGCGGACCCTCTTGTCGACGCTGATAGGCTCTCCCTCCGCGTGGAGAAAAGAAAACGGGCCCGCGCGGCGGGCCCGATCCATTGCGACAAGTCGCACTCCCGCTCCGGTTCACTTCCGGCTGCGGTCGCGCTTCACTCGTCCAAGGACCCGGCAGTACCGCGCTGAGCGGACCGAAGGGTGGGGAGCAGTCACACTCCCACTTCCCGATTGTCGAGCCCGAAAGCTAACCGCGTGCGACCGCGAGTGTCAAGCGACGACGGGCCCTTCCTGCAACCCGGTTCACCGCGGCATCCGGGTCGGGCACACATCCCTGGTTCGGGCGGAGAGGCAGAGGAGCGGAGAACGCGGATTCCCATGGGCCAAGGACAACCGGGGCGACCCACGACTCATCTCGCACCAGGTCACGACGACGACCGAAGACGCGAATCCGGCGATTCCCAGACCGACCGGGCACGACAGAGATCCCGATTGATGTAGTTACGTTACATCAAACCGGGATCCCGGCTGAGCCGAAGCGTCGCGGCGGGGAGCGAAGCTCGCTCCGCCAGCTCCGCGCCTCCGCGCGAACCAGAGATGTGAGCGGGCGCCCGGTGAGCGGCGGGAGCCCCGGGATGCGTCAGTGGGCGCGGCTCCGGCTCTCCTCCCGCAGTCGGGCGACGAACTCGGGCCGTTGCATGACCTCCTGCTTCTTCCCCGCCCCACGG
>JADGQX010000209.1 GCA_017881445.1 Gemmatimonadota bacterium | reverse complement strand
GTTTCAATGACCTGGTTTGAGAATGACCTTGGTCCAGCCGTCCTTGCGCGCATCAAAGTTTTCGTAGCCTTCGGCCGCCCGGTCGAGTGGCAGTTCGTGTGAGATGATGAAGGACGGTTTCGCTTTCCCTTCTGCGATCAGCTTACACGTGGATCTCCTCCTCCTGCTCCTCGCTGCGCTCCTCGCCCAGGTCGAGGTTGGTGCCCTCCCGCTCCTTGCCCTCCTCCACCAGCTCGCGCTCGGTAGAGAAGGGATTGCCCACCCGCTTGTCGCCGACCTTCTTCTCCCAGTCCTTCTGCTTGTCGCGGTCCTGTGCCACGTGCACCCTCCTGTCCCGGGGACTCCCGAGCGGCGGCGTCACGCCGCCGCCTGCTGGCGCCGGGCGCAACATCCGTTCCGGGGCTCACATGGGTGTGACTTCGACCGCCAGCAGACTGGACCCGGATCCGGGGTTTTCGCTACACCCGATGCGGTACATTCCCTCTTCCGGCGACGCCGGCGGCCGCCGCATCCGGGCGACGGCCGGCGGTCGGGAGCCGCGTCAGCCTCCCGCGGGGACCAGCGTCTCGGGCTCGACCAGCCTGGGCCCGGATTCCTCGATGTGCGGCGGGCAGCCGTCGCGCATCAACTTGAAGTTCTCGATGAAGCGGTTGGCCAGGCCGCGGTACTGCCGGTAGTACTCGTCGCGGTTGCCCCAGGTGTTGGCCGGTTCCAGGATCTCCGAGGGCACGCCCTCGCAGCTGGTGGGCACCTCGAAACCGAAGATCGGGTCCTTGCGGTACTCCACTTCCGCCAGCCTGCCCGTGAGCGCAGCGTCCAGCAGCGCCCGGGTGTGGCGGATGCTGATGCGTTTGCCGACGCCGAACGGGCCCCCGGTCCAGCCGGTGTTCACCAGCCAGCAGGTGGCGCCGTACTTGATCAGCCGCGCCTTGAGCATCTCGGCGTAGACGTACGGGTGGTGGACCATGAAGGGCCCGCCGAAGCAGGCGCTGAAGGTGATCTCCGGCTCGATGCCCAGCCCGATCTCGGTACCGGCGATCTTGCTGGTGTAGCCCGAGATGAAGTGGTAGATGGCCTGGTCCGGCGTCAGGCGGGAGATGGGCGGCATGACGCCGCCGGCGTCGCAGGTGAGGAAGATCACGTTCTTCGGGTGCCCCGCCATCTTCGCCGGCAGGTGATTGGCGATGTAGCTGAGCGGGTAGGCGCCGCGCGTGTTCTCGGTCAGGATGTCGTCGTTCAGGTCCAGCCGCCGCGACTGCGGGTCGATGACCACGTTCTCCAGGATGGTGCCGAAGCGACGGGTGCACGAATGGATCTGGGGCTCCGCCTCGGGCGAGAGCCGGATCACCTTGGCGTAGCAGCCGTCCTCGATGTTGAAGACGCCGTTCTCACTCCAGCCGTGCTCGTCGTCGCCGATCAGGTGGCGCGCCGGGTCGGCCGAGAGCGTGGTCTTGCCGGTGCCGGAGAGGCCGAAGAAGAGCGCGCTGTCGTCCTTGTCGCCCACGTTCGCCGAGCAGTGCATGGTCAGCACCTGCTCCAGCGGCAGCATGTAGTTGAGTACGGTGAAGATCGTCTTCTTGATCTCGCCGCCGTAGCCGGAGCCGCCGATCAGCGCCAGCCGCTCGGCGAAGTTGACGATGATGAAGGTCTCGGTGCGCGTGCCGTCGATGATGGGTGAGCCCAGGAAGGAGGGCGCGCAGACGATCGTGAAGTGGGGCACGTGCCGGCGCTGCTCTTCGCTGTTGCGAATGGTCACGAACATGTCCCGCACGAACAGGCTGTGCCAGGCGTATTCCGTGACGATCCGGATGGGCATGCGGTACTCGGGGTCGGCCCCCGCGTAGCAGTCCTGGACGAAGACGTCGCGCCCCTGCAGGAACGCCTGCATGCGCGTGTGCAGCGCCGTGAACTTCTCGGCGCTGAAGGGGCGGTTGTACTCGCCCCACCAGACCCGCTCGTCGGTGCCCTGCTCGCGCACCACGAACTTGTCGGCGGCGGCGCGGGCCGTGTGCTTGCCCGTGTTCACCACCAGCGGGCCCATGTGGCCCATGCGGGCCTCGCCCCGGAAGATGCTCTCCTCGTAGAGGGCCGGCGTGGGCAGGTTCCAGTAGACGCGGTGCAGGTTGGTCAGGCCGTGGTTCTGCAGGCCGTATGCGCTCGCCAGCAGCCCCGCCTGCGCCTGGGCGGGCGATGGGAGGTCGACGTAGGGGTTCATATCCAATCCCTCACTACCTTGCGGTCGCCGAGGAAGAGCTCGTTGGGGGCGTTCGGGTCCAGCGCCCACTTGATGCGCTCGACGCCTTCCGTGATGTCCTTCTGCGCGCCGCAGTAGCTCAGGCGCAGGTGGCCCTCCATGCCGAACTCCTTCCCCGGCACGGTCACGACGCGGACCTTCTCCAGCAGGAAGCGGGAGAGCTTCTGGGAGTCCTTCTCGTAGGCGCTGAAATCAGGGAAGCAGTAGAACGTGCCGCCCGGCTGCGTCACGTGCAGCCCCTCCAGCGTGCCGAGCCGCTTCAGCATCACGTTGCGGTTGTTCTCGAGCGTCAGCCTCAGGCTCTCGATGGACGACTGCACGCCGTTGAGCGCGCCCAGGGCCGCGTACTGCGAGGGCGTCGCCGCCCCCGACGTCTCCTGCGACTGGATGTTGGTCATGACCCGGATCAGGTCGCGCGCGCCCACCGCCCAGCCGATGCGGAAGCCCGTCATGGCGTACATCTTCGACACGCAGTTGACCACCACCAGCTTGGACGTGTCCATGTTCTGGTCGCGCGTGAAGCGGTAGCAGTTCGTGGGCGCGCGCCCGTCGAAGATCAGGCGGTTGTACGTGTCGTCCATGATCAGGTAGAGGTCGCGCTTCTCGCACAGCTCCACCACGCCGGCTACGAAGTCGTCCGAGTAGACCACGCCCGACGGGTTGTTGGGGCTGTTCAGGATGATGGCCTTGGTGTACGAGCCGACCGCCTCCGCGATCTCCTCCACCGTGGGCTCGAAACGGCCGTCGCGGGCGGTCACCGGCACCGGCACGCCCCCCGCCAGCTTCACCATCTCCGGGTAGCTGACCCAGTAGGGCACCGGGAAGATGACCTCTTCCTTCGGGTTCAGGATCGCGTGCAGCATCACCATGATGGACTGCTTCGCGCCGCTGGAGACGATCACGTTCTCCGGCCGCACCATCCGGTCGTAGTGCTCCTCCGTGTAGCGGACGATCGCCGCCTTGAGCGCCGGGATGCCATCGGCCGGGGTGTAGCGCACCTCCCCGGTTTGCAGCAGCCCCGCCGCCGCCACGATGGCATCCAACGGCGCCTTGCTCTTGGGCTCGCCACCCCCGAGGTGGATGACCGGCTCCCCCTTGTCCTTCAGGAGCGCGGCCGTCTCGTTCAGCTTCAGGGTCGGCGATTCCGCTATGGTTCTGGCCAGCTGGCTCAGGCTCATCGCTGTCGGCTCCTCGGCATGGAGGTGGTTCGTTGGTCGCAGGTCACGACGTCGGGAAGCGGCAGAACGCAGTCCTCCCCACCAGGGCCGAGCGGTTGACGGCCGGACACCAGAGGTGAGGCTGCTGAGGCTCCAAGGTACGAGACCATGCGCCCCGGCGAAATGACCCCGGACAAACCGCCGCCGCCACGGCCATTCCCGCCACCCCGTTCCCCACCGGAGGTCGGCGGCGCGTGGCCGGTGGCCGGAGATCGGTGGCCAGTGGTCGGTGGCCGGTAGTCGGCCGTACAGCGGCCCCTCCCACCTTGCGGCCCCCGCCCGCCACTGCGTTCTTCCGGCGTCTCCCAGAACCCCGGAGGTTTCGCCATGGCCACCAGTTCCGCCGAAGCACAGACCCAGACCAGCCCCCGAGAGCAGTTCCTGCAGGCATTCGAGATGGAGCACGCCACCACCATGCGCGTGCTGCGCGCCTACCCTGCTGACCAGGCGGGGCTCCGGCCGCATCCCCGCTCCAAGAGCGCGGTCGAGCTGGCCTGGAACTTCGCCGTGGAGGACCTGGCCACGCAGCAGGCGCTCACCACCGGCATCGACTTTGCCGCCCTGGGCCAGCCGCCGGCATCGCTGGACGCCGTGATCGCCGCCGCCGAGAATGCGCACCGCCGCGTCGCCGAGCTGGTCGCGAATCTCCCCGAGGAGCGGCTGGCCGGTGGCACCGTGAAGTTCTTCGTCGGCCCGAAGACGATGGGCGACGTGCCGGTCCTCCAGTTCCTGTGGATGATGCTCTGCGACCAGATCCACCACCGCGGCCAGTTCTCGGTTTACCTGCGCATGGCCGGCGGCAAAGTGCCGTCGATCTACGGCCCGACGGCGGACGAACCCTGGATGTGACGCGCGAGCCGGGCGCGGGCGTCACACCATGCGCCGCAGCCCCTCCGCGCTGACGGTCCAGCCACGTGAGGGGAAGCCGGGCGCCGCCGATGCGGGACCGCCGTCCCAGCCTGCCGCCATCATGGCGATCGCCGAAAGCAGCCCCCCGTTGCCCGGGAGGTAGATCGTGAGGTCCGGGCGCTGGTAGTTGTGACCGTTCGGCAGATAGCGGTTCCTGGAGGTGTCCATCAGCAGCGCGTCCAGCGCCAGCTCCGGCTCGCCCAGGCGGGCCGCAGTCATGGCCACGAGCGGGTAATCCCAGCCCCAGGTGGTCTCCCAGTCCCAGCTCTCCCGCACCCGCAGGAGCGTGCGGCGCATGGTGGCCCGATCCACGCCCGCGCCGGGGATGAAGCCGAAGGCACCCAGGAGCGTGGGATGGTCGCGTCGCTGGGCCGGGTCGGTGAAGGTCTGCGGCGCCGACTCGGCGTTGACGTAGAGCCCGTCACGCACGGGCAGGGCGGAAAGGTGCCGCAGCACCAGCTCCCAGCCCGGCTCCCGCCCCAGGCCCAGCCGCTCCCGCCAGCGCTGCGCCGTCTCCAGGCCGAACGCCCAGTACGCCAGCTCGAACGTGGGATTGAACGTGCTCCCGGGCGGGTGGATCTCCTGCGCCGGGATGAGCGGAGGTCCGAGGACGTAGCGTCCGTCCTCCATCCTGGCGTAGGACGCCATGAACTCGGCCGATTCGAACACCACCTCGCGGTAGGCCTCGAGCACGGCAGGCTCCGGCCGGGCGCGATAGACCAGTTCCGCCAGGTAAATCGGGTGCGGCTGCTGCCAGATGAGAAAGACACCGATGCTCGAGGGACTCTCGCGCCCGTCCGGACCCACCATCTTGGGCCAGCGCGCGCCGGCATAGCCCTGGGCCCGCGCCGTCTCCCGCGCCGCGGGCAGGATCGCCCGGTACCAGGGCAGGCTCCGCTCCAGCAGCGCCTCGCGGCCCCAGAGCGCGAAGTGCGCCGCGTGCCACCAGTGCATCTCCAGGTGGAACTTGCCGTACCAGCTGTCGAACGTCTCCCCCGTCTCCTGCGGGGGCAGCGAGCCGGCGCACTGGATGGCCGTGAGCTGCTCCGAGAGCACGATCCGGCGCTCCAGCTCCGAGGCGCGGGGGTCGGCGCTCCCCGACAGGTCCACCGCGCCGCCCGTGCTCCAGAAGCGCTCCCAGTGCGAGGCGCTCGCCCGGCGCACGTCCTCCACGCCGGGGAGCGCGCCCGCGGGCTGGGCCGGCGAGAAGCCGACCACCAGCTCGAAGACGCCGGAGCCCGGGGACGGCTCGAGCAGGTACGCGTGCTCGGCCTCAATGCTCAGCTGCCCGTTCTGCGACCAGGCGGCCTGCGCCCAGTAGCCGTCCTCGTCCTGCGTGCGCCGCCAGATCGCCGCGCCTCGACCACGCCGCACCAGCTCGGTGTGGTGGAGGTTGGGGCGCGCCCAGTCCGCGGGATCCCCCGTGTGCACGCCGGAGGCGTAGGGGAAGGCGATGCGCAGCGCCAGGTGGGCAGGGTCCAGCGAGAACCCCTGCACGCGCACGGCGAGAAGATCCCGCTCGGGGTGCACCCATGTGAGGACCCTGAGCAGGGCTCCGTCCATGCGGAAGACGCTCTCCAGCGTTCCCGACCACAGGTCCAGCCGCTGGCCGACGTTCGTGAGCGCGTTCGCCGTCAGCGGCCGGCCCGCCCGGTCCCGGAACACGAAGCCGATGCGCGCCAGGGAGATGCGGTGCGGGTTCTGCCGCAGCCACTGGCCGGCGGCGCCCTCCTGCGCGCTGGCGTAAGGCGCCGGCCGGCCCCGCGTGTCCCAGGGCACGAGCGCGTCCTCCAGCCGGTAGTGGGCGGGGTTCGGGAACGAGTGCCAGCCCCACTCGGCCTGCGTCGCCAGCGGGATTTCGCGGTATTCCTCCGGGAACGTCTGCAGCCCCGTGGCGTCCGCCGTGAAGGCGAAGCCGCCGTTGCCCAGGCTGAGCGGCGAAAGGGGTTCGATGCCGCGCACGACGGGATCGTGGCGCCGGACCCGCGCCCGCCGGTCGATCCCCGGGCCACCCGGCGCGGGCGGGCCGCCCGCGAGCGCGGCCCGGACGTCGTCGCCCAGGGCGAGCGCGGCGATGGAGCCGGAAAGCGAGCGCAGGAAGCGACGCCGTCGCATGAGGCGCGAGACTCTAGCGGGAGGACGGCGTCGCAGCCGAGGCGGAGTCCCGCGCCAGCAGCGCCGCGGCCACGTCGGCCGGTATCTCGAACGCCGTCCCGTGCCGGATTCCCGGCGGCAGGGAGAGCCGGTCCGACGCCTCCGTCCAGTGCTCGAGGTCAGTCGAGGTCACGAGCCCGAAGCGCCCCTCCATGTACTTGTCGAAGTAGACGTACCAGGTGCCGTCGATGCGCAGCACGGTCGGGCCCTCGGCCCAGTACTTCCCCGTGATCGCGGGCGAGGGAGGTCCCCACGGCCCCGTGGGCGACGCCGCCACCGCGTAGTGGATGTTCTTCTGCGGCGTGCGGGGCTCGTCGGTCTCGTCCTTCACGAACATCAGCCAGCGGGCGCCGTCCCGCACCATGGTGGCGTCGATGACGTTGAAGCCGTGCTCGTACAGCAGTCGCGCCGGGGTGAACGTGCGGAAATCGCGTGTGGCGACGTAGTAGATGCGATGGTCCCAGCCCGGGTCCCAGGAGCGACCCTTCCGCAGCTGGCCATCGGTGGCCGGGAAGCGGCCGACGATGGTCGTCGCCCAGAAGACCAGGTACTCCCCGCTTGAGGCGTCGTAGGCCAGCTCGGGCGCCCAGGCGTTGCGCGCCCTGGGCTCGTGCGCCATGACCGGGATGTACTGCTGCTCGGACCAGTGGATCAGGTCGGGCGACGAGGCATGGCCGATCCCTCGCTCGCGCCAGCCCGGCGTCCACACCATGTGGAAGACGCCGTCCGGGCCGCGCAGCACCATGGGGTCGCGCGTCAGCTTCTCCTGGCCCACCGCCGGCGTGAGGAAGGGCCGGTCCCCGTTCAGCGCCCGCCAGCTCAGCCCATCGACGCTGTACGCCAGGTGAACCCCGTCCTCGCCGTTCCCCTTGAAGTACGAGAAGAGGTAGTGGCGCGGCGCGGGCGTCCGGGCCGGGGTTTGCGCCAGCGCATCGGTCCGGCTCAGGGCGGACAGAACGACGAGCAGCAGCAGGAACGCAGCGCGGCGCATGCGGGCGGCTCCGGGTCGCGGGTTGATCCGAGCCGCCAATGTAGCTCCGGGCGGCTGCCACGACGACACGGAACGCCTCGGTCGACGCCAGCGCTTCGCCGACGTAGCTTCGCGGACAACCCTATCGCGAGAGAGCCGCATGCACATGGATTCGGGCACGCTGGCGCTGGCGCTGGCGGTCCTGCTGGCCGCCCCCGCCCCCGCCGCCGCCCAGGCGCCGGCCGCCGACACCACGCCCCCGGTCGAGCTGACCACGCAGCAGGACCATCAGCGGACGATGGGCCTGCTGGGCATGAAGACGATCCGGGGCGGCGCGAACGGGAATGACGCCAAGGCGCCCAATGCGGCCAACTACGACGAGTCGAAGGCGAACCCGTATCCCGGCCTGCCGGATCCGCTGCTGACACTCGGCCGCGAGAAGGTGACGACGCCCGAGATGTGGTGGAGCGTGCGTCGCCCGGAGATCGTGGAGCTGTTCGATCGCGAGATCTACGGTCGCGTGCCGGCCAACGCGCCCTCGGTCAGGTGGGTCGTCGACAGCATCAGGAAGGACAAGCACGGCGAGGTGCCCGTCGTCGTGAAGTACCTCACCGGCCACGTGGACAACTCCGCCTATCCCCGTGACAGCGTGAACATCCAGCTCACGCTCACCACGCCCGCGAAGGCGAAGGGCCCCGTGCCCGTCATCATGCAGTACGGCTTCCGCTTCGGCCCGCGGCCCGGCGGTCCAGGCGCTCCGGGCGCGCCCGGCGCGCGGCCCGGCGGTCCGGGCACACCCGGCGCACCCGGCGCAGTGCGACCCGGTGCTCCCGGCGCCCGTCCGGCCGGCCCGCCGCCCGGATTCGTCATGGGCGATTGGCAGGGACTGGTGCTGGCCA
>JADGQX010000208.1 GCA_017881445.1 Gemmatimonadota bacterium | reverse complement strand
CGACGCCATCCGCCTGGCGGCGGAGGGCGTACCGGTCGCCCCTTCCCTGGCCCGCTACCACCGGCGCGAGGCGGGCGTGCTGCGCGACCACGCCGGGGCGCGGGAGCTGTTCGCGGCCGTGAGCGACGGCGCCGCCGGCGGACCGCTGGTGCAGCCGCGGCTGGCGGCCACGCTGCGGGCGCTGGCGGGCGGCGGCGCGCGCGCAGGCTTCTACGAGGGGGCGATCGCCCGCGAGCTGGGCCGGGCGCCGGAGGGCGCGGATTCGCCGCTGCGCGCCGCCGACCTGGGCGAGTACCGCGCGGAGTGGGTCGAGCCGCTGCGGGGCGCGTATCGCGGGGTGGAGGTGCTGGAGCTGCCGCCCAATACGCAGGGGATCGCGGCCATCCAGATCCTGCGGCTGCTGGAGGGCTACGACGTCGCCGCCTGGGGCGATGGCTCGGCCGACTACATCCACGCGCTGGTCGAGGCGACGAAGCTGGCCTTCGCGGATCGGGACGCCTGGGTGGCGGACCCGCGCTACGTGACCGCGCCCCTCGAGCGGCTGGCATCGCCGGAGTACGCCGACGCGCGGCGCGCCCTGATCGAGCCCCAGCGCGCACTGCCGCCGGCCAGCGTCGAGCCGGGAATCCCCCGCGACCGCGACGCGGGCGACCGGGCTCACGCGCCCTCCCGGGACGGCGATACCTGCTATTTCTGCGTGGTGGACGGCAGCGGCCTGGCGGTCTCCTGCATCCAGTCGATCTACTTCGCCTTCGGCAGCATGGTGGTGGCGGGCGACACGGGCATCCTGCTGCAGAACCGCGGCACGGCGTTCTCGCTGGACGCGAACTCGGCCAACGCGCTGGAGCCGGGGAAGCGACCGTTGCACACGCTCATCCCGGGTATGCTGCTGAAGGAGGGTGCGCCGCTCGCCATCCTGGGCACCATGGGCGGCGAGGGTCAGCCCCAGACGCAGGGCGCGCTGGTGACCCGGCTGCTGGACTTCGGCTACGACGCGGGCCGGGCGGTGGAAGCGCCGCGCTGGCTGTTCGGCCGGACCTGGGGAGATGCGTCCCAGGCGCTGTCGCTGGAATCGCGGTTCGATCCGGAGGTCGTCCGGGCGCTGCGCGAGCGCGGCCACGACGTGCGCGTGCTCGGGCCCCTGGACGAGACCATGGGGCACGCCCAGATGATCGTGCGCCGCCCGGACGGGACGCTGGACGCCGCCGCCGACCCCCGCGGCGATGGCAGCAGCCGGGGCGAATGATAGGCCCGCGCCGCGCGACGACGTCGCCGGCGACGCCGCTCAGCGCGACGTAGCCGGCGCCGTCCTGCCGCCGCTCCAGGCGGCCACTACCGGCCAGACGGCGGGGTCTTCCTCGCCGATGCGCCAGACCGAGATCCCGCGCAGGCCATAGCGGCGCTCGAGGTCGAGCTTGGGTTGCAGTGCGCGGGCATCCTCGAGCCAGGCGTACTCGAAGGTGCCGTCGTTCTCCCAGGCGGCGGAGGACGCGCCCTGCCTCGCATCCCACTGCGGCGTGGCATCATAGCGGTGCAGCAGGTCCCGGACGGCGGCCCAGTCCAGCCCGGCGGACCAGCCGTAGCCTTTCCGCTCGTCGCTGTAGGCCGTGTACCAGTGCATGGAGAAGAAGGGCACGCCCAGCGAGATGCGGTCGGGGGGCACGCCCTGGGCCAGCGCGTGCTTGACGACCCGCTCCATGTACGGCAGTCCCGCCACGGGCCCCGGCGGCGTGCGCGGCGTGTGCTGCAGGTAGGTCATGAGGGAGAGGAAGTCGCCCGCATCCGCCAGCGCCTTCAGGTCGTAAGCGCCGACCAGGTACTCCCAGAGCCAGGCGTGGAAGCGCGTGCTGCCCAGCAAGTCGCCCGGGTCGGGGTAGACCGCGATGGACAGCTTCATCCCCGCCTGGTGCAGCCGGGTAGCCGTCTCGCGGTAGAACACGCTGAGCGCGTCCCGGTCCGAGATGTGGATCTGCTCGAAATCGAACTGCCAGCCCCAGAAGCCCTCGCGCCTGCCGATCTCCACCATCTGGTCGATCATGCGCGCCCGCGCCGCCGGGTCGTTCGCCAGCTTGTGGAACAGCTCCAGGTTCCAGCCGGGGTTCACGATCAAGGGCATCACCTTCACGCCGTGCTGCCGCGCCACTTCCAGCACCCGTCGCGGCACCTGCCCGGATAGCACGCCTTCGGCGTTCACGGAGTAGCTCTGCGGGCCGACCACGGTGACCTGGTCCGCGTGCCGCTCGAAGCTGTCGATGGCGTCACGGGCGTCGATCAGGTAGAAGAGCGCCTCGCGACCGGCGGGCGCCTGGGCCTCGAGCGGCGCCACGGCCAGTACTGGCACGCAGGCGAGCACGAGCGCGAGAGGGAATGGGCGGCATCGCTTTGTCATGAACAAAAGCATACGGCCGCTACGGCCAGTCCGGCCAGAGAGCGTCGATGGGGCCGCCCCGCCAGTAGTCGTAGAAGGCGTCGTCGCATGAGCGGCTGATGCCGGCGCCAAAAGTGGCCTCGGCGTAGCGGCCCCAGTGCGGCCTGCTGCCGTCCATGTCGGCGAAGCCGTACTCGTCGGAGAGCGCCCAGGAGCTGAGCACGCGCCCGGACATGCGGGAAACGGCGGGATCGGCGGCCAGGGCGGCGACGGCCCGGCCTACGAAGAACGGCGTCTCCGAAGCGGCGAAGTGCGGGTCCTTCGCCACCGCGTCGCGCCAGCTCGCCTCGGTCACGCCGAAGCGTTCCAGCATGGCCTCGGAGCGCAGGAATCCGGGCGTCAGCGCGACGGCGGAGACGCCATGCCGCCGCAGCTCGCGCGCGAAATCGAAGGCCAGGCGGATGACCGAGGTCTTGACCAGGTCGTAGAACAGGTTGCCGCGGTACTGGTAGCTGTCGCCGTCCGTGATCTCGACAATGAGCCCGTTCCCGGTGCGCATGAGCAGGGGCGCCGCGTGGCGCGCCGTCACGACATGCGAGAAGACCGCCCGCTCCAGCAGGGTCCGGCCGTTCTCCAGCGAGAGCTTCCAGAAGGGCGTACCGAACTCGGTCAGCGCGTCGCCGCCCCAGACGTCGTTCACCAGCAGGTCGAGGCGGCCCTCATCGGCTTCGATGCGCGCGAGCAGCGTCTCCACCTGGTCCGGCATCGTGTGGTCCACACGCAGGGCGATGCCGCGCCCTCCGAGCGCCGAGACCATCTCCGCGGTTTCCTCGATGGTCTCGGGACGACCCGGCGTCGCCCCCTGCTCGCGCGTGCTGCGGCCCGTGGCGTACACGGTCGCGCCCGCCTCGCCCAGCATGCAGGCGATGCCGCGGCCGGCGCCGCGGGTGGCGCCGGCGACGAGCGCGACACGTCCGGCGAGTGGAGCTTCCATGAAGGGATGCTCCTGCTTGAGGTTTCGAGGCCGCCGAAAAGTAGAATGGCGACGGGCGGAAGCGGAAGCGGCGGGGGACGGTCAGTAGTGATAGCGGCACATCAGGGAATCGATCCGCCTTGTAGCTGAATGACGCGGGGGACATGTTGAGGACTCATCTTCGACAGCCCACGAAACGGGACCCCCATGCGACGCCGCTTCCGCCGGTTCCACGCGAGCCTCAGGATCGCAGCCACGCTGGCGCTGGGCCTGCCCGCCGTCCGGCCGGCCGCGCTGGTCGCGCAGCAGCCCGGAGCCACTGAGCGGGCCGTCCGGGCGATCGCCGACGGCGTGCTGCGGGACGCGACCTTCCAGGTGGTGGACCCGGCGACGGGGCAGCGCTACGACGCTCCGGCGCAGGCGCCGGCGGGGGCGAGGCTGCGCCTGGCGAGCCCCTACCACGACTGGCGCTACTGGAACGGGGTGATGGGCGTGGCCATGCTGCGCCTCTCGGACGTGCTGCGCGACCCGAAATACGCCGCCTACGCGCGACGCAACGTCGCCTTCGCCTTCGACAACTACCCGTGGTTCCAGCAGCACTACGCGGGCGAGCCCAAGTGGGAGTATCCCTTCGCCCAGCGCTTCATCATGCGGGAGCTGGACGACTACGGCTCCATGGGCGCGAGCGTGGTGGACGTCATGCGCCTGGACCCGCAGCCGCGCTACCGGGAATACGTGCTGCAGGCGGGCGATTACGCGCTCACGCGCCAGGGCCGGCTGCCGGACGGGACGCTGGTGCGGGACTTCCCCGTGAAGTGGACGCTGTGGGCGGACGACCTGTACATGAGCGTGTCGCTTCTGGCGCGGCTGGGCGAGCTGACAGGCGACCGACGCTGGCTCGACGACGCGGCTCGCCAGGTGATCGACTTCCACCGCCACCTCTTCGACGACCGCACCGGGCTGATGGTGCACAACTGGTACTCGGACGTGGCGCCGCAGGGGCAGCGGGGGGTGGCATTCTGGGGGCGCGCGAACGGCTGGGCGCTGGTGGCGCAGGCGGACCTGCTCGACCGCCTGCCGCGGGACCACCCGCAGCGGGCGGAGCTGCTCAGGCTGCTGCGACGCCACATCCTGGGCGTGGCCCGCTACCAGGGAGGCGACGGGCTCTGGCACCAGCTGCTGGACCGCGACGACTCCTACCTCGAGACGTCGGCGACGGCCATGTTCGCGTACACCATCGCGCACGCCGTCAATGCCGGCTGGCTGGAGCCGCGCTACGGCTCCATCGCGCAGCGCGCCTGGGCGGGGGTGCTCACGCGCATCCGCCCGGACGGTCAGGTCGAGGGCGTCTGTACGGGCACGGGCGTGAGCGACAACCTGGTGGACTACTACCACCGGCCCACCCCGCTGAACGACATCCACGGTGTGGCCACGGTGCTGTTGGCGGGTGCCGAGATGCTGAAGCTGCCCGGCGCCGGGCGCTGAGGCGCCGGCTCCTTGCGGCGCCGGCGGCGACGCCGCCAAGTTCCGCTCTCATCCAACCGCCCAGCCGGCCGGAGAGAAGTTCGATGTCGCTCACACCGTTCCAGAAGCGCAAGCTCGCCCGGATGTTCGCCGCCCTCGACGTGGACGGCGACGGGTTTCTCCAGCGCTCCGACTACACCCGCCGGGTGGAGGCGGTGGCGCGCCTGAAGCAGTGGACGCCGGAGTCGCCCGAGTATGCGCGCAACCTGCGCGTGGCCTTGCAGGACTGGGACGGCCTGCGCGAGAGCGCGGACGCGGACGACGACGAGCGGGTCAGCTTCGACGAGTTCATGCGCTACGCCGACATCTTCCTGGACGACCGCGACGCCGTGCGCTCGTACTCGAGGGGCGACACCCAGCTGCTCTTCGACGCCATGGACGCGGATGCCGACGGCAAGATCAGCCTGGAGGAGTACCGGACCTACCTGCAGGTGTGCGGCATCGACGAGTCCGCCGCCGAGGACTTCTTCACCTACGCGGACCTGGACGAGAGCGGCCGCATCACGCGGGACGAGATGGGCCACGCCATGGAGGAGTTCCTGCTGAGCGAGAACCCCAAGGCCGCCGGCAATTTTCTCTTCGGCCGCCTCGACCCGTAGGCGGTCCCGTGCCGCGCGCGCCGCTCCGGATCGCACTCGCGGTCGCCCTGCTGGCCGGGGCCGGGGCCGGGGACACGGTCGTCCTTGCCGCCCAGGCCACGGCGCCCGCAGCGGCCGGCGCCGCGCGCATGGGCTGGTGGCGGGACGCCCGCTTCGGGATGTTCGTGCACTGGGGCGCCTACGCGGTGCCTGCCGGCGTGTACCACGGGGAGCGCTCGTGGAGCACCGGCGAGTGGCTGATGAACACGTCGCATGTGCCGATCCCGGAGTACGAGGGCTTCGCCCGTCGCTTCGACCCCGAGAGGTTCGACGCCGATGCCTGGGTGCGGGCGGCGCAGGACGCGGGCATGAAGTACATCGTGGTCACGTCGAAGCACCACGAGGGCTTCAGCATGTTCGGCTCGAAAGTGAGCCGCTACAACATCGTGGACTTCACGCCCTTCCGGCGCGACCCGCTGAAGGAGCTGGCGGCGGCGGCGAAGCGCCGGGGGATGAAGCTCGGGTTCTACTACTCGATCACCGACTGGCACCACCCCGACGCCCAGGCGCCCAACTACCCGGAGTACAACTCGCCCAAGCGCGTCAATCCGAACTTCCACCGCTACGTAGAGAGCTACCTGAAGCCGCAGCTGCGGGAGCTGCTGACGAACTACGGCGACGTCGCCATCCTCTGGTTCGACGGCGACTGGATCGACGACTGGACCGAGGCCGACGCACGCGAGGTCTACGACTACGTGCGCGCCCTGAGGCCGGGCATCATCGTCAACAACCGCATCGGCAAGGGGCGCAACGGCATGGCGGGGTTCAGCGGCGCCGGCGGGGCGATCGGGCTGGGCGATTTCGGCACGCCCGAGCAGCAGGTGCCGCCGCAGGGGCTTCCCGGCGTGGACTGGGAGTCCTGCCTCACCATGAACGACACCTGGGGCTACAAGAGCTTCGACGACAACTGGAAGGACACCCGCACGCTGGTGCGCACGCTGGTGGACGTGGCCTCCAAGGGCGGCAACCTGCTGCTGAACGTCGGGCCCAGGGCCGATGGCACCATCCCGCCCGAGAGCCTGGCCCGCCTGCGCGAGATCGGGCAGTGGCTGAAGGTGAACAGCGCGTCGATCTACGCCACCGAGGCCAGCCCCTTCCCCGCGCAGCCGGCCTGGGGGCGCTTCACGCGGGCCCGCGCCGCCGCGGGCGGGGGCGCGCCGGCGCGGCTCTTCGCCCACGTCTTCGACTGGCCCCGGGACTCCACCCTGGTGCTCGCCGGGGTGACGCGGGCGCCGACGCGGGTCTACCTGCTGGCCGATGGCACGCCCGTCCGCAGCGAGGCGACCCCCGCCGGCCTGGTGTTACACCTTCCTGCCGTGGCGCCCAGCACCATCGACGCGGTGGTGGTGCTGGAG
Source organism: Gemmatimonadota bacterium (assembly GCA_017881445.1). Lineage (GTDB taxonomy): Bacteria > Gemmatimonadota > Gemmatimonadetes > Longimicrobiales > RSA9 > JADGQX01. The sequence continues at coordinate 1,556 of JADGQX010000208.1, read as the reverse complement.
CCGGGCGCACCCGCTCCCCCGCGCTAGCCGTCCCCGGCGCGCCACCTCCGGGAGGAAAGCGCTGACCTTGCCGATCCCTCCCTCCAACCTGCCGGTCGAGGCGGTCCTGCCCGAGCTGCTGGGCGTGCTGCGCGCGCAGCCGGCGGCGGTGCTGCAGGCGCCGCCGGGCGCGGGCAAGACCACGCGCGTTCCCCTGGCGCTGCTGGACGAGGACTGGCTGGGCGCGGCGGGCGGGCGAGCGGCGGCGCGCATCGTCATGCTCGAGCCGCGCCGGCTGGCCGCCCGCGCCGCCGCCGCCTACATGGCGGCGCTGCTGGGCGAGCCCGTGGGCGAGACCGTGGGCTACCGCGTGCACATGGACACGCGCGTCTCCGGCCGCACCCGCCTGGAGGTCGTCACCGAGGGCGTGCTCACCCGCATGCTGCAGTCCGATGCGGCGCTGGAGGGTGTGGGCGTCGTCATATTCGACGAGTTCCACGAGCGCTCCCTGCACGCCGACCTGGGACTGGCGCTCACCCTGGAGTCGCAGGCGGTGCTGCGCCCCGAGCTGCGCATCCTGGTCATGTCCGCCACCCTGGATGGCGCGGCCGTGGCCGCGCTGCTCGGGGGCGGGGGCGGGACCCCGGCGCCGGTGGTCAGCACGCAGGGCCGCGCCTGGCCCGTGGAGACGCACCACCTGCGGCACCGGCTCGAGGGCGCGCGCGAGGCGGCGGTGGCGCGGGCGGTGCTGGCCGCGCTGGGCGACGACTCCGGGGGCGGGGGCGGGGGCGGGGGCGATGTGCTGGTGTTCCTGCCGGGCGCGGCGGAGATCCACCGGGTGGCGGCGCGGCTGGCGGAGGCCACTCTCCCCGCCGGCACCCGCGTACTGCCGCTCTATGGCGACCTGGCGCGGGAGGCACAGGACCGCGTGCTGGCGCCGGCGCCCCCGGGGGAGCGCAAGGTCGTGCTGGCCACGTCCATTGCCGAGACCAGCCTCACCATCGAGGGCGTACGGGTGGTGGTGGACGCCGGCCTCATGCGCGTCCCCCGCTTCGACCCGCGCACGGGTATGACCGCCCTGGCCACGGTGCCGGTCACGCGGGATTCCGCCGACCAGCGGCGAGGCCGGGCGGGGCGCCTGGGCCCCGGCGTCTGCTACCGGCTCTGGACCCCGGCCGAGGAGGCCGCGCTCCTGCCCCGGCGCGTGCCGGAGATCCTGGAGGCGGACCTGGCGCCGCTGGCGCTGGAGCTCGCGGCCTGGGGCGCGGCCGACCCCGCCCGGCTGCGCTGGCTGGACCCGCCCGCGCCGGCCGCCTTCGCCCAGGCCAGGGAGCTGCTGGCGGAGCTGGGCGCGCTGGGGGGGGACCCGGCCGGCGCCATCACGGCGCACGGCCGGCGCATGGCGGCCCTGCCCCTGCACCCGCGGCTGGCGCACATGGTGCTGCGCGCCGCCGAGCTGGGGCACGGCGGCCTGGGGACCGAGCTGGCGGCGCTGCTTTCCGAGCGGGATGTGCTGCGCCCCGGGGGCGGGGGCGGGGGCGAGCGTGGCCCGGGTGCGGGTCCGGCCGAGCGCGCCG
>JADGQX010000046.1 GCA_017881445.1 Gemmatimonadota bacterium | reverse complement strand
CTCCCCGCCCGTCACATTCCTCGCCCGGTTCCCGCACGTCACGAGGTAGACCATGGCCACGAACGGACCGCGCAGCGCCCGCAGGCTCCCCGACGCGATGCGCCGGCGGCTGGAGGTTGCGACGGCGATGGCGTGGGAGGCGCTGGTGGACGCGCACACCACGCACGCGCTGGACTTCCTGGCGCTGCTGGAGGGGCGGCTGGAGATGCAGGAGGCGCTCACGCGCTACCTGCGGGAGATGGGCATCATCGAGCCCATGGCGACGGCGGTGCGCACCAAGGTCCTGGTCGCCCTGGAGGACACCGAGGCCGCGGGCGCCCGGGTGCAGCTGCACGAGGCGGAGGCCGCCGCCGCGGACGATGTCGTCGTCACGGAAGAGGAGGACGAGGACGAGGACGAGGGGTGGCGTCGCTTCACCCCCGGCGCCCTGGTCAGTGGCGTGCGGGAGCGACAGAAGAGCAAGGACGAAACCGATCGCCTGATCCTGCTGTCCACGGCGCGGGCGGAGGAGGCGGTGATCGCCACGCACGTGGACAACGCCATCACCTTCGTGGCGCTGCTGGACTCGCAGGTGGGGCTGGACCGGGCCGTACAGGAGTACATCCGCCTGATCGGGCTGGCCGGCGGGCGGGCGCAGGCCGTGTTCCAGCGGACCATGGCCCGCCTGGCCGAGGTGCACCTGCCGCGCATGGGGCGCCGCGGCGCCGCGCTCCAGCATCCGCCGGGCTGAAGCCGCCTCGCCCGGCGAGCTTCCGGCGTCGGGCCGCCGACGCGGGTGCGGCCCTTCCCCCGCCGTCCGCAGTTGACACTCCGGGCCGAAGCGGCGTAAATTCTGCAGTCTACGGCCGCTCCTTCGTCCTCTCCCGAGCCCCGGTCCGATGGCCGAGACCCCGGTCAAAGACACAGCCATTCGCCTCGCCTCCGGCACGGCCAACCGGCCGCTGGCGGAGGAGATCGCCGCGCGGCTGGAGATCCCGCTGGCCAACTCGACCACGAAGCGCTTTGCCGATGGCGAGATCTTCGTGCGCTTCAACGAGAACGTGCGTGGCCACGATCTCTACATCGTGCAGCCGACGCCGCCGCCGGCGGACAACCTGATGGAGCTGCTGCTCATGGTCGACGCGGCCAAGCGGGCGTCGGCGGAGCGGATCACGGCGGTGGTACCGTATTACGGCTATGCGCGCCAGGACCGCAAGGACCAGCCGCGGGTAGCCATAGGCGCGAAGCTGGTGGCGGACCTGATCCAGGCGGCGGGGGTGAACCGGGTGCTGGGGATCGACTTCCACACGCACCAGATCCAGGGGTTCTTCGACCTACCCGTGGACCACCTGTACGCGGCGCCGGTGCTGACGCAGTACTTCCGCGAGAAGAAGATCGACGACGTGGTGGTGATCGCGCCGGACGTGGGGGCGGCCAAGATGGCGCGGGGCTTCGCCCGTCGGCTGGACGCGGCCTTCGCCATCATCGACAAGCGGCGGCCGGCGCACAACGTGGCCGAAGTGGTGAGCGTGGTGGGCGACGTCGCCAACCGCACGTGCATCGTGGTGGACGACATGATCGACACCGCGGGCACGCTGGAGGGGGTCATCTACGCGCTGCTCGACCGGGGCGCGACGGCGGTTTACGCCGCGGCGACGCACGCCATCCTGTCCGGCCCGGCGGTGGAGCGACTCATGCGTGCTCCCGTGGAGGAGGTCGTGGTCACCAACACGCTCTTCGTGCCGCCGGAGAAGCAGTTCTCGAAGCTGAAAGTCCTGAGTGTGGGAGCGCTGCTGGCGCGCGCCATCTGGTTCACGCACTCCAACGAATCCGTCAGCCAGCTCTTCGACTAGGAGAATCACCATGGTTGCCAATGCCACCCTGACCGCGCAGCCGCGGACCGGTGCCGGCAAGTCCGTCACGCGCAAGCTGCGCGCGGTGGGACGCACCCCCGCGGTCCTCTACGGCCATGGCGAGCAAACGCGCCACCTGACCGTAGACGCCCACGAGCTGGGCGTGCTCTTCTCCCGCATTCCCGTGGAGAGCACGATCATCCAGCTGTCGGTCGAGGGCGAGGGCGACGTGCGCGCCCTGGTGCGCGAGGTCCAGATCCAGCCCTCCAGCCGTCGCATCCTGCACGTGGACTTCTACCAGGTCCATGCGGGCGAGACCATCGACGTCGAGGTGCCGCTGCACTTCGTGGGCGCCGCCGAGGGCGTGAAGGCGGGCGGCATCCTGCACCCGAACTTCAACGTGCTGCCGATCCGCTGCCTGTCGGAGCAGATCCCCGCGGCCATCGAGGTGGACGTGAGCGCGCTGGGGATCGGCGATACGCTGCACGCCAGCGATCTGGTGCTGCCGGCGGGCGCGACCACCGACATGGACCCCGACGCCGTGCTCTGCTCGGTCACGCCGCCCGCGGTGGTGGTCGTCGAGGCGCCCACCGAGGCCGAAGTGGCCGCTGCGGCCGAGGCCGCTGCCGTCGCGCCGTCGGAGCCCGAGGTCATTCGCCGTCGCCCGGAGAAGGACGAGGACTAGCCGCTGGCCAGGCCTTGAACGGCGGTTCACCGCAGAGGCACAGAGGACACAGAGAACGGATGTTGTTTTTTGTTCAACTACAACAACGACATCCGTCAGGCGCCCGGTGTATCGCAGGTTGCCGGCTCTGTGCACTCCGTGCCTCTGCGGTGAAATTGCTGTTGCTGTTGGGGGACCAGTGAAGGTCATCGTCGGTCTCGGCAACCCGGGGCCGGAGTACGAGGACACCCGCCACAACGCCGGCTGGTGGCTGGTGGAGGCGGTGCGCGAGGCCTGGGGCTTCCCGGCCTTCCGCGATCACGGGCCGGCGCGCTTCAGTGATGGCGAGCGCGCGGGCCAGCCGGTCCTCCTGGTCGAGCCCCTCACGTTCATGAACCGCAGCGGCAGCGCCCTCGCGCCCCTGGCGAGCCTGGAGGGCTTCGACGTCGCCCGGGACCTGCTGGTGGTCGTGGACGACGTCAACCTGGACGTGGGGCGCACGCGACTACGGGCGGAGGGCAGCGCCGGCGGGCACAACGGCCTGAAGTCGGTGGAGGCCGCGCTGGGGACGCAGGACTATGCCCGCCTGCGCATCGGCGTGGGCGCCCGGCCGCCCGGACGCGAGCTGGCCGACTGGGTGCTCTCGCCCATGCCGCCGGAGGAGGAGACCGCCGTGCTCGCGCTCTTCCCCGAGCTAGCGGCCTGCATCGAGAGCTGGATCGCCGAGGGAGTCGGCGTGGCGGCCCAACGCTGCAACCGCTGAACCGGAGCTCGCCGGACTCCGCAAGGGCAATTCACCGCAGAGCCACAGAGGACACGGAGCAGCTTCCGGCGCTCCCGAGCCTGCGGTCCACGCCTCAGCGCACTCCGTGGCTCTGCGGTGAATGGCTTTCGTTCGTGACGGGGGCCATGGCGCCGGCGGGAGCCGATGGACCAGATTGACGGCATGACGGGGAATCTCGACGCCACGAACCGCTTCAGCGGCCGGGTGGAGGAGTACATCCGTTCGCGCCCTCGCTACCCCGATTCGGTGGTGGAGCTGCTGGCCCGGGAAACGGGGCTGACGCCCGACGCACTGATCGCCGATGTCGGCTCGGGCACGGGCTTCTCGGCCGAGCCGTTCCTGCGCAACGGCAACCGGGTGATCGGCATCGAGCCGAACGGGCCCATGCGCCAGGCCGGCGACGACATGCTGCGGGACTATCCCCACTTCCACGGGCTGGCGGGCACGGCGGAGGCCATGACGCTGCCCACGGCCAGCGTGGACTACATCGTCTGCGGGCAGGCCATGCACTGGTTCGAGCCCGAGCGGGCGGGCCGCGAGTTCCGCCGGGTGCTCAAGCCGGCCGGCTGGGTCGTGCTCATGTGGCACACCCGTCGTCTCGGTTCGCCCTTCATGGCGGCATACGAGGCGCTGCTCGAGCGCTTCGGCACGGACTACGCCGAGGTGAGCCGGCGGGGAAGCGGGCTGCTGCACCGGCTGGGCGACGACGTCCCCCCGCAGATCCTGGCGTTTTACGGCGGTCCCGTCCGGCTGCGGCTGCTGCCCACCGAGCAGCGCTTCGACTTTCCCGGGCTGCGCTCCCGCGTGCTGTCGGCGTCGTACATGCCGGCGGAGGGACACCCGTCGCACGGCCCCATGCTGCAGCGCCTGTGGCTGCTCTTCGACGAGCACCAGCAGGGGGGCGAGGTCGTCTTCGAGTACGACCTGGAGGTGTACTTCGGCCGGCTCGCGTGACGAGCGGCTAGGGGCGTAGCCGCCAGTCCAGGATGGAGGCGAAGGGGCCGTTCAGGTCCACGCGCACGCCCTGCAGGCGGGGCCCGACCAGGGCCAGGCGCGGGACGTAGACGGTGTAGATGGTCGGCACATCCTCCGCCACGCGACGTTGCAGCTCGCGGTACAGTCCCGCCCGCGCCCCGGGCGGCAGCACCCCCCGCAGTGCCACCAGGATCGAGTCCACCCGGGCGCTGGCGTAGGAGGAGAGGTTGCGGCCGGAGCTGGAGGAAAGCTGGTCCGTATAGTCGGGGAAGAGGAAGCGGTCGGGCGAGTACCCGAGCGCCATGGCGTCCGGCCGCGACTCCCGCTTCATCAGCACGCCCACGTACGACGCCCACTCCATGCTGCGGAACTCCACGTCCACGCCCACGCGCCGCAGCTGCGCCTGCACCACCGTGAGCGGCGCCGCGAATGCCGGCGGCGCGATGAGCTGGATGCGCAGCGGCTCGCCCTTCGCGTTGCGGCGAATGCCATCGTCGCCGATGCTGCTCCAGCCGGCGCTGGCCAGGAGCGAGGCCGCGAGGGCGGGGTTGGCATCGGGCTGGGCGCTAGCGGCGTCCAGCCACTGGCTGCCATCGGGGAGCAGCGAACGAGCGGGCCGCGCCAGCGGCGACACCACCGCGCCAATGCCTTTGCGGTCGAGGGCCGCCGAGAGCGCTCGCCGCACCCGGGCGTCGTCCAGCGGCGGGTGGCTCGTGTTGAGCGGGATGGCCTGGATCACGGTGGGCGGCACGGGCAGGATGCCGATGCCGCTGCCGCTGCGCACCTGCTGGAACAGCCCCGAGCCGCCATAGCACAGGTCGGCCTCGCCTGTGGCCAGCGCCGTGCCTATGGCCGCGGGCTCCGGCACGATGCGGATCACCAGGCGATCGAGGGCGGGGCGGCCCAGTCCGGCGGGGAAGTAGGGCGAGCGCTCCAGCTCCAGGGAGCCATCGCCCAGGCGCCGGGCCAGGCGATAGGGCCCGCTGCCCACCGGCTCCCGGTTGTAGGGGGCCCGGGCGAACTCGGCCGCGGGCACGCTCTCCAGCAGGTGCCGGGGCAGCACGGGCAGGGTGACCAGCGGCTCCAGCCCCGCCACCTGGGGCGTGCGGAACCGGACCTGCACGACGTCGGTCGCCGGCGCCGTGACGCTCTCGATGTCCAGGGGCGTGCGCGCGCCCTGCAGCCGGACCGGGTCGGCGGCGGCGCTGAGCGTGAAGACCACGTCGGCCGCGGTCAGCGGCTGGCCATCCTGCCAGCGCACGTCGCGGCGGATCTCCAGCCGCAGGTCGCGCTGGTCCGCGCTCCACTTCCAGCGAGTGGCGAGGTAGGGGCGCACGCCACCGTCGCCGCCGCCGTAGAGCACGAGGGGGGTGTAGAGCAGGAGCTTGAGGTCGGAGGCCACCAGGTCGGGCGAGATCATGGGGTTGAGCGTGGCCGGCGCCCCCTGCACGCACACGACCGCCGTCCGGGTGGGCGGGGCCTGCCCGGCGGCGTTCGCCGGCTGCGCGACCAGGCCCGCGCACAGCGCGGTTGCGACCAGGGCTCCGACCGTCCGATTCATGCCGCCTCCAGGTTGTCCAGCAGTGACTCGGCCCGGCGGAGCAGCGGCTCCGCGCCCAGGCCGGCGAGGGTGTCACGGGCTCCCGCCAGCAGCTCCCGCGCGCCCGGCCGACCGAAGCGCAGCAGGATCTCGCCCCGCCGCAGCCGGAAGTGCGCCCAGGCGTAAGGATCGCGCCGGAACAGCTCCGTCTCGGCCTGCTCCAGCAGCTCCGCCGCGCGCTCCGGCTGCAGCTCGGCGGCCGCGATGGCCGCGCCCAGCAGGTGCTGGAAGGCGTGGGCCTCGCTCCACTCGCCCGGCCCCCGCCCCTGCAGCAGTGCGTCGGCGCGCTCGAGGGCGGCGCGCGCCCCCTCCACGTCGTCCTGCTCCAGGCGCGCCAGGCCGAAGCCGCAGTGGGCAATGGCCTCCGAGCTCCAGTAGCCCAGCGCGCCGGCCTGCTCGCGCACCCGCGTCCAGCAGTCCTGGGCGCGGGGCCAGTCGGCGCGGGCGTCCTGGAGGCGGGCGAGGTTCTCCAGCGGGTGCAGCAAGCGGGCGCCCACGTCCAGCCGCCGGGCGACGCGCACCGCCTCCAGCAGTTGCGACTCCGCCAGCTCCCACTGCCCCAGACGGATCAGCAGCGCCCCCAGGTTGTTGCGCACCGAGGCGGCGGCGACGGGGTCGCCCGCGGTCTCGTGGGCCCGCACCGCCGCCGCGAAGGCGGTGGCCGCGCCGGGATAGTCGCCGCAGAGGACGCGCGTGACGCCGATGTGGTTCTGGCAGGCGCCGATGCGGGGCTGGTCCCGCATCTCCTCGAACAGCCGCAGCGCCTGCAGGAAGTGGGGCGTGGCGTCGGCGGGGCTGCCGAAGGCCATGTGGGCGGTCCCCAGCTCCAGGTAGCCCCGGGCCGAGAGCTCGCCGGAGCCGATGCTGACAGTGAGCGCCAGGGCGGCCTCGGCCCGGGCAATGCCGCGGGAGGCCGCGCCCGGCAGATGGCGGAACTGCCACAGGATCTGGCAGAGCTCGGTCCCGGCGCCCTGGGCGGTGGCGATGGACTCGAGCTGGTGCAGCTCGCCCTCGATCTCGTGGGCGCCGCGCCCGCCGCACTCGGCCTCGACCTGCAGCGCCCGCACGCGGATGGACAGCGCCCGCTGCGCGTGGCCCGAGGTGTCCGCCAGCCGCAGCGCGTCGGCGAAGGCGCGGCGCGCGTCCGCGAAGCGACCGATGCGCTGGCTGGCGTCGCCCAGGCGCTGGAGCGCGTCCAGCCGCTCGCCGTCGGTGCGGGCGTTGCGCAGCGCCCGCCGCAGCAGGTCGATGGCGTCGGAGTGGGCGTAGACCCGGCGGGCGTTGTCTGCGGCCTCCACGGAGAAAGCATAGGCCCGGTCGCTCTGCCGCCCCTCGTCGTAATGCACGGCCAGCCGCTGGGCGATGGCCGAGGTCCCGCCCGCCCAGATCTCCTCCAGGATGCCCGCCACCTTCCGGTGCAGCAGGATGCGGCGCTTTCCCTGGATGCCGTGGTGCAGCACGTCCTGGATGAGCGAGTGCCCGAACTCGTAGACGCTGGCAATGTCGCCGTTGGGCAGGTCGAGGGTGGAGGCCAGCCGGATGAGGCGGTGCACGCGGCCGATCGGCTCCAGCGATTCCTCCAGCGCCAGCTCGTCCATCTCCAGCAGCCGCGCGAGCACGGGCGAGTGGAAGGTGTCGCCCTCGACGCTGGCATACTCCAGGATGCGGTAGACCTCGGGGTCCAGCCGGCCGAGCCGCTTCTCGATGACGCTCTCGGCGCTGCGCGGGATGTCCATCTCCGCCGGTACCTCGCCCAGCGCCCACTCCTCGCCCCGCCGCTGCGCCACGCCGTTTTCCACCGACCACTTCAGCATCTCGCCGAAGAAGAGCGGATTGCTGCCGGCGCGCTGCTCCAGCCAGCGCAGCAGCTCGGGGTCGATGGAGGCGCCCAGCTCCGCTTCGGCCCAGTGCCGCAGGGCGTCGCCATCGAGCGAGCCCAGCACCATCTCCTCGACCACGCCGTAGCGCTCCAGCTCCAGTCGCGCCTGCTTCAGCGGGTGGCGCGCGACCTCCACGTCGGCCGCGCGGTAGGTGCCCAGGATCAGCACGCGCTGGTCCGCCACCTTGCGCGCGAGGTGCGCCAGCAGCGCGATCGAGGCGCGGTCGGCCCAGTGCAGGTCGTCGATGAACAGGACCAGGGGCGCGTCCAGGGCCGCGGCCAGGAAGAGCTCGGTGTACTGGAAGAAGAGCGCCTCCTCGCTGGGAGGCGCGGCGGCCGGGGCGCCGCCGCCGAAGGTGCGCTTCAGCTCGAAGGCGGTGGAAGTGGCCGCGGCCAGCAGCCCGCCCACGGCGGGGATCGCCTGCAGCCAGTAGGGCGCCAGCTCCTTGGCCAGCTCCCGGAAGCCGCGCCGCTCCACCCCGCCCGAGCCCTGCACCAGACCGCGGAATGCTTCGACGAAGGGCTGGTAGGGCTCGTCCGCACCGTACTGCTCGGAGCAACCGGCGGCCACCACGCGCGCCTCCGGCCAGCGCGACCCCAGACCCTCCAGGAAGTGGCGGACGATGGTGCTCTTGCCGGCGCCGGCGTCGCCCGTCACCAGCACGACACCGCCCCGCCCGCCCAGCGCCCGCTCGAAGCGCGCGCCCAGGCGTCCCAGCTCGGCCTCCCGTCCAACGAAGCTGGACATATGGCTACCCGTCCGGCGGAGCCCGCCGGCGCGCGCGCGCACCGCCGCGCGCCCCGGCCGCGACCGATGCCACCGCTCCGCTCAGTTCAGCCACCACTGGTCGTCGTTGCTCTGGCCGCCCGTACAGGTGGTCGGGATCGGGATCCCGTTGAACTGGCGCTGCCCGCCCACGGCGTTCGGGAACTGGTCCACCGCGGCGCTCAGGTTGTAGTCGATCGCCGTCATGCCCGAGGGCAGGCCGGTGACGGTCCAGGTCACCAGCATGGTGCCGTCGGACTGGGGGGCGAAGAAGGGCGTCGCCCGCACCCCCAGGCCGTAGGCCAGGCCGCTCTGCCCCAGCAGCTGGCCGGCGCTACCCGTGACGCTGTAGCGCGCCACCAGGTGGTAGTCGGCGTTGCCGATCCAGACCCGGATGCCCAGCTGCGCCGTGCCGTTCGTCGTCTGGTGGTACAGGATGCCCAGGTCGCTCCGCCGCTCCAGCGGCGGGCCGAAGTTGGCGCGGAACCCGTCCTTGATCGGGCCGATGAAGTCCACGCCCCCGGCCGCATCCCCCGCCGCTTCCGTGTGCCGGTTCAGCGTGCAGAGCAGCGGCTCGAGCGTGATGGGCGGGATGACCTGGTTGCCGCCCGTGGACGTCAGGTTCAGCGTGAAGGTGAGTGGCCCCTGTCCCGGGAGATTCAGGATTCCCGACTCGACCGTGAGCGGACCTGCCGGTATGCCGTTCAGGTTGACGACGCCGTTTACGGCGGGACCGGTGCTCAGCAGGACTCCGGGCCGGATCCCGGCCGGCAGCGTGAAGTCCTGCATCCAGGGCGGCGGCGTGATGCCCTCCAGCACCCACGCGGGGGTCTGGGTCGGCTGCCCGTTGAGGTCCAGGAACTGGACCTGGAGCGTGCCCGCCGGCTGGAGATCCAGCCGCGCGTTGGCGCTGAAGGCGTCGAAGGTCAGCACTAGCGGCGCCGCGTGGGCGCCGCCCTGGTAGCAATAGTCCTGGAAGTTCTGCGGCGTCAGTGGAATGGATGGCCCGCTCGGCGCCGTGCCGATGACGCCTGCCCCGTTCGCCGACTGCGCCGGGGTATTCGAGCCGGTGGTGGGCAGGGGGGCGAAGAAGCTGCCGAACGACGTCGCCGTGCCGATGGACGTGAGCGGCCGTGCCACCACGCAGTACTCGCCCGGCACCGGCAGCCCGCTGATGGTCGTGGTCCCGTTCGCCGCCGTCAGCGCGCCCGTGTAGGAGCTCTTGACGCCCTCGACCCTGAACGGGCCCTGCGCCCGGTTCACCACCGTGACCAGGTAGCCCGCGGCGGGCGCGCCGCCCGGCGCGTAGACCGTGGCATGGACGACGCCGTACGTGCCGGGCGTGTTGCCCGAGAACCGCGGCAGCGCGACCGCCGGCGCCACCGGTCCGCGGGCGTCCCTGCATCCGGCCAGCACCAGCACTGAAAGCGAAAGGCAGCTCACGGCTCGTATGAACATCCACGCCTCCGATCCGGGGGGGTCGATCTCGTAGCGTCGCGGGCAGCGGCCGCGCCGGAGTTTCCGCGCACTGCAACGGACGGGTGGTCATTCAACCGCGGCGGCCCGAAGCCAATGTGTAGCGTTTTGTCTGGTCTGGAGCCGTCTGCCCGAATGGACTGCCGCCCGGGAAAAGATCCGGGCGCGCCCCGGCCCGCGGCGCGCCGGCCGCCGGCACGCGCAACCGCATCAGCCCGTGCGAGGGTGCCGGCCGGGCTGGGTCACGTCAAGGATGGAGGGCTGAAATGCGGTCTGTGACGGGCCTTTGCGCGCCTGCCCCTGTCGCCGCCGGCGCGGCGGCTACCCCGGGGCCGGCGCTGCCGGCGCGTCCACCCACCCGTACACGCTGGTCCCGGCCTCGGCTTCCCCTTCGGTGCCCAGGAACCGGAGCAGGCCGGACCGGGCCAGGAGCGCCAGGCGGTCCTCCACCTCCAGCTCCGGCACGCCCGCGGCCTCGGCCAGTGCCGCCGCCGAGAAGGTGGCGCCCAGCGCGGCGGCGCGGGCCAGAAGCGCCTGGTCGGCCGGCGCCGGCGCGCGGCTCGCGAGAGCGGCGGAGTGCGCCGGGCGGGCGCCCGCCGCCGCCACCGGCGCTGGACCGCCGGCCCGCGCGCCGTCCTCCGGCGCTCCCAGGACCAGCCGCCGTCCCAGGCCGAGCCGCTCGCTCTCCAGCACCAGGTCCTCCACGGCGCCCGCGGTGCGACCGCCCCGGCCCCGGGCGGCGGCCAGGAGCAGGGTGCGCGTGCCCCGCAGCTGACGCACGAAGAAGGCGCTGGCCGCCAGGTCCGCCGCCGCCGCCTCGTCGAGCGAGTCCAGCAGCAGCAGGCGAGCGTGGCCGGCGCCCTGGCTCAGGAGCGCCCGGGCGCCCGCCAGGGCGGCGCCGGACGGGTCGCGCGACCGGGGCGTCCGTCCCGGGGAGCGCCGCACCGTCCGCACGGTGCCGATCAGGGCGCTGACCACGTCGCCCACCAAGGGCAGCAGGTTGGCCCAGTCCCCGGCGGTGCTCCCCGCCACCTGGCCCAGGCGCAGGTGCGCGGTGCCCGCGCGGCCCAGCCGCTGCCAGGCGGAGGCGCCGGCCGGAAGCGCCCTGCAGTCCACCAGCGCCGTGCGAAGGCGCAGCTGCCGCCAGCGCGCGCTGCGGCGCGCGGCCGAGAGCAGCGCGCTCTTCCCGGCCCCGGGCGGGCCGATGACGAAGAGCGCCCGCCCGCCCTCGCGCCCCGCGCGCCGCAGCTCCGCCAGGACCTGCTCCAGCGCCTGGTCCCCCACCGACCTCCGCTCTTCCACCGCGCCCCCGCGCTGCGCCTCCGTATCACCACCCCGCCCCTGGGTTCTGTCCGCGAGAACTGTTGGTCCGGTCCTGCGGCCGCCCGCCGCCGCCCGCCTGATGTGACCTGGCCTGAACCGGCGCACCTTCGTTTCGAGCCGGACGGGGCATCAGGGCGACCAACATTTCCTGCGGACAGAACCGAGAGACTCACAGACCGCAGCGTACCCGCCCGCCTCTCCCCCCGTCAACGCGCCCGGGCCCGCGTCCCTGCTCCTTCTCCTCCACGTATCACTTCCCCCTGCACGCTCGCCCTACACGCCTTTGCTGCTCCTCCACCTGCCCGGGCCCGTGCACGTATGCCCTGCTCCTGCCTCCCACCCTATATTGCTCCCCGGGCTCAACCGGCTCTCCCAGGGGTACTCGCGGTCAATGAATCGGCACGCCATAACGGTCCTCCAGCTCGACGAAGCGCTCGACGTCGTCGCCGGTTACGCCTCCTCGCCCCTGGGCGCGGAGGCCGTGCGCGCTCTCGTGCCCTCGGACGCCCGCGCCGGGGTCGAGGAGGAGCTGCGCCGCGTCGACCAGATGACGGGGTTCCTGCTGCGCGCGGACGACTGGGGCATTCCCGCGATCCCCGACCTGCGCATGCCGCTGCGACGGTTGGCTGTCGAGGGCTCGACCTGGGACCCGATCTGGTTCCGCGATGCCGCCGAGCTGCTGCGCTCCTCCCGCGAGACCCGGCGCACGCTGCTGCAGTTCGCGGAGCATTTCCCGCTGCTGGGCGCCCTGGGCGGGCGGCTGGTGAAGCTGGAGGCGGAGGAGACGGCCATCCGGCACGCCATCGACTCCGCGGGCGCGGTCAAGGACGATGCCTCGCGCGAGCTGAGGAAGCTGCGCTCCGAGATCCGCTCCGCCCGCTCCCGCATCGTGGAGCAGCTCGAGCGCTACATGGTCTCCCTGGGCGAGCGGGTGCGCGTGGCCGACGCCTCCGTCACGGTGCGCGAGGGGCGCTACGTCATCCCCATCCGCCGCGAGGGACGCTCCGACGTGGGCGGCATCGTCCACGACGAGTCCGCCACGGGCGCGACGCTCTTCGTCGAGCCGCCCGTCGCCATCGAGATGATGAACCGCCTGCGCGGCCTCGAGATCGCCGAGGGCCGCGAGGTGCAGCGTATCCTGCGGGAGCTCACGGCGGGGCTGCGGCCGCACCGGGACGAGATCGCGGAATCGCTCGAGGCGCTGGTGGAGCTGGACTCGATCTTCGCCCGCGGCCGCTACGCCCTGCAGTACAACGGGCACCGCCCCGAGATCCTCGCCGCCGGCACGGCGGACTACGCCCTCATCGACGCCCGCCACCCGTTGCTGCTGGCCACCGGGGGCGACGGCGCCGGGGCCCCCGTCGTGCCCTTCGACCTGGTCCTCGGCCCCGGCGAGCGCACCCTGCTGGTGTCCGGGCCCAACACCGGCGGCAAGACCGTGCTGCTCAAGGCGGTGGGCCTCACCAGTGCGCTCGCCCAGGCCGGCGTCATCCCGCCCGTGGGTGCCGGGACGAAGCTGCCGCTGTTCCGCGACTGCTTTGCCGACATCGGCGACGAGCAGTCCATCGAGGCCTCGCTCTCCACCTTCTCGGCCCACCTCAAGAACCTCAACGAGATCCTGGCCGGCGCGGGCCCCGACTGCCTGGTGCTCATCGACGAGATGGGCAGCGGCACCGACCCGGCGGAGGGTGCCGCCCTGGCCCAGGCGATCCTGCTGGACCTGACCCGCCGGGGCGCCCTCACCGTCGCAACAACGCATCTCGGTGCCCTAAAGGCACTTGCCGGCGAAGAGGCGGGCGTGGTCAATGCCTCGCTGCAGTTCGACTCGGCGGAGCTGCGACCGACCTATCGGCTGGTGAAGGGCGTACCGGGGCGCAGCTACGGGCTGGCCATTGCCAGACGGCTGGGCTTCCCGCCCGAAGTGCTGGCCAGCGCGGACGCGTTCCTCCCGGAGGAGGAGCGCCGGGCGGGGCGGCTGCTGGCAGAGCTGGAGGAGAAGGAGCGCCGGACGGCGGACGCGCTGGCGGAAGCGGACGACGCCCGGGCCCAGGCGCTGGCGCTGCGCCGGGACGTGGAGGAGCGCGAGCACGAGGTGCGCAAGCGGGAGCGCGAGGCCGAGCGCCGGGCGCGTCAGCAGGCCCGTGACCTGCTCCTGACCGCGCGCCAGGAAGTGGATGCCGCGATCCGCGAGCTGCGGGAGGCGGCGGAGCAGGCCGCCGCGGCCGCGGCGGCCGGAGCCGCCGGCCCGGCCGCGACGCTCAAGCTGGACGAGGCGGCGCGGGAGGCGCGCCGGCGGGTGGAGCAGGCCGCGAAGCGCCAGAGCGAGAAGACCCCCGAGGAGCTGCGCCGCGCCTCCCGCACCGGCGCCGGCGCTCTGCGCGAGGGCGCTCGCGTGCGCGTGGCCGCCACGGGCGCGACCGGTACCGTGCTGGAGCTGAAGAACGGCCGGGCCACCGTGGATGCCAACGGCGTGCGGCTGCAGGTCAACACGAGTGGTCTGGAGACGCTGTCCCCGGACGAAGCCCGGGCCGATGAGAAGCGGAAGGTTGCGCAGGTGGCGTGGACCGCGCCGGAAGTGCACGCGCGCCCGGAGATCGACCTGCGGGGCATGCGGGCGGAGGAGGTCGCCACGGTCCTGCACCCGGCACTGGACGCGGCCATCCAGGCGGACCTGGCCATGCTGCGCGTGATCCACGGCAAGGGCACCGGCGCGCTGCGGGAGGTGGTCGCGGAGCTGCTGCGGGGCGATCCCCGTATCAAGGCCGTGCGCCCGGGCGGGCTGGGCGAGGGCGGCACGGGCGTGACCGTGGCGGAGCTGGCATGATCCCCGACCATCTCGTCGACGAGGTGCGCACCCGCGCCGACATCGTGGAGATCGTGGGCGAGCACGTGCCGCTCAAGAAGGCGGGCAAGGAGTACCGCGCGCTCTGCCCCTTCCACCAGGAGAAGACCCCCTCCTTCTACGTGATCCCCAGCAAGGGCTTCTACAACTGCTTCGGCTGCGGCGAGTCCGGCGACGTCTTCACCTTCCTGATGAAGCGGCAGGGGCTCGAGTTCCAGGACGCGGTGCGCATGCTGGCCGCGCGCTACGGCGTGGACATCCCGGAAACGCGGGGGGCCCCCGCCGAGGACCCGCACCGGGCGCTGCGCGAGGCGCTGGCCTTCGCGGCCGACTACTATCAGCGGATCCTGCACGAGGACCCGCGGGGCGAGAAGGCGCGCACCTATCTGCAGCAGCGGGGTCTGGACCTCGACTCCGCCGGCCGCTTCCAGCTGGGCGCCGCCCCCGACGATTGGCGCGCGCTGCGGGAAGCCGCCGCCAAGCACGGCATCGGCGACGAGGTCCTGCTGGAGGCCGGGCTGATCAAGGTCAGCGAGCGCGAGGACTCCCAGCGAGAGCCCTACGATCGCTTCCGCGATCGGCTGATGTTTCCCATCTGCGACGTGGGCGGCCGCGTCGTCGCCTTCGGCGGCCGCGTCCCGGGCAAGGCGCGCGAGGGCATCCCCAAGTACTTGAACTCGCCCGAGACGCCCATCTACCACAAGGGCTCGCTCCTCTACGGCATCGCCTGGGCCCGCGGCTCCATCCGCAGGGAAGGGAAGGCGCTGCTGGTGGAGGGGAACATGGACTACGTCTCCCTGGCCGCCCGCGGTATCGAAAACGTCGTCGCCGGGCTGGGCACCGCCCTCACTGAGGACCAGGCCGCGCTCATCGCCAGGTACGCCAAGAGCGCGGTCCTGATCTACGACAGCGACGCCGCCGGACTGCGCGCCACCTTCAAGACCGGCGATGCCCTGCTGCGGGCGGGGGTCCACCCCCTTGTGGCGACGCTCCCAACCGGCGAAGATCCAGATTCACTGGTGCGCAAGGGTGGACCGCAGGCGTTGCGCCCCTTCATCGAAGCCGCCGTCGACGTCCTCGACCGCAAGCTCGCCATCCTGGATGAGCGCGGATACTTCGGCGACATCGACGGCATCCGGCGGGGGCTCGACCGGCTCCTGCCGACGCTGCGCGCGGCCACCGACCCGGCGCTACGCGACATCTACGTCGCGCGGGTCGCGGCCCAGACCGGCGTCAAGCGCGAGACGCTCGAGCACGAGCTGACGCCCGGGCGCCCCTACGGCGGTCGGGACATCGCTCCCCACGAGGTTCCGGTCCGGCGGCCACGGCCGGACCGGATCGCGGAGCGGGAGAAGCAGGCCCAGGACGAGCGGCTGCTGCTCACCGTGATCCTGGTGGACCCGCCCAGGATCCCGGACACGACGGACGTGGTCGCGGCGGAGGAGTTCAGCGATCCACTCTTCCGCGAGGTTTTTCAGGCGGTGGTCGAGCGCGGGGACGGGACGGGAGTGGAGGCGGTGCTGTCGCCCGCGGCCGGGGCGCGGCTCGCGGAGTTGCGGCGCCTGGCCGCCGAGATAACGAATGCCGATCAGACGTTTCTCGACACTATCGCGTCCATGCGCAGGCGCCACTGCGAACGACGCCTCGCGGCCATCGAATTCGAGCGATCCTTGTCGTCTGTTGACACCGAAATCGGCCGGCTCGTTGCGGAACAGCTGGCCGTGAAGGACGAGCTCAAGGCGATTGACTCTCGGTCGAAGGCCGCCTGGAGAGGCTGGGCGTTCCACCGACGCAAGCACGGACCGAAAACAATGGACGGCTGATGCGGGAAGTCTACAAGGCACTGCTGGAGCTCCAGGAGCTCGACGAGCAGATCGACCGCGCCGAGGTGGCGCTCGCGGAGTTCTCCCCCCGCCTCGAGACGCTGGAGGCGCCCGTCGCCGGGTACGAGCGAGAGATCGCCTCGGTCCGCGAGCGCCTCGCCGACATGCGCTCCGAGGTCAAGCGCCTGGAGAAGGCCGCCGACCAGAAGCGGGAGCGGCTGCGCAATTACGAGGAGCGGCTGAACCGGGTGCGCAACGTCCGGGAGGAAACGGCCGCCCGCACCGAGCTCGATCTCATCCGCCACGCGGTGGACGCCGACGACCAGGAGGCGCTGGAGCTGGGCGAGCAGGCCACGCGCGCCGAGCTGCGCCTGGACGAGCTCGAGAAGCAGCTCTCGAGCGCCCGCGAGGCGATCGCTCCCCAGAAGGAGGAGCTGCTGGCCGCTCGCGCCACCTCTGAGGCCAAGCTCGGGGGCTTCCGCAAGAGCCGCGACAAGTCCGCCCGCAAGCTGACCCCCGACCAGCAGCGCCTCTACGACCGCACTCGCGCCGGCAAGCGCAAGCGCGTCCTGGCGCAGCTCACGCACGACGGCGCCTGCGGCCAGTGCTACAACGTGCTCCCGATCCAGCAGCAGTCCGAGGTCCGGCAGGCGCGCGCTCTCGTGCGCTGCGAGGCGTGCGGCGTGATCCTCTACGCCGCCGAGTAAGGCTCCGGTGTCACCGGCGCCGCATGCCCCCGCCAGCCCGGCACTCGCGACGCCGGCGCCGCGCTGGCTGCATCGCGGCGACATCGACGCCGCGGCCGTCGAAACGCTGGTCCGCGAGCTGACCCTGTCCGGGCCGGCCTGCCGCCTGCTGGCGCTGCGCGGCTACACCGACCCGGAATCCGCCCGCCGCTTCCTGCGCCCCCGCCTGGACCAGCTCCACGATCCCTACGCCCTCGCGGGCATGCGCCAGGCGGTCGAGCGCATCGCCCGGGCGCTGGACAACCACGAGAAGATCCTGGTCCACGGCGACTACGACGTGGACGGCATCTGCTCCGCGGTCCTGTGCACCCGGGTGCTGCGCCGTCTGGGCGGCGACGTGGAGGCCTTCGTGCCCCACCGCGTGGCCGATGGCTACGACCTCGGGCGAGCGGGCATCGAGCGCGCCCTCGAGCTGGGGGCCACGCTGATCGTCACCGCCGACTGCGGCATCGTGGCCCACGACGCCGTGGCCGCGGCCGCGAGCGCCGGCATCGACGTCGTCATCACGGACCACCACACGCCCGATGTCACGCTGCCGGCCGCCGTCGCGGTGGTGAACCCGCACCGCGCCGACTGCCGCTACCCGGAGACGACGCTCTGCGGCGCGGGCGTCGCCTTCAAGCTCTGTCAGGCGCTGGCCGAGCTGCGGGGGCTGGAGAAGGAGTGGCTCTGGTACCAGCTCGACCTGGTCGCCCTGGCCACGGTGGCGGACCTGGTCCCGCTCACGGGCGAGAACCGCGTGCTGGTGCGTTACGGGCTGAAGGTGCTGCGCGACAGCCGCAATGCCGGCGTGCGCGCACTGCTGCGCTCGGCGGGGCTGCAGGACCAGGAGGAGCTGGGGGCGGGGCACATCAGCCACATCCTGGGGCCGCGCATCAACGCCGTGGGCCGGCTGGGGGACGCCGCCGACGGCGTCCGGCTCCTGCTCTGCGACGACGAGGTCGAGGCCGCCCGCATGGCCCAGGGCATGGAGACGAACAACCGCGAGCGACAGAGCGTGGACCGGGAGATCCTGGCCCAGGCGCTGGAGCAGCTCGAGCGCGAGTTCGACCCCGAGCGCGACTGGGCCGTGGTGCTGGCGGGCGAGGGGTGGCACCCGGGCGTCATCGGCATCGTCGCCTCGCGCGTCGTGGAACGGGTGCACCGCCCTACGGTGCTGATCGCTCTGAACGGCGGGCCCCACGCCCGGGGCAGCGCGCGCTCGATCCGCGGCTTCCACCTCTACGACGCCCTGGCCTCCTGCGCCGGGCTGCTGGTGCGCTTCGGCGGGCACAGGTTCGCGGCGGGGCTGGATATCGCGCCCGAGCGCATTCCCGAGCTGCGCGCGGCCCTGAACGAGGTCGCGCACCGCGTGCTCACGCCCGAGGACCTGGTGCCACAGCTCGAGCTGGATCTCGAGATCGGGCTGGCGGAGGCCAATGTCGAGCTGCTGCGTCTGCTGCGGCACTTCGCGCCTTTCGGCAGCGGCAACCCTTCCCCCGTGCTGGCGGTGCGCGGCGCCCGCATCCTGGGGCGTCCACGCCTGGTCGGTGAGGACCACATCAAGCTCGAGCTGGAGCAGGCGGGCGCGCGGCTCACCGCCATTGGCTTCCGCATGCGGGATCGCCTGCCGCGCATCACCGGCTGCGAGCGCCTGGACGTCGCCTTCCAGCTGCAGGAGAACCACTGGAACGGCAGGTCCGAGCTGCAGGCCCGCCTGGTGGATGTGCGCGGGGCGGAATGAGGATCGTGGCCGGGCGCTGGCGTGGGCATCCCATCCAGGCGCCGCCCGGGCGGACCACCCGGCCCACCACCGACCGGGTGCGGGAGGCCTGGATGAGCTCCATGCTGCCCCTGGTGGGCGGCGCCACGGTGCTGGACCTGTTCGCGGGCTCGGGCGCGCTGGGGCTGGAGACGCTCTCCCGCGGCGCCGCCCACGCGACCTTCGTCGAGCTGGCGGCCGGGCCGCTCAAGGCGCTGCGCGCCAACATCGAGCGCCTGGGCGCCGGCGACGACTGCGCGGTGGTGAAGGACAACGCCATGCACTATGCGGGGCGGCTGCCCGCGGGCGCCTTCGACCTGGCCCTGGCCGATCCGCCCTACGACGAGCCGTACGCGGCCCGGCTGGTGGAGCTCTTCGCCGAGCGCCCCTTCGCCGGCTGGCTCTGGGTGGAGCACCGCGCGAAGGAAGCGCTGCCCGCGCTGCCCGGTGCCCGTACCCGCCGCTACGGCGACACCGCACTGACCTCGATTCCCGCTCCCGGTGGCGACGATGAGTGAGCGCAAGCGCTGTGTCTCGATCTATCCGGGCTCCTTCGACCCCGTGACCCGGGGCCACGAGGACATCGTGCGCCGGGCGCTGTCGTTCTCCGACTGCGTCATCGTCGCCGTGGCGCACACCGCCACCCAGCGCAAGCAGGGGCTGTTCGAGGTGGAGGAGCGGGTCGAGATGCTGCGCCACGTCTTCCGCGACGAGGCGCGCATCGTGACCACCGAGTTCACTGGACTGCTCGTCGATTTTGCCCGAGCGCAGGGTGCCAGCATCATCGTCCGGGGCCTGCGCGCCGTCTCCGACTTCGAGTACGAGTTCCAGATGGCGCTCATGAACCGCCAGCTCTGGCACGATGTCGAGACGATCTTCCTTGCCCCGGACGTGAGGCACTCCTACCTGTCGGCCTCCCTCGTCCGGGAGATCGCTTCTCTCGGCGGCGACGTCGCCGACTTCGTCGATCCGCTGGTCCGTGACCGGCTCTACGAAAAACTGGGACGACCATGAGCTACATTGAAACCATTCGCCGCAAGGCGACCGGCCTTGCGCGCCGCGTGGTGCTGCCGGAATCGAGCGACCCCCGCACCATCGCGGCCGCGGTGCTGCTCCAACGCCTGGGCCTACCCCAGCCGGTGCTGGTGGGCGAGCCCGACCCGATCCGCCGCGCCCTGGACGCGGCCGGCGCCGACGGCTCCGCCGTCACCGTGCTGCAGCCCACTACGGACCCCCGCGGCGGCGACTTCGCCGAGATCCTCTACCAGCGGCGCAAGGAGAAGGGGCTGACCCCCGCCCAGGCCGCCGAGCGGGTCCGCGATCCGCTCTTCTTCGCCGCCATGCTGCTGGGCACGGGCGAGGTGCACGCTGGCGTCGCCGGCGCGGTCAACACCACGGGCGATGTCATGCGCGCCGGCCTCTGGTGCGTGGGCATGCTGCCGGGCGTGAAGACCGTCTCCTCCTCCTTCTACATGGTGGTGCCGCCCTTCCGCGGGGGCGAAGAGGAGGTCCTGACCTTCACGGACTGCGCGGTCGTGCCGGACCCGACGCCGGAGCAGCTGGCGGACATCGCCTTCGCCGCGGCGGAGGCGCGCCCCAAGCTGGTGGGCGACCAGCCGCTGGTAGCGTTCCTCTCCTATTCCACCAAGGGCAGCGCCGAAGGCCCGCACATCGACAAGGTGCGACAGGCGGTGGAGATCTTCCGCCAGAAGCACCCCGACATCCAGGTCGATGGCGAGCTGCAGCTCGATGCCGCCGTCATCGCCTCCGTGGGTGAGCGCAAGTGTCCGGGCTCGCCCGTGGCCGGTCGCGCCAACGTCCTGGTCTTCCCGGACCTGGACGCCGGCAATATCGGCTACAAGCTCACGCAGCGGCTGGCCCACGCCGACGCCGTCGGCCCCGTTTCCCAGGGGATGGCCAAGCCGTGGAACGACCTGTCGCGCGGTGCCACGCCCGACGACATTGCCAACGTGGCCTGCATCGCGGCGCTGCAGGCGTAGGCGTAGTCGGCACCGTTCTTGCCTTCAGGCGGGCTCCACGGGCGGCATGCCGCCCGCGGCGCTTATCCAATCGTGCACCGGGGGGAGGCCATGGGTTTCGAGGTCCGGAAGCAAGGCGAGGTGACGGTCATCGACGTGGAGGGGCAGCTCATCGTCGGCAACCGCCAGGAGCTCAAGCAGAAGGTGCTGGACGAGCTGGAGGGCGGCGCGCGCAAGTTCATGATCGACTTCTCCAACACGGGCTACATCGACTCGTCGGGGCTGGGGGTGCTGGTCTCGCTCTCCAAGAAGATCCGCGAGCAGGCGGGTGAGCTGCGCCTGGCCAACCTGAACGAGGACCTGCGCACGCTCTTCGAGCTGACCAAGCTCGACACGCTCTTCCACATCGCGGACAATCGCGACGAGGCGCTGTCTTCGTTCTAGCGGCGCCGGCCGCAACCCGGCGCTACCGCCGCGCGCCGGGCGTGGGTACAATCCAGGCCGGTATCCCGCGTGAACGAGGAGCTGGATGCAGTCGTCGGAGTTCTCGCTCAGCCTCTCCACTGACGTCCGGGCCATCGAGGCGGCGGTCGAGACGGTCGTGGACCGCAGCCTGGCCGCGGGCTTCGACGACGACGACCGGCTGCGCCTGAACCTGCGCGTCAGCCTGTCCGAGGCGCTGGCCAATGCCATGCTCAACGGCAACCGGACCGACCCGGAGAAGACGGTCCGCGTGGACGCGCGCCTGGGACCCGGGCGCATCGTCATTCGCGTGACCGACGAGGGCGGCGGGTTCGATCCCGACGACCTGCCCGACCCCACGCTACCCGAGTACCGCAGCCATGGCCGCGGGCGGGGCATCTTCCTGATCCGCCACCTGATGGATGCCGTCGAGTTCAATGACCGGGGCAATTCCATCACCATGGTGCTGGAGCGCGGCGACCCGGAGACGGAGACGGGGCGGGGGCGCACGTGATCTCCACCCTGGCGACCTCGTTCCGCCTGCCCCGCGGCATCGTCACGCTGCTGGAGTCATTCGCGGACGCGCACCCACAGGCGGAGCTGCGCGCCTGGCTGCGCCGGGATGGTGCCTGGGTGCGCGTGCGCCCCGCGCCCGCCGACGAGCGCGGCGCCCCCGACTCCCCCATCCACACCCTCGACCTGGCCAATGGCAGCACCCTCGCGATCGAGCTGGTCGGCCAGGTTCCAGCCGCCGAGCTGTGCTTCTTCCAGGTCGCCCTGGACCAGGCCCAGGCCTTCGAGAACGAGGCCCGCTCCGCCGCCCGCGAGATCTCCGAGAAGTACGAGGAGATCAACCTGCTTTACTCCATCAGCGAGATCCTCGGCTCCGTGCTGCGCCTGGGCGATGCCGCCGGGCGCATCCTGGCGGAAGTGGCCGACGTGCTCGGCGCCCGGCGCGCGACCCTCTGGGTGTTCGATGCGGCCCACGACCGCCTGGTCTCCACCGCCACGGTGGGCGGCGAGGAGAACCGGGCGCCGATCCCCGTCTCGGACACCAACTCGCTGACCGCGCGCGTGTTCCGGGAGCGGCAGGCGCTCAACCTCGAGCGCGGCACGGTCCTGCCCCGCGACACCCACATCGAGCCGCGGCCTCGCGGCACCGAGGCGCTGCTCTCCGTGCCCATCAACTACTCGCCGCCCGAGGGCGAGACCCGCACCGTGGGGGTGATCACGCTGGTCGGGCGCCGAAGCGACGTGCGCTTCTCGGCGGGCGATGCCCGCCTGCTCGCCGCCATAGCCAGCCAGGTCGGCGCCGCCCTCGAGAACCAGCGGCTGGTGCAGGAGAGCCTGCGCCAGGAGCGCCTCATGCGCGAGCTGGAGCTGGCCCACGACCTCCAGCTCAAGCTCCTGCCCGATACCAGCACCTTCGAGGGCGCGGCCGACGTGGCGGCCCGCTGCGTGCCCGCGGAATCCGTGGGCGGCGATTTCTATCACCTGTTCCGCCTCTCGGGCGGGCGGCTGGGCATTATCATCGGCGACGTCTCCAGCCACGGCTTCTCCGCCGCGCTCATCATGGCCCTGACCATGAGCGCCGTTGCCATCTACGCCCAGGAGTCGGGTCCTCCGGGGGAAGTGCTCCGCCGGTTGCACGGCGCGCTGGTCCACGAGCTGGAGAGCACCGAGATGTACATGACCGTCTTCTACG
>JADGQX010000207.1 GCA_017881445.1 Gemmatimonadota bacterium | reverse complement strand
CCTGCACCGGCGGATGGGCGGAATATCCATGGGACGAGCGGGGAGCCCCCTAAAGCTGTCCTCCGCAGGGAGCGGAGACAAGGATGGCGAGCGGCGCCGGGCGGAGCCTCAGCCGGATTCCGCCGCGCCGCTGCCGCGCCTGGCCGCTTCCTCCGCGTCCTCGCCGAAGACGAGCCCGGTGCCGGCCGCCTGGGCGGCCAGCGCCTCGCGCAGGGCGGCGATCTCCTCCGTCGTGCGCCCCGCGGCCTTCAACCGCCGGTCCATGTCGATGCGCTTGACGGCGGCCTTGAGCGTGCCCAGCGCCAGGGTGGCGCAGCGCGGCCGCGACCCTACGACGTCCTCGCCCAGCAGCCCGATCATGTCCTCGTAGGACATGTCCAGCACCTCCTGGAAGCTCGGACGCTTGCGGTTCATGCGGTCGGCCAGGATCGATGCCGCCGCCTGGCTGATGGTGCAGCCCTCCCCCTCGAAGCTGACCCGCGCGATGCGGCTCTCCCCCTCCCCCTCCTCCGCCTTCACGTACATGGCGACGACGTCGCCGCACCCCGGGTTGCCGCCCGGCATGCGCGCGTCGGCGTCGGCCATGGCACCCCGGTGCCGCGGCCGCTTGAAGTGATCCACCAGCAGCTCGATGCGGGTCTGACGGTCCATGCTCTCCCGCTCTCCCGCTCTGCAGTCATCGCTCGATGGGCAGCCGCACGGCATTCCCCCATTCCGTCCAGGAGCCGTCGTAGTTGCGCACGCGCTCGTGCCCCAGCAGGTAGGTGAGCACGAACCACGTGTGCGACGAGCGTTCGCCGATGCGGCAGTATGCGATCGTTTCCGCGCCCGGACGCAGGCCACTGTCCTGCTCGTAGATGCGGCGCAGCTCGTCGGCGCTGCGGAAGGTGTGCGACTCCGGGTCCACCGCCCGGGCCCAGGGCACGCTCTGCGCCCCCGGGATGTGGCCGCCCCGCAGCGCCCCCTCGTTGGGGTAGTCCGGCATGTGCAGCCGCTCGCCCCGGTACTCTTCGGGACTGCGCACGTCCACGAGCTGGCCGTGGCGGGCCACGTGCTCCAGCACCTCGTCCCGGAAGGCGCGGATGGCGACGTCGTCGCGCTCGCGCACAGCGATCGAGCCGGGCGGCAGCGAGGGCGTGTCCGTGACCAGCGGCCGCCCCTCCGCCTCCCAGCGCGCCCGCCCGCCATCCATCACTTTCAGCCGTTCCAGCCCGAAGAGGCGGAAGACCCAGAAAGCGTATGTGGCCCACCAGTTGTTCTTGTCGCCATAGAAGACGATGGACGTGTCGTCGTGGATGCCGAGGCGCCGCAGCAGCGCCTGGAAGTGCTCCCGATCCACGTAGTCGCGCGTCACCGGGTCGTTCAGGTCCGCCACCCAGTCCACCTTCACCGCGCCCGGGATGTGCCCGATCTCGTAGAGCAGCACGTCCTCGTCGCTCTCGATCAGCCGGACGTGCGGATCGCCCAGGTGCGCCGCCACCCACTCCGTGGAGACCAGCACCTCCGGACGTGCGTAGCCGCGCGCCTCGATCAGAGATGGCCGGCCGGCCTGCGTGGCCATGGGGATCCTCCAGGTTTGCCCGAGTCCTAGCGCAACGGCCGCGTCCTCCAGTGGAGTGCGCGGCCGTTGCGGTTTTCACGTCGGACGCTAGGCGACATCGCGGGATGCGTCAAGCCGCCGTGTGCCGGGAGGACGCCGCCAGGCGGGGTCCCTCCGCCCGGCGCAGGCTTCGCCTAGAAGATGTAGACCGGCGTACCGCTCGGTACCAGCGAGTAGAGGCGCGAGACCTCGTCGTTGTCCAGGCGAACGCAGCCGTGGGAAACCGCCCGGCCGATGGAGTTCTCGTCGAACTCGTTGGTGCCGTGCAGCAGGTAGCCATCGCCCATGTTCAGCGCGAACGGACCCAGTGCGCCGTGCACCTTCCGCTGCTCGCTGGCCGCCGGCGGAATGAAGATCTTGCCCGCGAACTCGATGAAGTGCTCGCCGTCGGGCGCGTAGAAGTTGTCGTTCATGTTCACCCAGCCCACCTTGCCGTCCCGCATCTCGACGGTCTTCATGTAGCCGTCCGAGATGTCGTATTGCTTGCCCGGGACGACGTGCACCACCTCCAGCCCCTTGCCCGCGGCCTCCTCGTAGTACTGCCAGTCCGGCACCGTCCAGACCGGGTCCGAGACCTTGGACAGCACCGAGCGCCGGCCGCGCGGCGTGTCGAAGAACCAGTGTCGGCCGCTGTAGCTGAACGCCTCCCCCATGCCCACCGCCACCGACACGCTCATGAGCGTGTCCCGCCCCCGCACCAGCCAGAGCCAGCGGTCCTCGGTCGATACCAGGATCTTCATGCCCCGGGCCCGGTTGGCGGCCCTGAATATCTTGATCCCGCCGGTGTCCCGCGGCACGCTGGGGCTGGCCGGCTTCACCACGGCCGCCGGCGTGGGCACCACCGCCGGCACCACCGCCGGCCTGGGCTGCGCCGAGCTCGCGAGAAAACAGGCTGCGAGACCGAACGCGGTCAGCGGGGCGATTGCCCCACGCCGCATCGTTCGGTTCACCGTCTCCAGCATGCCGCCTCCAGGACTGCCATGGGTTGGAGCTGCGTAGGTGTGCAGGTATCGGGCCACGGGAAAACGATTTGCGTGGAGGGGCCAGGCCGATGGCGGGGTGAAGCGGGAGAGGCGAAGGGGCGGTAGGAGGCCTAGCCCGCGGGTGCGGCGGCGGTGCGCGTGGCCAGGATCTGCTCGATGGTCTCGCCGATCTTGTTGTTGGGCGTGGAGGCGCCAGCGGTGACGCCCACGCTGACGGGGCCGGCGGGCAGCCAGGCGGTCGTGAGCACCTCGGGAGCGTCGGCGGCGAGCTGCGGCTTGTGGCGGATGGTGCCGGCGTCCGGGTCGATGCAGGTGGCGTCGGCGATGTGGTAGGTGGTGGCGTATTCCCGGCACAGGTGGGCCAGGTGATTGGTGTTGGACGAGTTGTAGCCGCCGATCACCACCATGATGTCGGGCGGGTCCTGCATGAGCTTGAGGATGGCGTCCTGCCGCTCCTGGGTGGCGGAGCAGATGGTGTCGAAGGAGCGGAAGTGCTCGCCCGGAGTCTCCGCGCCGTACCGGCGCTGCAGGCTGCGCCCGACTTCGGCGGCAATGGCCAGGGAGTCGGTGGCGAGCATGGTCGTCTGGTTGGCCACGCCCACGCGCACCAGGTCGGTGTCGGGGTCGAAGCCCTCGGACGACTTCCCGCGGAAGTGCTCGCGGAACGCGTCCCGGGAGAGCGCGCCCGGGACGCGCTCGATGTAGTCGCAGACCAGGCGGGCCTCGGCCATGTCCCGCACCACGATGTGGCGGCCGCCGGGGTGGGTGTGCACCTGGGACGCGGTCGCGCGCGTCTCCTCGTGGAAGTACTTGCCGTGGATCAGCGCCGTGAAGCCATCGCGGGCATAGGACTCCACCCGCTTCCACACGTTGAGCACGCTGCCGCACGTGGTGTCCACCATGATGCAGCCGAGCTGCTTCAGTCGCCCGAAATCCTGCAGGGTGACGCCGAAGGCCGGCAGGATGACGACGTCGTCCGGCGTGATGCCGCTGAAGTCGAAGCGACCGGGCTCCGCCGGGTAGAGGAAGGTGATGCCGTGCTCGCGCAACCGCTGGTTGACGTGCGGGTTGTGGATGATCTCACCCACCAGGAAGATGCTGCGGTCCGGGAATTTGTGCCGGGCCTGGTAGGCGTAGTCCACGGCCCGGTCCACGCCGTAGCAGAAGCCGAAGGCCTCGGCCAGGCGGATGGTCAGCCCGTCGAACTCGGCCTGATAGCCGCTGGAGCGGATCCGCTCCAGCAGCGCGCTGTGGTACTCCGCCTCCAGGACCGGCTCGATGTCCTTGCCCAGGCCGAAGCCGCGGCGGAAGTAGGTCTGCTCCATGGCGAAAGATACCCGCGAACGTGGGAAATGGAAAACCGGTGACGCGTCCACCTTTGGCGACCCGGGCGGCCCGGCACTCATCTCACGCGAAGGGGCGAACGGGTCGAAGCCATCCCTCCGGGATCACCCCGCCATGTATTCGGCGGGGCGCGATCCGGTGTTGTCGTTCACAACTGAACATGCACCCGGACGTACCCGGCGGCCGCGGCAGAGCCGGGGTCCTGCCCGGCAGCATTCGTCTCTTCGGCCTGTCTTTGCGATTTCGTGTGAGATGAGCGTCCGGCCGCCCGTGTCGTGGCGGTTCAGCACGGAACGAGCCGTCGATCGCCGCGGACCCGGCGCGGGCGGAATCTAGCGGGAGCGGGGCGTTTGGCCTACTGGCGCGCGCGGAACCGTCCGCTCTATCTTGCGCGCGCTGTCCCCCCGCACGAGCCCCGACTGTCGGAGGCCACTTGAACGACCATTCGCTCGGTTTCCTGAAACGCCTGCTGAATACGCCCGGCCCCAGCGGCTTCGAGACGGCGGCCGCACGCGTGTGGCGGGACGAGGCGAGCACCTTCGCCGACCAGGTCGAGAAGGATGTCAGCGGAAATACCTGGGCACTGTTGGGCGAGGGCGGCGCGCCCCGGGTGATGCTGGCGGGGCACATCGACGAGATCGGCCTCATGCTCACCCACATCGACGACGAGGGCTTCCTCTACCTCGAGGGCATCGGCGGCTGGGACCCACAGGTAATGGTGGGACAGCGGGTCCGGCTGCTCACCCGCGAGGGCGAGATCGTGGGCGTCATCGGCAAGAAGCCGATCCACCTGATCAAGCCCGACGAGCGGGACAAGGCCTCCAAGCTGACCGACCTCTGGATCGATGTGGGCGCCAAGACCCGCGAGGAGGCGGAGAAGCGCGGGATCCGCGTGGGCGACCCGGGCGTCCTCGACACCCAGCTCATTCAGCTGGGCGACGACCTCATCGCCAGCCGCTCCATCGACAACCGCATCGGCGCCTTCGTGGTGCTGGAGGCGCTGCGCTTGCTGGACGCCGGCGAGCGCCCCGCCGCCCAGGTCGCCGCCGTCGCCACCGCCCAGGAGGAGATCGGCCACTCCGGCGGCGGCGCCCGCACCGCGGCCTTCCGGCTGGACCCGCAGGTCGCCATCGTGGTGGACGTGACCTTCGCCACCGACGCGCCCGGCCTGGAGAAGAAGGAGCTGGGCGACCACAGGCTCGGCGGCGGGCCCGTCCTCAGCCGCGGCTCCGCCGCGCACCCCATCGTGTTCGAGAAGCTGGCCGCGGTGGCCGACAGGGAGAAGATCCCCTACACCATCGCCGCCTCGCCCCGCTTCAGCTCCACCGATGCCGACGCCATCTACCTCTCGCGCGCGGGCGTGGCCACCGGCATCGTCTCGGTGCCCAACCGCTACATGCACTCGCCCAACGAGATCGTCAGCCTCACCGACCTCGAGCGCGCCGCCCAGCTCATCGCCGCCTTCGTGCGATCCCTGGACGCGACCACCGACTTCGTGCCGTAGAGGACGCCCGGAATCTCAGAGGATGCCCGGACCCTTAACCTCCTGCTCCTGCTCCTGCTTCCCCTGATCTTGACCCTTTACCCTTCCGCTCCGGGGCGCCTCGAGCGCCAAGGGCCAAGCGAGAAGATCAGGGCAAGCAGGAGCAGAAGCAGGAGCAGGAGGGAACGAAACCTTCTCCTTCTTCCGACGGCTCATGCTCATCATCGACATCTCCCAGCCCCTGGACACCACGACCGCGCCCTGGCCGGGCGACGCGCCCTTCCGCCTCGACTGGACCCTCCGCCGCGAGCGGGGCGACAGCGTGAACGCGGCGGAGATCATGCTCTCCTGCCACCTGGGCACCCACGCCGACGGGCGGGCGCACACGGCGGACGGCCAGCCCCCCATCGGCGAGGCGCCGCTGGAGGCCTACCTGGGAGCGGCCCGGGTGGTGGGCGCGCCGGGCGCGGCGGTGCTGGGCCCGGAGCTGCTCCAGGGCATCGACCTGGTCCGGACGCCGCGCGTGCTCTTCCACTCCCGCCGCCGCGCCGACCCCGCCACCTTCCCCCACGGCTTTGCGGCCATCTCGCCGCCTCTCGCCCGGGCGCTCGTGGCCGGCGGCGCCCGGCTGGTGGGCACGGACGCGCCCAGCGTGGACCCGGAGGAGTCGAAGACGCTGGAAGCGCACGGGATACTGGCGGCGGGCGGCGTCGCCATCCTGGAGAACCTGCGCCTGGACGAGGTCGCCCCCGGCGACTACACGCTGGTGGCGCTGCCCCTGCGGCTCATGGAGGCGGACTCCTCGCCCGTGCGGGCTATCTTGTTGGAGGAAAACGCGTTCGGGGCCTGAACGGCCGAGTGGATTCAACCGCCGGGGACGCAGACGCAGGCGGTGACGTCGTCGGGCCCGGGCCCGTGAACGTCACCGCCTGCGCCTGCGCCTGGGGTCTTTGACGTCCGGCCGGAGCCGGCGAGCCTCGGCGGCAGCAGGACTAGTCGAATCCGGGATCCTGCCCTAAGTTTAATGGCTTGATCCAGATCGGCGCAGAGAAAGCAGCGGACTGAGAAGTTGACCGTACCGATCCAGATCTCCTGGGACCTGTATCTCGGGCGCTCGCTCGTGTGGTGCGAGTGCCTGCTGGCGGGCGTGCGCCGGGCGGTGCTGCTGCCGCGGCTGGACACGATCTTCTCGCCCGTGGACGAGGACCCGGGGCGCGAGCTCGTTTACGGCGAGCTGGACTGGCGGCTGGTGTCGCCCACGGAGTCGGACTGGCAGCACTACCGGGAGATGGTGGAGCGGCAGGCGGCACGCTCCGGGGTGCAGCTGCGCGCGCAGCGGGTGGAGAACGTGGCCCGCTGGATGGGAGGGCGGCAGGTGGCGGTCCCGCAATACCATCTCTGGCTCTTCCGGGAGGCGGAGGTGGCGGCGGCGATCGACCGGCTGTACGACGAGCCGTCGGGGGAGGAGCGGCGGGTGATGTGGGGCTGGCTGCTCGAGTGGACGGCGCCGGCGTCGGCGCGGTCGTCACGAACCATGAACGATCCAAAGTGAAGGCGGGCCCATGGTGGAAGCTGGCAAGCTGGTGAAGCGGATCCAGGAAATGCGGGAGGATGGCTACCTGTCGGACGCGATCCTGCGGGCATGCGTCAAGGAGATCCGCTCGTCGGACACGAAGTGCGACTGGGTCGGGGTGTACCTGCTGAACCCGGAGGAGAACATCCTCTGGCTGCACGACTACGTGGGCCCGTCCACGGAGCATGCGCGCATCCCGGTGGGGCAGGGCGTGTGCGGCACGGCGGTGGCCGAGAAGGCCAACCAGAACGTGTCGGACGTGAGCAAGATCGAGAACTACCTGGCGTGCAACCCGCGCGTGAAGTCGGAGATGGTGGTGCTGATCCGGGCGGGCGACGAGGTCTTCGGGCAGCTCGACCTGGACAGCAACACCCTGAACGCCTTCACCAAGGACGACCAGGAGAACATGGAGCTGGTGGCGGAGAAGCTGGCGGAAGTGTTCATGGCGGAGCGGCGCTAGCCGCTCCGGCCGCCAACCGGTCCAGGCCATGGGTGCCGCCCCGCCGGCACCCGCCGGCCTGCGCTTCATCCGCGCACCGAACGCCTCCCCGCTGACGCTGGACGGCACCCGCACGTACATCGTGGGGCGCCGCCGCCCGGCCATCCTGGATCCTGGCCCGGAGCTGGTGCCGCACCTGGCCGCGCTGGCCGCGGCCGTGGCGGACGCCGGCTCCGCGACCATCCTGGTCACCCACGACCATCCGGACCACGCCCCCGGGGCGACGTGGCTGGCGGCGCGGCTGGGCGCGTCCGTGCTGGCGGCGTCGGCCGGGACTCTCGGGCCGGGCGACGTCGTGGAGACGGATGCCGGGCGTCTCGTGGCCGTGGCCACCCCCGGCCACGCGGCCGACCACCTCGCCTTCCACTGGCCCGCGGCCGACGCCGTCTTCTGCGGCGACCTGATGCTGGGCGGGCAGGACACGGCGCTGGTGGCCCCGCCCGAGGGCGACCTCACGGAGTACCTGGCCTCGCTTGAGCGGCTGCGGGCGCTCCGGCCCGCCCTCATCTACCCCAGCCACGGCGAGCCCTTCACCGACGCCGACGCGGCCATTGCCCGCTACCTGCGGCACCGGGAAGAGCGGCAGGCGCAGATACTGTCGGCTCTGGCCCCCGGTGCCGCGACGGCCGATCTTGTCATGGGGCGCGTGTATGGCGCGGGACTCGATCCGCGACTGAGGGCGGCGGCGGCCGGCGCGACGCTGGCGTACCTGCAGCACCTCGAGCGCGTGGGCCGGGTCCGGTGCCTGGAAGGCGGTCGCTGGACCCTCGCCTGAAGCCGTAGGCGCCCCCCGACGCACACGAAAGGTAACCCATGATCGATAGCGTCAGCACGGGGCGGCCCGCGGACGCCCCGCCGGCACCGCTGCCGGCGGAGCTCGCGGCCGCACTGCGCCGCGTCGCGGGACGGGACGGTGTCATCACCGACCCCGGCTCGCTGCTGGTCTACGAGTGCGATGGACTGGCCATCCACCGGGCGCGGCCGCGGGCCGTCGTCCTGCCCCGCTCCACCGAGGAGACAGCCGCGGTG
>JADGQX010000206.1 GCA_017881445.1 Gemmatimonadota bacterium | reverse complement strand
GCTGGCGCGCGATGCCTTCCGCCGCCGAGCCGCCAATGCGCCCGATCCCGATCCCGGCGCCGATCACCGCCAGCCCCGCGCCGATGCCCGCGCCCAGCAAGGCCAGGTGGTCCTTGGCATTCGCCGGATCCGTCGGCACCGCCGCCTGTATGACCGCCATCACCGAATGGAACATTGCGCCTCCACGTTGGTCCCGGGGTTCTTCCCTGTGTCCGCTCTCCGCCCGGCACGGGAGAGGCCCCTCCCCCCCGGCCCGCGGCCACCGCTATCCCGGGCCGCGCCTGGCGCGGCCCCGCGGCTATCCCCGACCATCCGGCCGGGTACGTTGCGACGGACGGTTCGAGCGACCCCGTCCGAAGGCGCGCCGCGCACGGGCGGGCGCGCTCGCCCTGGCGCGCGCTAGTGCGCGTGCCGGATCATCCCGATGAACACCGACGTCAGCATGGCGAAGATGTACGCCTGCAGGAACGCCACGAAGAGCTCGAGCAGCATGATCGCGACGGCCATGACCAGGGGGGCGAGCACGGGCACGGCCGTGTACCAGATCGGCCGGGCCAGGACCGTGAGGCCGATGAGCGCCAGGATGACGAAGTGGCCGGCGTTCATGTTGGCGAAGAGACGGATCGCCAGCGCGAAGGGCTTGGCCAGCTTCCCCACCAGCTCGACCGGCGTCATGATCACGAACATGAGCGAGCGGGCGACCGGGCCCATGCCCTCGGGCGCGTAGAAGATCGTCTTCAGGTAGCCCATCGGGCCCAGCGTGCGGAACCCCGAGACCTCGATCACCAGCAGCGAGAGGAGCGCCAGCGTCGCCGTGACCGACAGGTTGCCGGTGGCGGTCGCCCCCCAGGGGAGCAGCCCCAGCAGGTTCGCGAACAGGATGAAGAAGAAGAGCGTCAGCACGTAAGGCACGTACTTCTCCCCCCCGTGGCCGATGTTGGCCATGGCCACCTCGTCCCGCAGGAAGATCACGAACGCCTCCATCATGTTCGCGAATCCCTTGGGCGCGTTCTCGCGCGTGCGACTGTGCGTTCGCTGGGCGGTCCAGATCATGACCAGACACAGCAGCGCCGCCGCCAGCAGCATCATGACCACGTGCTTGGTGGGTGAGAGATCGATCGTCAGCCCGCCCAGGTGTACCGGCTGCCAGCGCGGCAGGTGCACGACGCCCACGACCGGCAGCTCGATCTCGTGCGCGTCCGAGACGTGGTGCATGATCGTCTCGCCGAGCGTCGGCTCCTTCTCCCCGGCCGCCAGGGCGGCCCAGGCCAGCACTCGTCCGATCATTCGCTCCGTAGCCCCATGCGGAAAAACAGCGGCTCCAGCAGCAGGAGCAGGAATAGAAAGCCCGCCAAAGAAAGCAGCGCCGGCGCGAGGGACAGCGCGGCGCTGCGCCAGATCCACCAGGCGGTTGCACCAAGTACCAGCAGGCGGACGACGGTTCCGCCGCCGAGCGCGGCAATGAACGCGTTGCCGCGATGCCGGGAGGCGAACAGCGCCGCGAACATTGCCACCTGGACCGCCCAGGCCAACGCGCCCATCCAGCCGGCGGCGCGCACCCCCTCAGCCGGGAGCACGAGCGCCAGCGCCAACGCAACCAGCGCGACCGCGACCGCGCCGGCCAGCGCGTACATCGTCACGAACTTCACGATCTATCTTTCGGCGGCGCGCGCCGCGATTGCCGCTGGCGCGGCTCCACCACCAGGTGGAAGTACAGGCTGTAGAAGCCTGCGCTCGCGCCTATGAACGCGCCCACGATCGTCAACAGGGGTTTCGTCCCGAGCCAGCCGTCCGCGAACCAGCCGAGAAAGAGGAACAGTACCGTGGCCAGGGCCCACTGCAGGCCGTAGCCGAGAAACTGCCCCGACGCCTGCGCCAGGGAGGGCGCCTCGGGCTCCTGATCCTTTCCGGACGGTCGCTCTTCGGCCACGCTCGCTCATCCCGGGTCGCCTGCAGACCGGGAGTATAGGGGCTGGGGAAAAGGGTCGCAAGCGGGCGCGCTTGACGCTTGCGAGAACCGGTCCCTATCTTGCAACGCGCCGCCGCAGGACCATTTGCAGAGCCATTTGTGCGCGCGGTCGGGGCCGGCCCGCGCTCCGCGGAACGACCCCCGGGTGAGGTGGAGGCAAGTGAAGGACACGGGTGCACAGGGCGCGGCTTCGCTGGGCGGAGGCGCCCCTTTTTCTGTGTGGCGGGTTCACGCGGCGGTTCGGGAATAGGAGCGGCATGGAGGCGCGGGTGACATCGCAGTCGGAGGGTGGGGGCGGGGGCGGGGGCGGGGACGACCTGGCGCTGCTGGAGCGCCTGGCGGAAGGTCGCCGGGCGCTGGAGTCGGAGATCGGGCGGCGGGTGATCGGGCAGCACGCCATCGTGCAGGGGCTGCTGACGGCGCTGCTGTCGGACGGCCATGCGCTGGTGGTGGGCGTTCCCGGACTGGCCAAGACGCTGCTGATCTCGACATTGGCGCAGGCGTTGGAGCTGAAGTTCAGCCGGATCCAGTTCACGCCGGACCTGATGCCGACGGACATCACCGGGACCGAGGTGCTGGAGGAGGATCGAGCGACGGGGCGGCGGACGTTCCGCTTCGTGCGCGGGCCGGTGTTCGCCAACATCGTGCTGGCGGACGAGATCAACCGCACCCCGCCGAAGACGCAGGCGGCGCTGCTGCAGGCAATGCAGGAGCGGGCGGTGACCGTGGCGGGCGAGACGCTGCCGCTGGACCGACCCTTCTTCGTGCTGGCCACGCAGAACCCGATCGAGCAGGAGGGCACCTACCCCCTGCCGGAGGCGCAGCTCGACCGCTTCATGCTGGAGCTGCGCATCGGCTACCCGACGCGGGAGGAGGAGGAGCAGGTCGCGCAGCAGACGACGGGCACTGCAGTGGCGGAAGTGCGGCCGGTGCTGTCGGCGGAGGAGCTGACGGACCTGCAGCGGCTCGTGCGCCGGGTGCCGGCGCCGCCCTCGCTGGTGAGCTACGCCGTGCGCCTGGCGCGGGCGACGCGGCCGGAGGACGAGGGCGCGCCGGATCTGGCGCGGCGCTATGTGAGCTGGGGTGCCGGTCCGCGGGCGTCGCAGTACCTGGTGCTGGGCGCCAAGGCCCGGGCGGCCATGGACGGGCGGGGCGTGCCCAACCTGGAGGACGTGCGCGCGGTGGCGCCGTCGGTGCTGCGCCACCGGGTGGTGACCAATTTCCAGGCGGAGGCGGATGGACGGGGCCCGGGTGACGTGGTGGAGGAGCTGATACGGCTGAGTCGCACATGGACATAGGCCGAAGTAGCGGCGGCGGGGCGACGGGACCGGAGGTGGGCGCGTGATCGCGGCTCTCCTGGTCCTGCTGCTCGCCGTGGCGGCCTCGGGCTTCTTCAGCGGCGCGGAGGCGGCGATCTTCGCGCTGAGCGAATCGCGGATCCGCACCCTCGTGGACGAGGGGCACCCTGGCGGCGCGGCGCTGGCCGGACTGCGCGCCCGGCCCGAGCGGCTGCTGGTCCTGCTGCGCCTGTGCGACACGCTCTGCGACGTGCTGGCCGCCGCTCTGGCCGGCTACCTGGCGTATCCCTGGGGCGGCGCCGGGCTGGCGCTGGCCGCGGCGGTGGCCGCCTTCGCGGTACTGCTGCTGGGCGAGCTGCTGCCGGTCCGCTTCTCCGTCAGCCGGGCGCAGAAGGTCGCGCTCTTCGCGGCCCCATCCCTGCTTCTCCTTTCCCGGGTCCTCCGGCCGCTGCTGGCGCTGGTGGAGTGGCTGGCGCGCGTGCTGCCCGAACACGCGCCGCCGTCGGTCGCGGGAATCACCGAGAACGAGGTGCGGCAGCTCCAGGCGCTGGGGCACACGGCGGGCGCCATGGAGGAGCACGAGCGCGAGATCATCGAGCGCGCCTTCCGCCTGGACGACACCAAGGCGTGGGACATCATGACGCCGCGCGTGGATATCTTCGCCTGGCAGGACTCGCTCACGCTGGCGATGATCGCGCCCCAGCTCGGCACCGTCCCCTACTCGCGGGTGCCGGTGTTCGGCGAGAGCGTGGACGACATCACGGGCGTGCTCTACGTGCGGGACGCGTACCAGGCGCTGGTGACCGGGCAGCGGGACGTGCGCCTGGGGGCGCTGGCCCGGGAGCCGCTGATCGTGCCGGGCTCGGTCTCGCTGACCAAGCTGCTGCGTGAGTTCCAGACGCGGCGCATCCACCTGGCCATCGTCGTGGACGAGTACGGCGGCACCGACGGGCTGGTGACGCTGGAGGATGTGCTGGAGGAGCTGGTCGGGGAGATCGAGGACGAGATGGACGTGGCCGAGGAGCCCATCGTGCGGGTGTCCCGCAGCGAGATCCTGGCCGCGGGCGACGCCGACCTGCGCGAGATCAACCATTTCTTCAACATCTCGTTGCCGCAGCTCGAGCACCGCTCGCTGAACGGCTACCTGCTGGAGGAGCTGGGGCGCGTCCCGGATGCGGGCGAGGCGTTGGAGCGCGACGGCATCGTCATCGAGGTGCTGGAGGCGAGCGAGACCCAGGTCATCCGGGCGCGGCTCCGGCGGGCGTCCGCGCCGGCGGATGCACCGGCCGGGCGCGCGGCGGCGGCAACGGCTCCGGTCGCGGGAGCGCCGGCGCCGGACCGGCCGCCCCCGCCCACGGCCGTCCAGGCGGAGCAGGGGCGGTGAGCCCGGCATACGAGGAGATCGCCGGCGCCCACGCCCGCATCGCACCCTGGGTCTACCGCACGCCGCTGGAGCCCTCCCCCTGGCTGTCGCAGGCCGCCGGGTGCGAGGTCCGGCTGAAGCTCGAATGTTGGCAGCGGACGCGCTCGTTCAAGGTGCGCGGCGCGCTGAACGCCGTGGCCACGCTGTCGGCGGAGGAGCGGGCGCGGGGGCTGGTGACCGCATCCGCGGGCAACCATGGGCAGGGCGTGGCCTTCGCGGCGCGCATGCACGGCGCCCGCTGCCTCATCTTCGTTCCGGAGAACGCCTCCGAGCTGAAGGTGGGGCGGATGCGCGCGCTGGGCGCGGAGGTCCGCCACGCCGGGGCCAACTACGACGAGGCGGCGGAGGCGGCGCATGCCTTCGCGACGGGGGCGGGCGCGCACTACGTGCACGCCTTCTCGGACCCGGCCGTGGTGGCGGGCCAGGGGACGGTGGGGATCGAGATCGCGGACGAGCTGCGCGTGGGCGAGGCGCTGGTGCCGGTGGGCGGCGGCGGACTGATCGCCGGCCTGGGCACGGCGCTCCGGCACGGGAACGCGGAGGCGCGGGTCTTCGGGGTGCAGACGCCGCCCGCCTCCTCCATGTACGAGTCCTTCCGGGCCGGCCGCGCAGTGACCACCGGCCTGGGCGAGCACACCATCGCCGACGGGCTGCACGGCGGCGTGGACCAGGCGAGCTACGAGCGGGCGCGCGCCGTGGTACACGAGATGGTGCTGGTGGAGGAGAGCGAGCTGCCCGGCGCGATCCGGGAGCTCTATCGCCACCACGGCGTGGTGGCCGAACCCTCGGCGGCGGTGGGCGTCGCCCTGCTGCTGTCGGGGCGCCTGCGGCTGCGCGGCCCGGTGGCGGTGGTGATCACGGGCGGCAACATCGACCCGAAGCGGCTAGCCTCCTTCCTGTCGGCGGACTGATGGCGCACATCCTGGCCTTCGGCGGCAGGACGCCGCGCATCCATGCCAGCGCCTTCGTGGCGCCCACGGCCGTGATCATCGGCGACGTCGAGATCGGTGCGGAATCGAGCATCTGGTTCGGCGCGGTCATCCGGGGCGACGAGGCGGAGCACGGCATCGTGATCGGCGCGCGCACGAGCATCCAGGACAACTGCGTCATCCATGTCAGCGCTCGCGGCCCCACCATCGTGGGGGACGACTGCACGATCGGCCACGGCGCGAGCTTCGAGAGCTGCGAGATCCGGCGGGGTGCGCTGGTGGGCATGAACGCGGTGATCCTGCACGGCGTGGTGGTGGGCGAGGAGTCGCTGGTGGCCGCGGGCAGCGTGGTGCCGGCGGGGCTGCAGATCCCGCCCCGCACGCTGGTGGCGGGCGTACCCGCCACCCTGCGCAGGACGCTGCAGGGCGAATCGGCGGACTGGATCGGAGGCAGCGCCGCGCACTACGTGCAGCGCTCGCGCAATTACCTGGAGCAGGGGATTGGACGCGTTGAGTGACGGAGCCCGGGTGATCGTGGCGGGGGGCGGGGCGATCGGCTGCGCCGTCGCCTGGGAGGCCGCCCTGCGCGGCCTGGACGTGACGCTGGTGGAGCGAGGCACGCCCGGCCGCGAGGCCACCTGGGCCTCGGCGGGGATGATCTCGCCCTCGGGCCACACGGCGGAGGAGGGCCCATTCATCGAACTGGCGCTGGCCAGCTTCCACGCCTATCCCGCCTTCGTGGAGCGGCTGGCCGGGTACACGGCGGAGGACCCGGTCTTCGAGCCCGTGGGCAAGCTGGTCGTGGCGCTGAGCGAAGCGGAGGTGGGTGAGCTGGAGGCCTTCAAGCGGGAGCAGGCCGGCAGGATCGCGGTCGAGCTGATCGGGGGCGACGAGGCTCGTCGGATGGAGCCGGCGCTCTCGGACGCCGTCGTCGCCGCGGCGCACGTGGCCGACGACTACCGCCTGGACAACGTCCGGCTGGGCCGCGCCCTCTGGGACGCGGCGGCGCGCGCCGGCGTCCGTTTCCGGCTGGGCGACAGCGTATCCGCGGTGCTTTCCGAGGGCGGCCGCGTCCGGGGCGTGGCACTGGCCGGCGGCGGCGAGCTGGCCGCGGAGGCGGTGGTGGTGGCGGCCGGCTGCTGGAGCGGCGGCATCCGCGGCCTGCCGCGGGCGCTGCCGGTCGTGCCCGTGCGCGGGCAGATGCTGGCGCTGCAGGCCGTGCCGCCGCCCATCCGGCTTTCCGTGCACCATGGCTCCACGTACCTGGTGCCCCGGGTCGATGGGCGGCTCATCGTCGGGTCCACCCGGGACAACGCCGGCTTCCGGGCGACCCCCACGGCCGGGGGAGTGAGCACGCTCCTGGCCGGCGCGTTGCAGCTCCTGCCGGGGCTGGCCGAGGCACGCGTGCTCGAGGTCTGGGCCGGGCTGCGCCCCGGGACCCCGGACAACCTGCCGGTCCTGGGCGCGGACCCGGAGCTGCCCGGGCTGGTCTACGCCACGGGGCACTTCCGCAACGGCATCCTGCTCACGCCCATCACCGGCGAGCTGATCGCGGACGTGCTGGAGGGGCGCGAGCCACGCATCTCCCTGGAGCCGTACCGCGCGGATCGGTTCGTGGAGGCGAGTTGAGCGACGGGGGCGGGGCCCGGCGCGATGAGGGTCCCGGGGCGGAACGGCCGCCCGGGCCGCCAGCGCGGCCGGCGACGTCGCCCCCGGCCTCGAACACCGTCCAGGCCTGCGACCTGTGCGGCGCGCCCATGCAGGAGATTCACTGCAAGATGGTGTGCCCGGCCTGCGGTTATACGCGGGACTGCTCGGACCCCTAACCGCCGACCATCAGCCGCAGGTACCAGGTGAAGAGTGCTTCGCCCCAGACGAAGGCGATGGCCGCGCCCACGGCCAGGAAGGTGCCGAGCGGCAGGTAGGTGCCCATGAGCGTCAACCGTCCGCGCCACCAGCTCAGCGGCACGCCCACCAGCAGCCCCAGGAACGATCCCAGCAGGATCGCCAGCAGCACTCCGCCGGGTCCGGCGAACGCCCCGATCATGGCGATCATGTGGATGTCCCCCACGCCCAGCGCCGGTTTGCGGAACACCCTCTCGGCGCTGATCTTCAGGGCCCACAGGAAGACGTACCCGCCTCCCGCGCCGATGACCGCGTCCAGCAGGTCGATGCCTCCCGCCAGCGGTGCCATGGCCAGGCCGATCACCATGCCGCCCAACGAGAGCTGATCCGGGATCACCATGTGGCGCGCATCGGTCAGGGCAATGCCGAGCAACATGGTGAGGAAGAGCGCCATGCGGAGCGCCTCGACAGAAGGCCCGAGGCGCCAGACCGCGGCCAGCCACACCAGGGCCACGGCCAGCTCCACCAGCGGATACTGTATCGAGATGGGCTGGCGGCAGTGACGGCAGCGGCCGCGCAGCAGGAGCCAGCTCAGCACCGGGACGTTGTCGTACCACGCGATCGCCCCGCCGCACCCGGGGCAGCGCGAGCGCGGCCGCACCACCGATTCGCCCAGCGGCCAGCGGTGGATGCACACGTTCAGGAACGAGCCCGCGACCGCGCCCACGAGCGCCGCGTACGTGAGGATCAGCCACTCCGGCATGGCCTACTCGCTCCGCGTCAGAAGGTACAACAGGATGCCGGCGGCAACGCCGACGTTCAGCGACTCGGCACCGCCGCGAATGGGCACGGCCACCAGGCCATCGAGGGCGGCGCGCATCTCCGCACCGATGCCGGCGCCCTCGTTGCCCAGCACCAGCGCCGCCCGTGCCGGCAGGGGCAGATCGTCGACAGGCTGCCCCGCCCCGTCCGCCCCCAGGATCAGAAAGTCATTGCGGCGCAGCCATTTCACCAGATCGGTGGGCCCGGGCTGCACCACAGGCAAGCGGAAGGAGGAGCCCGCGGCCGCC
>JADGQX010000045.1 GCA_017881445.1 Gemmatimonadota bacterium | reverse complement strand
GTCGGCCGCGGCATCCCCGGCTCCGCCCCCAGCCGCCGCGCCATCCACGCCAGTCCCACGGTCCACGACGCGCCCACCAGCGCCGGGATCCAGCGCACCCAGCCATCGGGCAACAGCAGCACGGCCGCCGCCGAGAATGCGGCCGCGCCCACGATCAGCAGACCCAGGGCGACGATGTACCGGCGCCTCCGTGCCATTCTCGCTCCTCTCGCCCCCAGCGTTTCTCCTAGAACCCCGCCCACCCCACCCACCCCACCCCGGTTCTCCGCGGGTCCGTCCGCTCCAGCGGAAGCATCCGTCCGCACGAGCTGCGCCCGCTCCCTCACCCTCACTCGTGCCCTTGCCCTTGCCTCTGCCCTCGCCCGTGCCCCTGCCTTTCCCCGGCACGGATGCTGCACACTGTTCCATTGTAAACCATTCTCACGGAAGGAATTGTGATGAGCGACCCGGATCGCCTGTCCGAGAGCGCCTCCAGCCAGGACCTACCCGTCCGGGGCGCACACGGGGCACGGCCGCGAGCGCGTGATCCGGAGGCGGCGCGTCGTCCTCGAGAAGGCGCTATGCCCGAACGTCGGCGGGCGGACACGCCGCTCGACGGGCCGGTCGTGGCGGTCGAGGTGCTCCGGGCCAGCGACCGGCGCGAGTCCGACGAGCGCGAGGTCGACCGGCGCGAGTCCGACCGGCGTCAGGGGGACCGCCGGGCCGGGGCGGAGCGCCGGATCGGGGGCGCGGAGAGCTGGACCGGGGAGGAGCGCCGTGCCGGGGCGGAGCGCCGGGCGGCGCCCGACCGGCGCTCGGGGACGGACCGGCGCGGTCTGATGGACCACGCCCGTGACTTCGCCCTGCGCTTCCGCGGACCGCTCATCGGGCTGAGCATGGTGGCCGCGTCCATGCCGCTGATCCGGGCCGGGGACAGACGCTCGGAGACCGAGCGCGAGACCGTCTCGGCGAAGGCGCTGGCG
This sequence comes from Gemmatimonadota bacterium, assembly GCA_017881445.1. Taxonomy (GTDB): domain Bacteria; phylum Gemmatimonadota; class Gemmatimonadetes; order Longimicrobiales; family RSA9; genus JADGQX01. Next base: position 21,778 of record JADGQX010000045.1, on the reverse strand, counting down.
TCGGCGGCGCCGATGGCGGCGCCCACGGCGGCGCCCTCCCGAGCAATCGGTGCCGAACTGGGCTCGCGCCTGGCGGGCGCGGGGCGGTCCATCGTCGATGCGGCCGTGAGCCGGTACGGGATCAGCGAGGATCTCGCCTCCCGCATCTACGACCACGCCACGAACGCCGGACTCGACCCCAAGATGGCGTACGGCCTGGTCAAGACGGAGAGCGACTTCAAGAACACGGCGGTGAGTCACGTCGGCGCCCGGGGCCTGACGCAGCTGATGCCGGGGACGGCGCGCTGGCTGGAGCCGGGGACGAAGGCGTCGGACCTGTTCGACACGGAGCTCAACCTGAAGATGGGATTCAAGTACCTGCGGCAGCTGATCGACCGCTACGACGGCAACCGCCAGCTGGCGCTCACGGCGTACAACCGCGGGCCCGGCACCGTGGCGCGGGCGCTCAAGAAGGGCCGGGACCCGGACAACGGCTACGCGGCCACGGTGCTCAGGAACGCCCTGCGGGACGTGGCCGACAGCATGGGGCTGGGCGCCGGCGACGACGGGCCAAGCTCAGGATCGGCCGACATGGGTGGGCGCGCGCCCGCCGCCCGCTCCTGATCGGCGGAGGGGGGCGGCGCGCGCGGGCTGCCCGCCCCTATCTTGTCCCTGCGCGGGGGGCGCCAGGCCCTCTCCCACCCCAACCGACCGGATCGTTCATGAAGCCATTGCTGCGGGCGCTGCTGGCGACGGCCCTCCTGTTCCCGGGAGCTGCGGCCGCCCAGCGGATCGACACCATGGAGATCCGGGCGTCCACCTTCTTCCTGTCCAGCGACCTCCTCCAGGGCCGGGGCACCGGCACGCCGGGGGAGCGCGTCGCCGCGCTCTACCTCAGCTCCGAGCTGCAGCGCCTGGGCCTGCAGCCGCAGGGCCCCGACGGCAGCTACCTGCTGCCCGTCCCGCTCATTGCCGCGCACATTGACGACGACGCCACGCGCCTGGTCGTCCGGCGGGGCGCGGATTCCACGGCCTTCGTCAGCGGGCGGGACTTCGTGGTGAACACGGGCGGCGCCGGGGCGTTCCACGATTTCGGGGGCGAGGCGCTGCTGGTGGGTTCGGCCGAGGGCGCGGCCCGGGCGCTGGCCGGCGCCGGCTCCCTGCGCGGCAAGGTGCTGGTCACGCTGGGGCCGCTGGGTGGCGACGCGCGCTCTCTCATTCCCGACTGGATCCGGCGTGGCGCCGCCGGTGTGGTCGTGCTCATCCCCGACCCGGGCACGCTGGCGCTCTACATCCGCAGTCGCGGCGACACGCGCTACTACGCCGACGCCGCGGTGGACGATCCGGTCTGGCAGCCCGATCTGCCGGTGCTGCTCGCCGGCCCTGCCGCGGCGCGGGCGCTGCTCGCCGACGCCGCCGTGCCCGATTCCGTGCTGCGCGGCAAGGCGCTGGCGACGGCGGTGCCTCTCGGCCGCTCCCTGGACGCGAGCATCCGGGTCGCCCTGCGGGACGTGCCCACCGCGAACGTGGCCGGCCTGCTACCCGGCCGCGATCCGGCGCTGCGGGACGAGATCGTCGTCTTCACGGCGCATTACGACCACCTGGGCATTTCCACGCCCGATGCCCGCGGCGACTCCATCTACAACGGCTTCTCGGACAACGCCGCCGGCGACGGCATGCTGCTGGCCATTGCCGAGGCGATGGTCCGGGACCGGCCCGCCCGCTCGGTGCTCTTCCTCTTCCCCACGGGCGAGGAGCGCGGGTTGCTCGGGTCGACCTACTACGCGGCGCACCCGGCCCTGCCCCTCGCCCGCACGATCGCCGTGATCAACCTGGACGCGGGCGCGCCGCCCGCCCCGCCCACCGAGTGGCGCTTCGCCGCCGGGGCCAGCTCCTCGTTGGGCGAGACCGCCAGCCGCATCACCCGCTCCCACGGCTGGAAGGTCGTCCTGGGCGGTGCTTCGCCCAACTCCGACTACTGGCCGTTCCTGCAGCGGGGCGTGCCCTCCATCTTCATCGTGCCCGGCGGCGAATGGGAGGGCGTGACCCCCGCCGAGAAGGCTCGACTGCTGGCGCGCTGGGAGCACTACCACGAGCCCGCCGACGAATGGGCGCCCGACTTCCCCTTCGCCGGCCTGCGACGCTATGCCGAGCTGGGCCTCGAGCTCGGGCGCGCGGTGGCCGATGCGCCGGCGCGCCCCACGCTCTCGGCCACGGCCACGCCGTAGTCCGAACGCCCCCAAGGGAGTGCCCGCGCACTTGCCGCGCGCCCGGAACGCGCCCAAGTTGCCGATACGCAACGTCGCGGCGCCCGGACCCTGTCCGCGGCGCCGCTTCACATAGGGAAACGGGGAGGTCGAGGATGCCGAACGGTCAGAGTCGGGCCGAGGCGAGCTGGAGCGGGACGCTGACGGAGGGGAAGGGCCGGGTCCGCCTGGGCAGCGGCGCCGCGCCCGAGATGGGCGTGAGCTGGCCGCGTCGCGTGAGCGGAGGCGAGGGCGGGCAGACCACGCCCGAGGAGCTGATCGCCGCGGCGCACGCTGCCTGCTACTCCATGGCCCTCTCCAACGTGCTCGGCGGCGCCGGCTCGCCCCCCCGCAACCTGGAGGTCTCCGCCACCGTGACCTTCGAGGTCGGCGCCGGCGGTGCCCGCATCAGCAAGGTGCTGCTGACCGTCGAGGGCGACGTCCCCGGCGTCGATGCCGCCAAGTTCCAGGAGGCCGCCAACGGCGCCAAGAGCGGCTGCCCGGTCTCCAAGGCGCTGGCAGGGAACGTCGACATCCAGCTCGAGGCACGGCTGAAAGGCTGAGCGGGACAGTGGGAGAGCGGGAGACCCCGGGCGCCGGTGGCGGCCGGGGTCTCCTCGCGTTCGCCGCGCCAGTCTGAGGAACCGGCCGTTGGTCCCCCTGTCCCCCTGTCCCCCTGTCCCGCTCTAGGCCGTCGTCGCCCGTTCCGCCGCACGCGCGAAGCGCTCCACCACCGCGCGAACTGGCTCGATTGCGGAAACGCCCGCCACGCTCTTCCCCGCCTGGTAGTACTCCTCGTAGGCCGAGCCCTTGAGCGACGCCTTCTTCAGCTTCCAGGCCGACTGCAGCGAGTAGATCAGCCGCATCCAGTGCTTGGTGCGCCGCCCCTTGAGCATACGGCGCGCGAGCCAGCCGGCCTTCAGCCCCACCTTCTCGATGTAGGGCGTGCGGATGATGGCCAGCGGCACGCCCGTGACCTTCTCCGTGATCACGATGTCGTCCTCGCCCGCCGCCAGGATCGCCCGCTTGTAGTCGGCATGCACCCGACACTCCTCGGTGGCGATGAAGCGCGTGCCCATCTGCACGGCGGCGTAGCCCAGCTCCAGCGCGCGTACGAAGTCGCGCTCGTCGCCGATGCCGCCCGCGCAGACCAGGGGGACGCCCAGGTCGCCCAACTCGTCCACGAGCTGCTCCGGCGTCTTCGGCCCCGCGTGACCGCCCGCCCGGCTGTTCACGCCGATGAGCCCGTGTACGCCGTTCTCCAGCGCCTTAAGCGCCCACTTCCGCTCGGTCACGTCGTGGTAGACCACGCCGCCCACCGCCCGGGCCCGGTCCACCACCCACTTAGGGTTGCCGAGCGAGGTCACGAAGAAGCGGATGCCGCCTTCCAGCGCCTGGTCCACCCAGCGCTCCATCCGCTCCCGGTAGAGCTTCTGCGAGCGCTCCACGATCACGTTCATGCCCAGCGGCTTCGACGTCAGCCGTCGCATGAGCGCGAGTCCCTCCACGAAGTCGTGGTGGCCGTGGACATACACCAGCGAGAGCGGCTGAATGATGCCCAGCGCGCCCGCCTCCGAGGCCGCCGCCACCAGCTCGGGGTTGCTGCAGGGATACATGGCGCCGCAGATGATCGGCAGCTCCACGCCCGCGTCCCGGGTGAACGGGGTCTCGATCATGTCCGCGCTCCCGCCGTTGCCGGCGACGCCACGGTTTCGGGAGTCGGTCCCACGAGCCAGCGCGCGGTCGCCCGAGCGACCACGTCGCCCCTTTCGTCCCGGATCGTCGAAAACAGCTTGTGCTCCGAGTGCACGCTCGCATCGGGCGGATCGAAGTCGCATGAGGCCACCAGCCGGCCGCGCGCCTTCTTGACGTACTCCATGGAAAGCGCCGTCAGGATGCCCCGCGACGTCGCCGGCATGGCGTAGGTCAGCGCCAGCCCGGAGGAGAGCTCCGCCAGGTTCAGCAGCGCCACCGCGTGCACCGAGCGCAGGTGGTTGCGCACCGCGCGCCGGTCCCGCAGCTCCACCCGCGACCGCCCCGGTCCCAGCTCCAGCACGGTCGCCCCGATGCTCCCGCTGTACGGCGCCATCCGCCCCACCAACCAGGAGAAGAGCCGCCGGCCTCCCGGTATCCCGCTCAGCCGGTCCCAGTTGCGCCGCACCGCCGCCCCCGCCGCCGCCATAGCCCCACCTCCGCGTCCACGCACCCGAACGAACAACGTCATTCACCACAGAGCACACGGAGTTCACGGAGTTCACGGAGGCGCGTGCCGCAGGCCCGCGGGCGCCGACCGAAATCCGTATGTTGTTGTAAACAAAAACAGATCCCTTGCTCCGTGCCTGTCCTCCGTGTCCTCCGTGTCCTCCGTGGTGAAACAGATCAGTTGATGCGATCGCAGGCGCGACCGAGGCGCGCGAGGGCGTCCGCCACCTCGGCCTCGCTGATCAGCAGGCTGGGTCCCAGCCGCACCACGTTGCCCCACAGGCCGGCGCCGCCGATGAGCAGCCCCTCCTCGCGGGCCGCCTCCATGAGCGCGCCCACCCGCTCGGGCGCCGGCTCCTTCGTGCGCGGGTCGCGCACCAGCTCCAGCGCCTGCATGAGGCCCAGCCCACGCACCTCGCCGATCCACTCGTACTGGCGGGCGAGCTGCTCCAGCCCGTCCCTGAGCTGCTGCCCCCGAACGGTGGCGCGGCCGGGCGCATCCTCGCGCTCCATCACTCCGATGGTGGCCGCGACGGCGGCCATGGACACGGGGTTGCCGCCGAAGGTGGAGAAGGTCTTCGCCTTCCAGGAGGCCGCGATCTCATCCGTCGTGATGGTGGCGGCCGCGGGAAAGCCGCCCGCGATGCCCTTCGAGACCGTCATGATGTCCGGTACGACGCCGAAGTGCTCGATGGCGAACCACTTCCCGGTGCGGGCCATCCCCGTCTGCACCTCGTCCGCGATGAAGAGCCCGCCCAGCCGGCGGATGATCTCCGCCGCCTTCCGGAAGTAGTTGGGGGGCGGCACGATGATGCCGCCCACCCCCTGGATCGGCTCCGCCAGGAACGCCGCCGGCTTGCCCGTCGTCGTCGTGGCGATCGTCTCCTCCAGGTCGGCGGCGAACGCGTCCGCGGCGTCCTCCCCGGCGTCGCCGAAGGGCGAGCGGTAGGGGTAGGGCGACGCGGCGAAGCGCACGCCGCCCACCAGCCCGCCCACGGGCCGCCAGGGCGCCTGCGCCGTCAGCTCCGTCCCAAGCACCGTGCGACCGGCATAGGAGTGCCGCAGCGCCACGATCTCGTTGCGCCCCGTGTGCAGCCGCGCCAGCATGACCGCGGTTTCCACCGCCTCGCTGCCGCTGTTGCTGAAGTACGTGCGCCGCAGCCCCCCGGGCGCGATGCCGGCCAGGCGCCGCGCCGCCTCCACCTGGGGCGCGGTCACGTACAGGGTGGACGTGTGCCCCAGGCGCGCGACCTGCTCCTGCACCACCCGCACGATCTCCGGGTGGCAGTGCCCCAGCGACGTCGTGAGCACGCCGCCGAACAGGTCCAGGTACTTCCGGCCGTCCGCGTCCGTCACCCAGCAGCCTCGCCCCTCCACCAGCACCAGCGGATTGCGATAGTAGGTGCCCACCGATGGGAAGAGGTACTCGCGCTGGGTCGCGATCAGCTCCTCGCGCGCCGGCACCGGCGTCTCCGTCTGCAGCATCTCGACAGGCCTCCTGCGGTCCGTGGCCACGCATTGGAAGGATTCCTGCTTGAACTCGCGCACCCGCCCGCGCCTTGTCAAGGGCAAGCAGTGCATATGTCCCCGCCTTCGCGGCTACCGATCGAACGGCATCGGTTCACGCGAAGATGCGAAGGGCCGAAGAACGCCAGGCGGGCGGCCTCGGAACCGGGAACGACCGCTGCTCACCCGCAGCCGCAAGGTGTTGACGTTGTTGAAAAAACAACAGCCGGTCCCCTCTGACACCCGGCCCGCCGCGGTCCGCGGCGAAGCCCTTTGCGCCTTCGGCCCTTCGTGTTCTTCGCGTGAAACAGCGGCCTCGAACGCCCCGGAACCCGCGGTCCGCGGGGCCGGAAGCGCAGAAAGGGCCCCGGCGGTCTCCCGCCCGGGCCCCTTCTGCTCCTGCTCCTGCTTTCAGTTCAGGTGCGGCTCGATCCGCTCCGCGAAGCTCGTGCGCGCCCGGTGCAGCCGGCTCTTCACCGTGCCCAGGTTCACGCCCGTGATCTCCGCGATCTCCTCGTAGCTCTTCCCCTCCAGCTCCCGCAGGCGGAACACCAGCTGGTGGTGCTCCGGCAGCTCCCTCACCGTCTCTTCCACCAGGTCCTGCAGGAAACGCTTGCGGAAAAGGTCGTCGGGCCGGTTGCCGAAATCCTCGAACTGCAGCGGCCGGTGCTCCGACTCCCAGTGCGTCGTCAGCTTCTGGAACAGCACCAGCGGACTGCGCGACCGGTTCCGCAGCTCGTTCTTCGAGAGGTTCCCCGCGATCGTGTAGATCCAGGTGGAGAACTTCTTCGACTGGTCGAAACGATGCAGATGCCGCGTCACCCGGATGAACGCCTCCTGCACCAGGTCCTCCGCCCGGTCCCGGTCCCCCGTCTTGCGCGCAATGAAATGCACCAGCTTGTCGTGGTACCGCCGGTACAGCTCGTTGAAAGCCGACGGATGGCCCGCGAGGTGCGCCGCCACCAGCTCGCCATCACCCAGGGAAGCCACCGGGCGAAGAGCGACCCGACCGCGCGTGTTCAGGGTCATCGTAGCCAAAGCGATCTCCTTTCGCGGCGTCGCGACATGTGCGTCGAAGCGTGTAACCGCGCCGCCGCCCGCCGCTTTCCAGCGGGACAATTCCGTGCGAATTGCGGAAAGGCCCCGCCGACCTGCACATTCCCGGAAACGCTTGTAAGATAAGCGAAACTATAGCCCGATTCAAGGGGTCGCTGCCAGCGGAGTTTCGAGGTTTCCAACTGCCGTTGAAAATCGCGGATCGACGCCGCGAGCTCCCCCTCTACCCTTGGATGCGCGCCGCGCCCGGATGGTTGTCCCGGAGGACCGTTCTGTGACGAACGATTCCCCGCCGCGACCCGGGCAAGGGGGCCTGGCCGGGTCCGGCACGGCCCGCGATGGGCGGCTCTAGGGCGTCGGCAGGGGCGTGATGGCGGGGCGCTGCGCGGCCCAGCTCCAGGTGGCGGCGGGGGCAAGGGTCCCGAGTGTGGCCTCGGGCTGGCCCGGCGAGCGCAGGCTGACTCGGACGTCCGCTGGCACGATCAGGACCCAGTCGATGCGGCTGGCGCCGCTGGAGCTGAGGGTCAGGTCGGAGCGCGTGTCGTCCGCCATGGCCACGGTCGCGAGCCCGCCCACCACCCGGCCACTGAGGTCGAGGCGTCCGCCCTCGCCCCGCACGACCTGGATGGTGCCGCCGGCATCGCCCAGGATGGTCACGCGCAGGTCGTGGCCCAGATAGACGAAAGAGCGCTGCACCCGCTCGGGCGCGGGGCCAGCAGGCTGGGCGCCGGCCGTCGCCTGGGCGGCAGCGGCGGCGGGGATCGCCGCCAGCAAGGCACTGATCGCCAGCCACATCCGCATCCTGTTCATACGCCCCTCCTCCATGCGCCGCCGCCGCGCTCGCCGCAGTTCGCTCGCCGCCTGGCCCGGCGCGAGCTTCCGACCCCCGTGTCGGGCGAGGGGGTGTCAACGCGCTCCGCACGGCAAATCGCATTCCGGCCGCAGATCATCTCACGCGCAGAAGGTTCTCGAGTCCGCGGAAGCCGAAGGGGCCGCGCCCGTTGCCGAGCCCGGCCCCCCTTACTCCGACTCCTGCTCGCCGTTCACTCGATTCTGCGCGAAATCCTGATGCCGCGCTTCTCCAGCTCGGCGACGTAGGCTTCCCCCGGGACGGCCTCGTCCGGGGTCTTGACGCCGGGGCCTCGGACCTGGCCGCTGGCCTGCATCTGGGCGGTGATCGACAGCGAGAAGCCGGTCGTGCGCTCCATGGCGCTGATGCCGCTGTGGGCGTCGAAGAAGTCCACGCAGTCGTAGACGATGCCGCGGGGGCCGCCGTCCTTGCGGCCCCGGACCTCGACGCGCAGGGCGACGAGGTCCTGGCCGGCGGGCTTGCGCAGGTGGGGCTCGGCAATGGCGATGAAGGCGTCGCGGGGCCTGACCTCCGTGTTGCCGACCCGGACCGGGCGCAGCTCGAGCAGTCCCAGCTCGCGGATGGCCTTCATGATGTGAGCGTGACCCGGGTAGCGCAGCGTCTTGTACTCCATCTCGCCGATCCGGCCCCGGTACTTCCAGGGGAGCATGGAGAGGCCGCCGCCCGTCTGGAACGCCTCCAGCGTGCCGATGGGCGCGGGGAACTCGACGGTCTCCAGCTCGGAGAGTGCCTCGACCTGGCGCGGCTCGCCCTCGCGCAGCACCCAGCCCGGCGTCGTGTAGTAGTCGAGAACGCCCTGCAGCGAGTAAACGATCTGGTAGTTGAGCGGTGGCTCGGGCTGCTGCGGCAGACCGCCGACGAAGATGCGGACGCTCGCGGTCTCGTCCAGCTGCTGGATCGCCATCTCCGCCAGGATGTTGACCATGCCCGGGGCGAGCCCCGTGTCGGGGATGGCGCTCAGGTTCTTCTCCCGGGCCTGCGCATCCAGCTCGAGCTGGCGGAACACGATCTCGGTGTTGCCGCCCAGGTCGCAGTAGTGCAGCCCCTGGGCGATGGCCTCCTCGGTGATGGCCAGGTTGAGGAAGTAGGGCAGCGCGCTCATGCAGGCGTCATGGCCCTGCATGAGGGTACGCACGGTGGCGCGGTCGCGGGCATCCACGCGCTCGAGGCGGAGCCGGGGGTCGTCGTGGTAGCGCTCGAGGAACGGCGGCAGCGTGTCCACCAGCAGGTCGCCCAGGGTGACCCGCGCTACCACCGGGTTCTGAAGCAGGTCATAGGCGCAGGCAGAGCCCTGACGCCCCGCGCCGAGCACCAGCATCCGCATTCGTCCTCCGCAGCCTTCCCGGGCGGCCGGGCCGCCCGTCATGGTCCTGGTGCGACGAGTCGCCGGCGCGAACCCGGCGGGTATGCAGACTGTCAGGTTCGCCCGGTGCCCTCGCCCCTGTCAACCAATGGCCGCCCGCTCGCTCACGGGCGCGGCGGCTCCACCACCAGCAGCAGGCGGCCATCGGGGTCCGCGCTCAACGCCGTCGGCTCCGACGGCAGCGGCAGGCGGAAGGTGCCGTCCCTGCCGGAGACCTGGATCTCGCGCCGGACCGGGCCCTGCGACGTCGCCAGCTCGAGCTGCAGCGGGAAGCGGAACGCCGGCCAGGCCGCCGGCTGGAGCTGCAGCACCCTGACCTCCAGCGCCTGCCGCTCCGCCAGCCAGCGCCTCTCCAGCCGGAGACGCGGGTAGCCGGGCTCTTCCAGCCACTGGTGGAAGAACCAGCCCAGCTCCAGCCCCGACGCCGCTTCCAGCGCGCGCTGCAGGTCGGGCGTCAGCGCGTTGCCGTTGCGGTGATCCTGGTAGTAGCGCCGGATCCCCTGGAAGAACGCGCTGTCGCCCACCAGCCCCCGCAGCATGTGCAGGACCCAGGCGCCCTTCTGGTAGTTGTTGGCGTTCAGCAGCCTGAAGAGATCGCGCTCCGATTCGTCGATGACCGGCCGGGCGGTATCGGCCGACCCCAGGTATTCCGCCTTGTTGCGCGCCATGATGGCCCGGAAGCGGGCCTCGCCATCCGCGTGCTCGAAATACAGGGCGCCGAAGTAGGTGGCGAAGCCCTCCGACAGCCAGAGGTGGTGCCAGTCGCCCTCGGTCACGGCGTCGCCGAACCACTGGTGCGCCGTCTCGTGCGCGACCGTCTGCTCGATGTTCGCGCCCGCGGCGATCGCCTTCTCGTCGTAGAAGATCGCGCTGGCGTTCTCCATCCCGCCGAACTTCGTGGACGATTCCACGTGGGCCAGCTTCTCGTAGGGGAAGGGCGCGATGAGCGTGCTGTACCAGGCGACGATGTCCGCGGCGCGCCGGAAGCTCCGCCGGCCCGCCGTGTCTTCGGGGAAGAGCCAGCGGCTCACCGGCGGGCCAGGGGGCACCGGCGCCGCCGGGGTCGCCGTGACGCTCGCCGTGTCGAAGCGAGCGGCACCCAGGACCATGGTGTACGTCGGGATCGGCACGTCGGTGGTCCAACGCGAGAGAGCGACACCGCTGTCCGCGGGCCTGCCGCCCGCCTCGGGGTCTGGCGCCGGCAGCACCGGCCGACCGTTCGCCACCACCGCCCAGGCGCGCGGCGCCCGGACCTCGAAGTCCACCGTCGCCTTGTCGCTGGGATGATCGATGCAGGGGAACCAGAAGCGCGCCCGGTCCGGCCAGTTGTCGGCGAACGCCGTACGGGTCCCGTGCACGTTGGGCCCGATGATCAGGCCATCGCGGGGATGGCCGTGGTACATGACCTCGACGCTCAGCGTGTCACCGGTGCGCGCGCTCCGGGGCACGGCAATGCGCAGCTTGCCTTCGGTGTAGCGATAGCGGGCGTGGGCACCGTTCATCCGCACGCTGTCCACGGCCAGCCCCGTCAGGTCCAGTGGCAGCGTGTCCTGGCGCGCCGCCACGACCGCGATGCTGACCCTCGTCCGCCCCCGGATCAGGGTGCCCGTGTCCGGCAGCACGATGCTGATCTCATAGTGAATCGCATCGAACCCCGCGGCGTACGGACCCGCCGGCGGCGCCACCCCCGGCCGGATGGCCGCGGGCTCAGCAGTCGCCGGCGTCGCCCCGCCCGGGGTCGGCTGGGGCCCGGCCGCGGGCCGCGCGTGGGCGCACGCGCCCAACGCCAGCACCGCGACCACGAGCGTTCGCCTCATCCTTCCTCCTGGTCGTTCGCCGGCGAAAAGGGCCGCCCGGGGGATTCCCCGGGCGGCCCGCGGGCGGCTCCACCACGCCTGCCAGCTGACGCTCAGCCGCCGCTCGTATCCGGCGGCGGCGGCGCCGGTTGCGCGGGTTGGCCCGCGGGCGGCACGACCGGCCTGGGCCGTGAAGGTGCGCTGCCCGTGCTGTCGCGGGGAATGGCCCGTCCCAGCACCCGGGACGGCGCCGCCGGCCGGCCGACTGTATCGCCCCTCCCCGCCGGCTCGGCCGGGAGCGGCTCCGCGGGTTGGCCCCGCTCGGCCACCGGCGGCTGGCCGCGTGCCGCCCCGCCCGCCCTGGCCGCCCTGGCCGCGGTCGAATCGCCGCCGCCGAAGATGCGCGACCGGACGCTGTTCCACCACCCCTGGTCCGGTGGCGAGAGCGGCGGCGAGACCCGGGCCGAGTCGACCGCCACCGTGTCGGTGGGGTTCGCCTGTGCGTAACCGCCCGCGGCCGTGCAGCCGGTGGTCCGGGGGGCGGTCCCGGAGACGAACCAGAGCTGCTGGCCGCCGGCGGGCGCCGGGCAGGCCGCCGCCAGCACCGTCCCGCCGGAGCCGAGCCACAGTCGCTCGACGCCGGCCGGCGGATTCCAGCCCCCGCTGGGGGCGGCGGTGCGCGCCATGATCCGCCCCCAGACCGGCGCGGCCAGCAGACCGCCCGTCGCCGAGGAGGCGATCGGCGCGGGGTGGTCGAAGCCCATCCAGATCCCCAGGGTGATCCGGGGCGTGAAGCCGACGAACCAGGCGTCGTTGCCGGACTGGGTGGTGCCCGTCTTGCCCCCCGCCGGGCCGCGGAAGCCCGCCGCCCGCACGGGCGTGCCGGTGCCGTGGTCGATGACCTGCTGCAGCATGGAGGTCATCACGAACGCCACGGCCGGGTCGATCGTCTGCTGCGACTGCGGGCCCTGCGACCAGACCACCTTGCCGTCCCGGTCCTCCACGCTGGTGACCACCCGCGGCTGGACCCGGTTGCCCAGCGACGAGAACGCCGTGTACGCGGCCGTCAGCTCCATGGGCGTCACGTCCGCCACACCCAGCGCCAGCGACGGGACGTAGGGCAGCTTCTCGTCGATGCCCATCTGCCGCGCCGTCTGGATCACACGGTCCAGCCCGACCTGGCCGGCAAGGCGAACCGTGGGCACGTTGCGGGACTCGGCCAGCGCCTCGACCATCGGCATGGTGCCCCGGTAATCGCCCTCGTAGTTCTGCGGCGACCAGGTCACGCCACGCGAAACCGGCACCACCAGCGGCGCGTCCAGCAGCTGGTAGCTGGGCGGATACCCCGCCTGGATGGCCGCTGTATACACGAACGGCTTGAAGGCGCTCCCCGGCTGCCGCCGCGCCTGCGCGACCCGGTCGAAGCGCGACTGCGCGAAGTCCCGGCCCCCGATCCAGGCCAGAACGTCCCCCGTCTGCGAGTCCAGCATCAGCAGCGCGCCCTGAAGATAGGCCGGCGTGTCGTCGGACGTGTCCGCCGTGACCGGCCGCTGCGGATCGTACCGTGCGTGGCGGAACGCGCCGTACCCGCCCCGCTCGATCGACTCCAGCTGCCGCTCCAGCTCCGACTCCGCCACCCTCTGCGTGGGCAGGTCCAGGGTGGTATGGATGCGCAGCCCGTCCGTGTAGATCGCCTCGCCCAGCTGCGCCTCCAGCTGCTGCCGCACCTCCTCCAGGAAATACGGCGCCTGCTGCACCCCGGTCGGGTCCCGGCCCAGACGCACCCGCATGCGCGCGCCCTTCGCCGCCCCCGCCTCCGCCGGCGTGATCACCCCCTGCGACGCCATCGCGTCCAGTACCAGGTTCCGCCGCGCCGTGGCTGCCACCGGATCCGCGCGCGGGTTCGCCCGCGTCGGCGACTGCGGCAGACCCGCCAGCGTCGCCGCCTCCGCCACCGTGAGCTGCCGCGCCGGCTTGCCGAAATACTCCTGCGCCGCCGCCTCGATGCCCCAGGCGCCGTGGCCGAAGTAAATCTGGTTCAGGTACATCTGCAGGATGTCCTGCTTGCTGAACTTCCCCTCGATCGCCGTCGCCACTCGCATCTCCGCCAGCTTCCTGAGCGGGCTCCGCTCCGCCGCGGGCAGACGGTCCGGGAACAGGTTCCGCGCCAGCTGCATGGTGATCGTGCTGAAGCCCTGCGCGAAGCCGTGGCGCCGCAGGTCCACCATCACCGCCCCCGGCACCCGCGCCCAGTCGACGCCGTGGTGGCTGTAGAACCGCCTGTCCTCCACCGCCACGAATGCCGCCGGTACGTACTTCGGCAGCGAGTCCAGCGGCACGATCCGGCGATCCACCCGGTACAGCTTCGCCACCTCCGCACCGCGCCGGTCCAGCACCACCGAAGCCTGGTCCGGGATGTACGCCCGCAGCTTCTCCACGTCCGGGCAACCCCTGAACCCGCACGTGTACCACAGCGACGCCAGCAGCACCGCCACCACCGCCGTGGCGATCGCCGCCACCGCCGGGATGTCGCCGGTTCTCAAGGCCCGCATGTCGTTTCCTTCCGAATTCGCGCATTTCGTGCAATGGCGCGGTATTAAGGGCAAGACGCATACCTTTGACTGCGGGCCGCCGGGCGACACCTCCACCCGCACCCGCTCGGCCTCGGCAGCCCTCGACGTGCACCGGGAACGTGCACGTGCTCGTGCACCTGAGCCCTGCTCCTGCTCCGGGCGCCCGGACGGGCGCCCAGCACCTTCCGCAGTCACACGGCTTGACGCTTGCGGGCATCCCCGTCATTGTTCGGCGCCCGCTTAGAACGATCGTTCGTACCAACGCCCGGCAGGACGCATGAGCCCATTCAACGACGACGAGCTGAAGCAGAAGGTACGGGAGGGCTTTCTGCTGGAGTCGCCCGACGAGATGACGGAGGGCTACCGCAAGGCGATCGTGACGCAGCTCACGGTGCAGGGCGACACGGAGCTGATCTCGGCCCCGGCGTACTGGATGGCGGCGCGGGACGCGCCCTCGAACAACACGCAGGTGACGGTGGTGGCCATCATCCAGGACGAGTTGGCGCATGCCAACATCGCGTACCGTTTGTTGGAGGACATGGGGGTCAGCCGGGAGAAGCTGGTGTACGAGCGGGAGCCTGCGCAGTTCAAGCACCCCTACGGCTTCGACCAGCCGCTGGAGAACTGGGCGGAGATGGTGGTGGCGAACGGTTTCTTCGACCGTGCGGGCTACACGCTGCTGTCGGACGTGTTCAGCAACACGAGCTACGGCCCGCTCAAGCGGGCGCTGGTGAAGGTGGACCTGGAGGAGAACTTCCACCTTCGGCACGGCGAGAACTGGATGCGCCGCCTGTCGAAGGCGGGAGGCGAGGCCCGGGCCAAGGTGCAGCGGGCGATCGACTGGATGTTTCCCATGACGGTGGAGTGGTTCGGGCTGCCGGACGATCGCAAGCGGCACAGCGACCAGCTGGACTACCGGCTGAAGGGGCTGACCAACGACCAGTTGCGGCAGGAGTGGATGTCGCACACGGTGGCGCTCTGCAAGCGCAACGGCTTCCGGGCGCCGGCGCACCGGGACGACGCGACGGGTCGCTACGTGCTGGAGTATCCCTTCCCCTGCCGTTATGACGCCGCGGCCAAGCGCTGGCTGTTCGATGAGGGCGAGATCACGTGGGACGAGGTGTTCGACCGCTGGAAGGCGCGCGGCCCCATGAACGAGCGCTACGTCGAGAGCATCCGGCGCAGCCACGCCTCCGTTTCCAGGCTGCTGGGCGCCGCATGAGCAGGAGGCAACCCCTGCCGGTTCGCACGGCTGCGGCAGATGGGACGATGGGGCGATGGGGGGACGTGCGGGACCGGGCGGCCTCGGCCGCCGGAGATCTCTCAAACGCCCCGTCGCCCCATCCCCCCATCCCCCCATCCGTGGCCGCCCGGAGTCCCGAGGTGGCCGGACTCTGGGCGGCCTTACGCGACGTCATGGACCCCGAGTTCCCGATCACGATCGTGGACCTGGGGCTGATCTACGACGTACGCCGGCGGGGCGACGTCGTCGAGGTGGATCTCACCTTCACCGCCACCGCGTGTCCCTGCATGGATTTCATCCGTGAGGACATCCGGGAGCGGCTGCTGCGGGAGGATGGCGTGGGCGAGGTGCGGATCCTCGAGGTCTGGAGCCCGCCCTGGACGCGGGCGCGCATCTCGGCGGAGGGCCGGGCGGTTCTGCGCAAGCACGGCGTGGCGGCCTGAACGGGAGGAGGGGGATGGTCTACGAGGTTTTCGCGCGTAAGGCCCGGGGCGACCGGCTGCAGCACATCGGCAGCGTGAGCGCGCCCGGGGACGAGCTGGCCAAGGTTTACGCGCACGCGACCTACGATGAGGAGAAGTGGTTCGACATGTGGGTCGCGCCCCGCGACCGGTTCCTGGAGGTGTTCAACGTGGACCGCGGCGTCTTCGTGGGGGAGCGCTGATGGCGACGACGCTCGCCGGGTCCGCCGCGGATCTGCGCGCGGACGTGCGGGAGGCGGTCCGCGACCTGGTGCTGGTGCTGGCCGACAGCAAGCGCCTGCTGGGCTTCCGCTACGGCGCCTGGATCCTGGGCGCGCCCGAGCTGGAGACCGGGATCGCCTGCGCCTCCATGGCCCAGGACGAGTGGGGCCACGCCCGCCTCATGTATGCTCTTCTCAAGGACTTCGACGAGGACGTGGACCGGCTCGAGCACGCCCGCCCGCCCCGCGAGTACCGCAGCATGGAGGTGCTCGACCGGGAGCCGGACGATTGGGCCGGCGTGGTGGGATTGAACGCGCTGGCCGACACCGCCCTCTCCGTCCAGCTCGCGGCCCTGCAGCGCTGCGGCTACCTGCCGCTGCGCCAGCGCGTGGAGAAGCTGCTGGCCGAGGAGCAGTACCACCGGGCCCACGGCATGGCCTGGGCACGACGCTACGCCGCCGCCACGCCCGCGGCGCGGGAGGCGTTCGCCAGCGTGGCCCGGGCAACGCTCCCGCCGCTGCTGGCCTGGTTCGGCCCGCAGGACGGGCGCGGCGCGCTGCTGGCGAACGCCGGCATCTGCGAGTCCGCGCCCGACGAGCTGCGGCGCGGCTTCCTCGCCCTGGTCGCTCCCGTGCTCGAGGCCACAGCGGTCGCCTGGCCGGTCGCGGAGGCCGTGCCCCTGGAGCTGGATGGCTTCGACGAGGTGCGGCGCCGGCGCGCCGGCGCCGGGGAGGGCCCCGACGCCGAAACCATTACGCGCGTGCGCGGCGACCGCAACCGCGACTTCCTGCTCGAGTGATGACCAGCGGACTGTCGGCGGAGGATCTGGGCCTGCCCGCGCGGGTGCGCTGTCCGTTCTGCGAGGGCGAGGATACCGAGCTGCACTCGGGATTCGGCTCGCAGCTCTCGGTGGCCACCTACTGGTGCCGGCGCTGTCGCAGCGCCTTCGAATGGTTCAAGTGGGATGGCACGGGAAGCGGGGAACAGGGAAAAAAGTAGCGGAACCGCGCAAACTCTTCGCGACTCTTGCCCTATGTAGACCATGGTCGCCGCCGGCCGTACCTGCGGCGTACTGCTTGCCAACCAAGGTTTTTGCGCTAATGTTGTATCTCGCAGTGCAGCGGGGGAACGCGGCTTGCCCGTGACCCCCTTCGACGGACGTGACGAAGCGGCCGCCGCAGACAAGATGGAATCGCTGCTCAGAGCAAAGCCGGCGAAAGCCGGTGACGCAGAGCCACGGAGCTAAAGCGGGTTTCCCGCCAAGCCAGCCGAGCCGCCAGCGAATCGACACTCGTGTCGAGGCTGGCGGTTTTTTCGTTTGCCAGCCCAGGCGCCCTTGACGACGAGGAGGCTGGTATGGGCAACGAAGTCCGAACCGTAATGCTGGCCCTCGTGCTTCAAGCTGCGCTGATGGTGCTCGTCGTAGGTGGTGCAGCAGTCACCACACTGTATCGCGAGCGGCGTCTGCGGACGCGTCCGCCGCTCGAGAGCTGACCCGCGCCGGGGGTTCGCGCTCATCGACCTCGCCCCGCCCACTGGTCGCCCAGCGACCACCGTCCGGTCGTATCCCGCGGGACTCGCAACCCCGCGCAACCTGCGATGCAAACGCCAGCGCTCCACGGCGATCCCCCCGGCCCCGCAGATCGCGCCGCCCCCGAAAAGGGGCGGCGCGACGCGCATCGGGGGGCTGCTGCCGAGGCCAGGGCTGGGGCTGGGGCTGCGCTCGGCGGCCGCCCGCTTCCGGCCGACCTCACCCTCCCCAGCGCCCGGCCTTCTCCTTCGCCGTACCTCACGTCCACCTCCGCGCGCCGTTCCCCAGCCTCAGCCCCAGCCTCAGCCTCAATGGCGCGCCGAATCGGCGTGCGGCCTGACGCCCGTATCCGGCGGCACCGCCGGCCGAGTGCTATCCGCGGGACTGACGATCTCCGGCACGACGGGTACATCCCGGAAATCGGGCGTGGGGATCTCGGGCGGGGGCGGCAGCTCGCCCTCGGGCGGCAGACGCGGGGCGCCCAGGAAGCGGTCGTTCTGCTGGCGCGGCGGAGGAGGCGACTCCAGGCCGAGATGGCGTGCGATCCAGAGCCGGGCATTCTCCACGGCGTCCTGGACCCAGCTCCAGGCCCGGACGAGGAAGCCCGCGCCCTGCAGGGGGCGGCCCCGGGGGCAGGCGGCGGCGGGCTCCATTCCCCGGATGAACAGCTCCTGGCTGGCCGCGCCCCTGGCCGGGCGGCAGCCCGGGCGCAGCAGCAGCCCGCTGGCGGGGTCCATGCTCTCCAGGACCACGTCGCGCGGCTGCTCCCAGTCGCGCCGGGGCCGCCCGCGCACCACGGCGCGCATGATCCGCCCCCAGACCGGTGCGGCGATGGCTCCGCCGGTGGCGTTGCGGACGAAGGGCGCGGGCCGGTCCAGGCCGATCCAGACGCTGCCGACCACGTCCGGCGTGTAGCCGACGAACCAGACGTCCGTGCCGTCGTTGGTCGTGCCGGTCTTGCCCGCGACGGGACCGCGGAAGCCGGCATCCCGGACGGCCGTGCCGGTGCCCTCGTTCACGGCGTCGCCCAGCATGTCCGTGATCAGGAAGGCCACGGCGGGTGAGAGCACGCGGGCCCGATCGGCGCCGGCGCTCCAGACGACGTGGCCGTCCTCGTCCTCGACGCGCAGCACGTAGCGCGGGCGCACCGTCTGCCCCGCCGCGGCCAGGGCGCTGTAGGCGGAGGTCAGCTCCAGGGGGACGACGCCGGCGGCGCCGATGGCGATGGAGGGCAGCTGCGGGATGGGCGTGCGGATCCCGGCCCGGCGGGCGAGGCGGACGACGGTGCCCAGGCCCACGGCGGAGGCCAGGCGGATGGTGGGCACGTTGAGCGACTCGACCAGCGCCTCCCGCAGCGTGACTTCGCCCTGGAACTCCCCCGTGAAGTTCCTCGGCTCCCAGACCTCGCCCCCGGGCAGGTTCATCTTCAGCGGCGTGTCGGCGATGTGCTGGCTGGGCGCGTAGCCGTTGGCCAGCGCCGCGGCGTAGACGAAGGGCTTGAAGGCGCTACCCGGCTGGCGCACCGCGCGCGTGGCCCGGTCGAAGGGCGAGCGGGCGTAGTCGCGGCCGCCCACCAGCGCCAGCACGTCGCCGCTGTCGGCGCGCATGACCACGGCCGCGCCCTGCAGGTAGTTCCCCGGCGGCAGCGAGTCCCGGCGCGCGCCGGGGTAGGGATCGCCACGGAAAGGGCCGTACTCCCCGGCCTCGATCGCCCGCAGCTGCTGACCCAGCTCGTCTTCGGCCCGCTCCTGGGCGGCGCGGTCGAGGGTGGTCACCACGCGCAGTGGCGCCGTGTAGATGTCGTCGCCCAGCCGGTCCTCCAGCTCGCGCCGCACCTCGTCCACGAAGAAGCCCGCAAACTGCGCCGGGCCGCGGCGTCGGCTGGCCGGCTCCCCGGCCAGCTGGAGCGGCAGTGCCCGGGCGGCGGCGCCCGCGGCCGGCGGCGCCAGCCCCTGGTCCACCATGAGCCGCAGCACCAGGTCGCGCCGCCGCCGCGCCCGATCCGGGTGTCGGCGCGGGTCGTAGAGCACGGGCGACTTCGGCACCCCCGCCAGGGTGGCCGCCTGCGCCAGTGTGAGCGCCGTGGCGGGCCGGCCGAAGTAGGTCCGCGCCGCCGCCTCGATGCCGAAAGCGCCCTCGCCGAAGTTGATCTGGTTCAGGTAGAGGGCGAGGATCTCGCGCTTGTTGAAGTGGTGCTCGATGTCCCGCGCGACGCGGATCTCCTGGATCTTGCGCTTCAGGGTGCGCTGCTCGCCCGGCAGCCGGTCGTGCCAGACGTTGCGCGCCAGCTGCATGGTGATGGTGCTGAAGCCCTGGACGAAGCCGCGGGCTCGCAGGTCCGCCGCGAGCGCGCCCAGGAAGCGTCGCCAGTCCACACCGTCGTGGGCGTAGAAGCGCTTGTCCTCCACCGCCACGAACGCCGCCGGCACGTAGGCCGGCAGCGAGTCGATGGGTACGACGGCGTGATGCAGCGGGGCCAGGTCCGCGAACTGCTGCCCGGCCCGATCGAGCAGCAAGGTGGCGCCGCCCGGCTGGTAGGAGGTCAGCGTCGCCACGTCGGGGCAGCCGCCCAGGCCGCAGCGCTGCCAGAGCAGCCAGAGCAGGACCGTGGCCGTCAGGGCGCCGGCCAGGACCTTCCGGGGCGTGGGCCTGAGCACACGCAGGCTTGGCAGGCGTCGCACGCGCCTAGCGCTCCGGCGCGCCGGCGCGTCCGCTGAACCAGGCGATGGTCTCGGGGAGGCCTTGCGAGAGCGGGCGCGGCGTCCAGCCCAGCTCGCGGCTGGCCTTGTCGTGGGAGTGCAGCCAGCGCAGCCCTGCGCTGGTGGCGGCGGTCTCGCGCGAGATCGGCAGCTTCAGCCCCCCCCCCGTCGCCCGGCTGAGCGCGTCCAGAAGCACGCCCGTCGCCAGGATGGCCGGCGCGGGGAATCGCAGCCACGGCGCCCGCACGCCCGCCAGTGCCGCCACTTCCCGCGAGAAGTCGTTCAGCGACCGGTCTTCGCCCGAGAGCACGTACGTTTCCCCCGGGCGGCCCGATGTCGAGAGCCGCGCGAGAGCGTCCGCGACGTCGTCCACGTGCACGTACGAGAACCAGGCCGGCTTCATGGGCAGACCCGGCAGCCGCCCGCGCAGCAGGTCGCGGATGTAGCGCCCGTTCGGACCCTCGTCGCCCGGGCCGTAGACGTTCGCCGGGCAGGCGACGACCAGTGGCAGCCCGCGCGCCTGCGCCGCCCGCGCCAGCCGGTGCGCCTCCACCTTGGTCCGCTCGTAGACCGAGGTGAAGACCGGACCGTGCTCCGTGCTCTCGTCTCCCACGCCCTCGGCCACCGGCCCCAGCGCCACCGTGCTCGAGACGTAGACCGCGAGCGACGTCCCCGCCCGCTGCACCGCCTCCAGGAAGGCCCGCGTGCCGCCCACGTTCACCCGCTCCATGGCGCCGGCGTCCACCACGCCCACGTCGTACATGGCCGCCAGATGGTAGGCGACATCGGCGCCCGCGAGCGCCCGGGCGAGCGAGGCCACGTCGTCCAGCTCGCCCCGGACGATCTCGGCGCCCAGCCGCTCCAGCTCGCCGGTCCGCGACGACGGCCGCACCCAGCAGCGCAGGCGCTCGCCGGCGCCGGCCAGCCGGCGGGCCAGGCGCGAGCCGATGAACCCGGTCGCGCCGGTGACGAACACGAGCCGCGCGGGCACGGGCGTCATGCGCGCCTCAGCCGACCACGTACCAGCCGATGCCGATCGGCGCCTCCCCGGCGCCGTCGGGCCCGATCACCAGGTCCAGCTGCCGATACAGGTCCAGCCCCTTCTGCGAGGCATTGCCGCCCGTCAGCGACATCGCCTTCACCTCCGCCGTGCGCCTGCTGCCGTCCGGCCCCACCAGCTGGATCGTCTCCCCGGGCTCCAGCGACTCGAGTTCCGGGGTCCCGTCCACCAGCTTCAGCCGCAGCAGCATGCCCCGCAGCGGCACCTGCACCGCGTCCGAAACCCGGAACCGGTACGCCGTGCTGACGTTCTTCGCCATGATTTCCATGTATCGCAAGAAGTTGCGAAAAATGCACCCAGCAGAGGACGGTAGCGCCGCCCGCCGGAGGCGTCAACGGCGGCCCCTCCACGGCGCCGGACGGAGGGCCCTTCCATCTTGACTTCGCTCCGGCCCGTCCCTTATTGTTGCTCGTCGCCAGCTCGAAATTGCCCGAGGCCGGGCAAGCCTTTGCGTCGTCAGACACCCCTGTCAGGTGCGGGACCCGCGAACCAAGCGGGTCCCTTTTTCTGGCGCCAACCCGCCGGCGCAGCATGAGGCGGGATACCGGTCAGAGGGTACGGCACATCGCTCCGGCCCCCCGACGCACTTCACACAATCCACACCAGGAGTAGGGCGATGGCTCGTACCAATGGCACCGTCAAGTGGTTCTCCCAGGAAAAGGGCTACGGCTTCCTGACCCGCCCTGACGGTCCCGACGTCTTCGTGCACTACAGCGCGATCGACGGCAACGGCTTCAAGGTGCTGTACGAGGGGGAAGAGGTCGAGTTCGACGTGGTCACCGAGACCAAGGGCCCCAAGGCCGCCAACGTGCTGCGCCTCAACCCACCCGCGGAGCCCCCGCGCGGCCAGCGCCCCCAGGGCGGCGGCGGCCACGGTGAGGGCGGTCGCGGCGGCAGCTACGGCGGCGGCGGTGGTGGCGGCGGCTACGGCGGTGGCGAGCGTGGCGGCGGCAGCGGCGGCAGCGGGGGA
>JADGQX010000205.1 GCA_017881445.1 Gemmatimonadota bacterium | reverse complement strand
CCGACGACGGGCTCGTCGCCCTCGGCCAGCAGCCGCGGCGCCGCGCCGCCATCGAAGGGCACCGCCCAGATCTGCACCTTCGGCTGCAGGGGCGAGCCCGCGGGGTCGGGGGCGAGGTTGCCCTCGCCGGCCCAGTTGCCGTCGTGGTCGCCGCCCCGGACGTAGACCAGCGTGCGGCCGTCGGGGCCGAACGCCAGGTACGTCAACTCCTGGCCGTCGTCGGCGGTGTAGGCCGTGACCCGGCGGGCCTTCCAGCCGGGGGCCTCCGCCGCCCAGACGTTACGCGCCCCGCGCTCGTCAAAGATCCAGGCAATGCGGTTGCCGGCGGGAGCGGCCACCAATCCCAGCGGGAAGGGCGCACTCTTGATCTGCTCCAGCGTGAAGGCCGCGCCGCGGGCGGCTTGCGCCCGGGCGCCGGCGGGCGCACCCGTGAGCGCCAGGGTGCCCAGCGCCAGGACGAACAGGACCTGGCGCGCCCGGGCGGAGCCGGGCGCGCCGAAAGCGGAGCGCATCATCGCTTGCTCACTTTTTGAATATCGCCTTCGGGATCATGACGTGGACGCCGACATTGCCATCCACGAGCTGCGTGATGTCCACATCGGCCGCCACGGACGTCAGCTGGTAGGCGTCCTCGCGCGAGAGGTGCTGCCACTGCTGCAGGCACTCGATCATCTGCCGCACGGCGATCTTGGTGGCGGTCACCAGGTCCTTGTCCATGCCCATGGTGATCCAGTGCGTGGGCGTCTCCGCCTGGGGCCAGGTGAGGTGCATGTCCTTGTGCACGATGACCTTGAGCGTCCCTACCAGCGACGTCTCCAGCGCGGTGATGTCCACCTCGCCGTTGCCCTGGGCCGCATGGCCGTCGCCCACCTCGAGCAGCGCGCCCGGCACCCAGACGGGAATGTAGAGCGTCGTGCCGGCCACCAGCTCCTTGTTGTCCAGGTTGCCGGCGTGGATCGAAGGCGGCGCGCTGTTCACCCGGCCCATGGAGTCGGGCGGCGCCACGCCCATGGAGCCGAAGAAGGGCCGGAGCGGGATCTCGATACCGGGCTTGAAGATGGCGACCATGCGCTTGCGATCCAGCGGCACGATGGTCGTGCGGCTCTCGTCGCCGAAGTCCTCGGGCAGGAAGCCGGCGCCCGGGCGGAAGCCGTTGTAGGCGTAGGGGATGGCCAGGTCGATGCGCTGGATGCGGACCTCCAGCACGTCGCCCGGCTGGGCGCCGTCCACGTAGATGGGGCCGGTCAGGATGTGGCCGCCCGGACCCTTGTCCGTGACGTTGGCGACGACGTCGCGCAGCTCCTTCTCGACGTCCGCCGGCTTCACTCCCGCGGCCTCGAGGCGCTGGGGCGTGGAGGTGATGAGCGTGTGCAGGCGGACGACGTCGCCCGAGCGGATGTGGAGCGCCGGCGTCGCCTTCGACCAGTAGTAGCCATAGGCGACGGTGCCGGGCGCGGGCTCCAGCGTCCGCAGGGCGGCCTTCGGTGCAGGGGCCTTCTGCGCGGCGCCGCCGGCCGGCGCGCCCAGCAGGGCGGCGAGGGTCAGCGCGGAGACCACGGAAGCGGTGCGGATCACGGGACTCCTCCCGAAGGCATGACGGCCGCGCTCAGTGCTCCGGCGGAGCGTAGCGCGCGGCGTTGACGGTGATCTTGACTCCGAGCTGGGCCAGCACGCTGCCGGAGCGCTGCGTCTGGAAGTCGCGGCCGAAGGTGCCGACCAGCCAGGTGGCGGGCAGCACCTCGTACTCGAACATGCCGGCCACGCGGTAGAGGTTGTCGAATCCCGAGGTGAGCGGGTGGCGCCAGACGCCCTCCAGCGAGACGCCCCAGTTGGCGCCGTCGCGGATCAGGCGCCCACCCACGTCCAGCAGCGTGGGCAGCGTATCGGACGCCTGGCCCTGGAAGCGGAGCAGCAGCACGGGCGTGACCTTGGGCCCCTCGTAGCTGAGCGCTGCCCAGACGGCGGCGCGCTGGTAGCGGCCCCGGCTCCAGACCGCGTCCGGGTAGGTCCACATGCTGGCGGCGGCCAGCTCCAGCATGGGGCCCAGTCGCTGGGGGATCACCGGGCCCCGCTGCGCGCGCCCCGCCGCGATCTGCGCCCGGTAGCTGGAGTCGGCGAAGATGCGCGCCTCCAGCTGCTGCTTCAGCCCCTGGTACTGCGCGGCGATGGCGGCCTGGGCGATAGCCAGCGTGCCCGGGTCCTGGATGGCCCCTCGCAGCTGGCGCAGCGCCGCGGTGAGGGCGCTGTCCATGCGGGCGCGCTCATCGGAAAAGCGGCGGAAGTACAGCTCGTTCTCGCGCCCGAGCGCCTGCTCGATCGTGTCCAGCTGCGCCATGGTACGGGGCGCGAGGCGACCGGAGAGCGGCAGCACCCGCAGCCCCAGGGACACGCCCGTGCTGGGCGTGCTCGCGTCGCCGAGCTGGGCGCTGGCCGCCGAGATGGCGAAGGTGCGGGCCATGGACTGGCCCAGCGAGCGCACCGAGTCGGCGCGCCAGGTCAGGCGCGGATGCCCGAGCAGCCAGTAGGGACTGGTCTCCAGCGCGAAATCCCGGGGCAGCGACTGGAACACGCCCGTGCGGTCGGCGAGGTCGAGGCCGAGGTCCGTGGGCGAGGAGGGCCGGTCCACCGAGGCGGGGGACACGCCCAGCAGCACGAACGCCGGCGCGCCGGACACGCGCAGCGACGGGAGCTCCGGCAGCTGCGCCGCCGCGCCCAGGGGCGCGAGCAGGAGCACGGCGCAGAGGGTCCCCGCGGCGGAAAGGCTGGATCGGGAGCGCATCAGACGAAAATGAAGTCGATGAGGAACTGCGCACTGCCACTGGGATCGGCCACCTCGAGCTGGTAGGTGTAGTCGCGGTCCGCCGCGCCACCGGCCAGGTGGAGCGTGACCTCGGTACGATTGGTGGCCGGGTTCACGTCCGTGACGGTCGTGCTGGTGTGCAGGATCCCATCCCGCAGGGAGTCGGCGCTGCCCAGCGGGAAGGTGGACGCCGCGGGCAGGTGCGTGGTGGCGCCCTTGAGCTGCAGTGTGGTCTCGCCCACCTGGGCATCGCCGACGGTCACGGCGATCGTGACGTTGCCCTTGTCGCCGAGGCGGTAAATCTGGGTGTCACTCACCCTCGGATCGCTGCCCATTCTGTCTCCCTTACTCGGTCACGGACAGGAGGTTGCCGTCGGGGTCCTTGAACCAGGCGACCTTGGCCCCGGAGGGGGAGCTCCAGATGCCGAGGTCGTCCTGGGGCATGCCCGGGAACCGCTCCAGCACGACACCGCGTGCCTGGAGCTCCGTGGCCGCGGCGCGGATGTCGGGCACGTGCCATCCCAGGATGGTGAAGGGCGCCGGCTGGTATCCCGCAACGCCGGCCACGTTCACGACCCGGACATGCACGCCGTTGGCGTCCAGCACGAGGGCGAAGCGGTCCTCGCCCAGCACGGGAAGGCCGAGGACGTCCCCGAAGAAATGCCGGGCCCGCACGGGGTCGGTGGTGGGGACGAAGGCGACGATCGGACTGGTCTCCAGCATGTCCGCCCCCTACCGCGCCGGCGCCAGCAGGACGTCGAGCTGCGAGGGCATGGCCGCGCTGTGGAAGACGCGCTGCGTCGCCTTCACGAAGTCCTTCTCGTCCGCCTGGTAGATGCTGGGCACGAACTTCTGCGGGTTCCGATCCATGAGCGGGAACCAGGAGCTCTGCAGCTGGACCATGATGCGGTGACCCCTGCGGAAGGTGTGACTGATGTCGTTCATCGACCAGGCCACCTTCGTCGGCCGCCCCGGCACGAAGGCCGCGGGCTTCTCGAAGCTGTCGCGGAAGCGGCCGCGCATGACCTCGCCCCGCACCAGCTGCTGGTAGCCGCCCAGGTGCTCGCCCGGCTGCGTGAAGGCGTTGTCGGGCGTGGCATCGGGGTAGACATCGATCAGCTTGACCACCCAGTCCGAGTCCGTGCCGCTGGTCGAGACCCAGAGTGAGGGCGACACCGGCCCCACCAGCGTCACGTCCTCCGCCAGCGGCTCGCTGCGGTAGACCAGCACGTCGGGCCGCTGCGCCGCGAAGCGCTGGTCGTCGCTCATGTACTCCCGCGTCATGGCGTTCGCGACCTGGCTGATGAACGGCACCGGGCGCGCGGGGTCGGAGACGTACTCGTCGAAAGCCGATGGGGAGATGGGGGGATGGGGTGACGTGCGGGACCGGGCGTCTGCAGATCCCTGGCGAGCCGAGGCGGCCGTCCCCCCATCTCCCAATCGCCCCATCTCCCCATCAGAAGTTGGCGCTTCCAGACTCAGCCGCCCACCAGCCTCCAGGCGCAGCACCGCCGGCCTCGCGCCAGCCGGCGGCCAGGCGGCGTACTTGCGCCAGACGTTGCTGCCGGTCTCGAAGATGTAGGCCGCGGGCAGCTGCACGTCACACTTCTGGTGCAGTTGACAGCGGAAGAAGGGCGCCTCGATGCTGTCGCGGAAGAAGACCGAGGTGGCGGAGCCGAAGGCCACGTTGCCCAGGTGCTCGCCGGCGTCGCGCGCCCATTGGCCGTGGAACCAGGGCCCGTAGACGAACAGGTTGGTCGTGCCCGGGCTCTGGAGAGCGACCGCGCGGTGGACCTGGTTCGCGCCGTAGATGTTCTCGGCGTCGAAGAGCCCGCCCACGGTCATGACCACCGGCCGGATGTTGCGCAGGTGCGGCCGGAGGTTGCGCGCCTGCCAGAAGGCGTCGTAGTCGGGGTGGGCCATCGCCTCGGACCAGAACGCGACCGAGTCGTGCAGGAAGCGCGGGTTGGCGTTCTTCAGCGGGCCCATGGCGTTGAGGAAGAAGTCGTAGCCGTCCGGGGTGGGCACGCGGTAGCCGTTGGACCACTCGGTCGTGGGCACCGGCCTGGGCTTGCCGAAGATGGCGATGAAGTTGAAGAAGTGCGGCAGCCAGAGAGCGCCGTTGCGGTGGAAGTCGTCGCCCGTGAACCAGTCGGTTATGGGCGCCTGGGGCGAGGACGCCTTGAGCGCGGGATGGGCGTCGATCATGCCGGCGGCCGTGTAGAAGCCGGGGTAGCTGATCCCGTACTGCCCCACACGCCCGTTGTTGTGAGGCACGTTCTTCAGCAGCCAGTCGATGGTGTCGTACGTGTCGCTCGACTCGTCGATGTCCTTGGGCCCCCGCTTCACGTCCAGCTGCGGCCTCATGTCGACGAAGTCGCCCTCCGACATGAACCGGCCCCGCACATCCTGGAAGACGACGATGTAGCCGTCGTGGATCAGCGCGTCCGACGCCAGCGGCGCCCGGTAGCGGTCCGCTCCGTACGGCCCCACGCTGTACGGCGTCCGGTTCAGCAGGATCGGCCAGCTCTGCGTCGTGTCCCGGGGCGCGTACACCGCCGTGAACAGGTGCACGCCATCGCGCATGGGAATGCGCGCCTCGGTCTTGGTGAAGTGCTGGCGCACCCAGGCGGTGTCCTGCTCCTGGGCTGCGGCGGGGCCGGCGAGCCCCAGGGCGAGGGCGAGCCCGGCGAGCAGGTGCGTGGCCTTCGGCATTCCCGGATCTCCTTGGTTCTCTAAGCGACGCCGCGACCACGGCATCGGGGCGAATCGTAATGCGCGCGGCGGCCGCGGCGCCAGCGGACGACGTCGTCGCCCGCCGACGACGTCGCCTCAGCGGAAGACGCGACGGCCGAGCGCCCGGCCGATGAAGCGCAGCCGGTCCGACCAGGGCAGGCGCAGCAGGTTGGTGCGGACGACGCCGGCGGTGAAGTAGGTGCGCGCGGAGTAGTCGATGGCCACGTCCACGGCGATGGGCCGTCCGGCGGCGGTGACGGCGATCACGCGGTCCACCACGCCGCCGACCTGCTCGTCGTGATCGAGACGCAGGCACTCCACGCCCAGGGCGGCGCAGAGGGTGGGCAGATCGAAGTCGCCGATGCGGCTGGCGGTCTTGCGCGCCAGAGCCGTGGCCTGGAACTGGGCGATCTGGGCCAGCTCGCCGTCGCGCAGCACGAACACGGCGACGCCGACCTTCTGGCTCACGGCGGAGATCAGCTCCAGCCCGGTCATCAGGAAAGCGCCGTCGCCGGCCAGCGCGACCACGGGCACATCCGGGCACGCCAGCCTGGCGCCGATGGCGGCGGGCACGGCGTAGCCCATGCACGAGTAGTCCACGGGGGCGAGGAATCGACCCGGCGCATCCAGCGTGAGCATCTCGGCGGCGATGAAGGTGCCGTTGCCGCTGTCGGTGGTGAAGATGGCGCTCTCGTCCAGCCGGCGCTGGAGCACGCGCAGCAGGGTGTAGGGGGCGACCCGGGCGCCGCCCATGGCCTCCTCCCAGCCGCGCCGGGCCTCCTCCCGCCCGCGGGCGATCGACTCCAGCAGCCGCGCGTCCCCTGTCCGCGCCGGCAGCCGCGGCAGCAGCGAGCGGACGAAGACCGCCGCATCGGCTTCCACGGCCAGCGCCGCCGGGAAGTTGCGGCCGAACACCTGGGGATCGATGTCCACGTGAATGAGCGGCCCGGGCGGCTCCAGCCCGTAGCTGCCGGTGCCGACCTCGCCGAAGCGGCAGCCGATGGCCAGCGTCAGGTCGCAGGCCGCGGCAATGCGGCGGGCGAAGGCCGGCGCCGCCCGGCCGAAGCCCGGCCAGAGCGCGAGAGGGTGCGTCTCCGGGAAGACGCCCTTGCCCTGCAGCGTGGTGGCGACGGGCGCATCCAGCCGCTCGGCCAGGGCGACGAGGTCCGCTCCCGCACCGGCGGCGCCCAGCCCCAGGTAGAGCAGCGGCCGGTTCGCGTGCTGCAGCAGGGCGGCCGCCCGCACCACGGCGGTCTCGTCCAGGCCCGGCACGGCCACGGGCTCGCGCCCGAACTCCGCCCGCAGCTCCTCGAGGGCCACATCGTGCTTGAACAGGTAGAACTCGGCGGGCACTTCCACGAAGACGGGCCCGGGCCGCCCGGCGCGCGCCAGGGCGCAGGCGCGCCGGATGGCCGCGTACAGATCCGCGCCCCGCTCCGGGCGCAGCTGCGCCTTGGTCACGGGCGCGGCGATCGCCGCCTGGTCCACGTCGTGGAGCTGGAACGCGCGCCCGGTGTCGCGGCGGATGCCGCAGCCCAGCACCAGCATGGGGATGCAGTCGAGGTACGCCTCGGCAATGCCGGAGAGCGCGTGCGTCAGCCCCGCGCCCGGCACCACGTTGACGCAGGCGAGCCGCCCCGACGCGCGCCAGACCGCGTCCGCCATGAAGGACGCCGACTGCTCGTCCGTCACCAGCACCGGCCGCACGCCCCGCGCCGTGGCCAGGGCGTCGTACAGCTCAATATTGTGCGTGCCGGGGATGCCGAAGGTGAACGCCACCTCCTCGTCCTCCAGCGCGCGTACCACGATCTCGCCGCCGGTCATGGCCACGGGTCTCTCCGGGGGAAGGTGGGAACGCGGGAATATCCTCGTTTCCCTGGCCGTCATGCAAGGAGAATCGAGGCGACATCGGCGATCCTCTGCCGTCGCGGCCGATCGCACGGTCTCACGCGAAGCCACGAAGGGCCGAAGACCGGCGGCCCGGCACCGCCGGAATCCGGATTCCCCACGACGGACGCGGCCGCAGGTGGTTTTGTTGTTGCAGTTGAACACAAACCGGGCGTTTCCGACGCCCGGGCGTCTTCGGGTCCGCGGCGATGAAGGACTTCGGCCCTTCGTGTCTTCGCGTGAACCAATGGAGTGTGCCCGGCCCTCGCAGCACGGGGTTGACCGGGCGGCCGGGTGTCCTTCCGTTGCGGAGCAAACATTGCGGGGCGTCCGCGTGTATTTTGAGGGCGATGTAGACGATCCACGATCCGGAGGACGATCCGATGAACAGAGCGATCGCGCTGGCGGCGGCGCTGGCGCTGGCCGGCGCGGCGGCCGGCTGCGCCCACCAGGCGGTGCCGCCGGCGCAGCGGCCGGCCATCTCGGGCATGTGGGTGCTGCAGCACCCTGGCGCGCCCGGCGACAGTGCCGGCGGCGGCACACCCATGGCCAGGGGGCAGGGCATGCCCACCGGCGAGCGTGGCGAGGGGAGTGAGGGCGGCGAGCGGGGCGGCCGCGGCGGGCGTGGCGGAGAGCGCGGCGGGCAGCCGGGCGGGTACAGCCGGGGCGCGACCTACAATCCCGAGGCGGTGCAGGTGGCACTGGCGGCGGTGGCCCGCGGCGCCGACCGCATCAGCATCGACGACCGGGGCGACCTGGTGCACCTCCGCTTTGCCGACGGCAGCTACTTCGACCTGGCGCCGGACGGGCACAGCCGGGACGACGTCTGGCGCAACATCGGCCGCATCCGCTCCAAGCTGGAGTGGACCCAGGCGGGGCTGCTGCTGCAGCGCAAGCTGGACGAGGGCGTCACCGTGGAGCAGACCTTCTCGCGCCCGGCCGGCTCGCCCGGCTTGACGGTCCTCACCGTGGTCAAGGGCCCGGTGCCGCGGCCGGTGGAGCTGCGGCGCGCGTACGACCCGGCGCCTCTCGTCCCCGCGCAGGCCGCGGGAGCGGCGGCGGCGCAGGGGCTGAAGTACCCGCAGCCGCGCAAGGGCGACGTCGCCGACGACTACGCCGGCACGCGCGTCGCCGA
>JADGQX010000204.1 GCA_017881445.1 Gemmatimonadota bacterium | reverse complement strand
CCCGGCTACGGCCTGCTGGTCGCCATCGAGATGGGGACCGCGATCCTGGTCTACCTGCCGGCGGCGCGCATCGCGGATCGCACCGGGCGCAAGCTCTTCGTCACGCTGACCTTTCTGGCGTTCTCCGCCTTCCCGCTGGCCATCGTGCGGGCGCGGGGCTTCGGGCCGCTGGCGCTGGCCTTCGTGGTGGGCGGGCTGCGCGAGATCGGCGAGCCGTCGCGCAAGGCGCTGATCGTGGACCTGGCCGAGCCGCGGCTGCGGGCGCGCTCGGTCGGGCTCTACTACCTGGTGCGCAGCCTGGCCATCGCGCCCGCGGCCTTCGTGGGCGGGCTGCTCTTCCGGCTGGGCCCCGCCCTCCCCTTCTACGCCGCCGCCGCCATCGGCCTGGCGGGCACGGCGGTCTTCGTGCGCACCGTCCACGAGGAAGGAGTCTGACATGCGCTGGGTGACGCGACGGGGGATCCGCGTGAACCGGACGGCGACAGCCTGGCTGATCCGGCGCTTCGTCGACCCGCAGGCCAGCTTCACCTTCCTGGAGCCGGGCGACGTCGCCGCCGCCGAAGCCGGGGGCGGGGCCGGGGGCGACGCCGTGGGCTTCGATGCGCCGGGCGTCCGCTATCCCCACAAGGACGAGCGTGGCCGCTGCTCCTTCGAGGCGCTGGCGCAGGAGCACCGCCCGCACGATGCCGCCCTCCAGCGCCTCGCCTTCATCGTGCACTGCGCGGATTTCGGGGACGAGGTGGCGGGCTGCCCCGAGGCGGCCGGACTGCGCGCCATCTCCAGCGGCTTCCCGCGGGTGACGGCCAATGACGATGAGACGCTGGAGCGGGCGGCCTTCCTCTACGATTCGCTCTACGCCGCGCTGGCCGCGGAGCCGGGCTGATCGGGCGCCCGCATCCGGGCGGCCGCCCGGATCCCGGCGGCGACGACGTCGCCGGATGCCTTCAGTTGCCTTCGAAGAGCGTGGGCT
Source organism: Gemmatimonadota bacterium (assembly GCA_017881445.1). GTDB lineage: Bacteria > Gemmatimonadota > Gemmatimonadetes > Longimicrobiales > RSA9 > JADGQX01. The sequence continues at coordinate 7,591 of JADGQX010000204.1, read as the reverse complement.
CGGGCAGGACGAGCGGGCAGCAGCCGAGGGAGTCCCAGAGGCTGTTGAGCGCGGTCTCCTGCGCCGCCTCCGAGTCGGGGATGGGCAGCTCGGTGGTGTCGAGCCAGACGAGGGGGTAGGGCGGCTCGAGCTTCCAGCCCGCGTAGCCCTGCTTCAGCGAGAGCAGGTAGTCCGGTGAGATCCCGGTCTCGTTGGCGCGGCCACGGTCGCGGATGCGCTGCATGATCACCGGCAGCTCGGCATCCAGGCAGATGAGGCGGTCGGGGCCGGGGACGTTGGCCAGCAGGCGGTCGAACAGCTCCTTGTAGAGCGCCCAGTCGCGGGGATCGTCCTGCAGGGTGACCCGCGAGTAGACCAGGACCTGGGGGAAGGTCCAGTCGGTGACCACGTTGTTGCCCAGGGAGAGCAGCTTCTCGATCTCCTGCGCCTGGTTGTAGCGGGCGACCATGAAGCTGAGCTCGGTCTGCAGGCGCACCGCCCTGCCGGCGTAGAAGTCGTCCAGGTAGGGGTTCTCGGCAAAGACCTCGCGCACCAGGATGGCGCCCATCTGCCGGGCGACGAGCTCCGCCATCGTCGTCTTGCCCACGCCGATGCAGCCGGCCACGGCCACGTACCGGCCGCGCGCGTGGCCGAACTCCAGCACCGCCTGGTTCGCATCCATTTGCGAGAAAATAGCTGGCCGCTCGCGGCGGGGCGACAGGTCGCGGGCGGGACGACCCTCCGGGCAGCCACTCACATCGTGGGCTTCACGCGCAGAGCGCGGAGGAGCGGAGTCCGCGGAGCGGCGAACCCTTGCGGCGCCCGGAAGTCCGGGGACGATCCGTCAACGGCGGCGCGAAGGTCCGGCTCCGCGTCTCCGCTCCTCCGCGCGAACCCGACGTCGTGAGTCGATGCCCGCTAGCGTGGCCGGATGCCGGCGGCGCGGGTCTCCTGGAGGGGCCAGCTTGCTCAGGGCGGCGCCATCCGGTCCAGGAACACGCGCTCGGGCTCCGTGAGCGAGCGGGGCCCCTCCTCCCGCACCCGGGCCAACAGGCGCTCGACCTCGGCGCGGTTGACCTCGTGCAGCTCCTCCGGCCGGATGCGGGCCCAGCGCTCGCTCCGGGCGCGCGCCGCCCCGGGTAGCTCCCACGGCACCTTGCGCGCGCTGCCCCGGGCGAGGCCGCGCCGCCGCTCCAGCCCCAGCACGTAAAGCCAGCCCGCGACCAGCCCGCCCAGGTGGGCGTAGTGCGCCACGCCACCGCCGCCGCCCAGGAGCCCCGACCCCATGGCGATGGAGTAGACCGCCAGCCCGATCACCATGACGCGGGCGCTCACCGGCAGCACGCCCCAGATGTAGATCCGGTCCTCGGGCCAGAAGCGCGCGTACCCCGCCAGCACCCCCATCACCGCGCCCGATGCCCCCACCACCACCGCGTGCGGCGCCAGCACGAAGGTCAGCACCGCCCCCGCGATGCCGCTCAGGAAGTAGAGCCCGAGGAAATGCCGGCCGCCCAGGCGCCCCTCCATGCGCGGCCCGAAGAAGTACAGTCCCAGCATGTTCAGCAGGATGTGCATCAGGTTGGCATGCACGAACATGTACGTGACCAGCGTCCAGGGCCGCAGCAGCACCGCCGCCGGCACCAGCGCCAGCAGCCCCGTCGTTTCGGGCAGGGTCGCCGTCAGCAGGAAGACGGCGACGTTCGCCACGACCAGTCGCAGTACCCAGGGACTCACGCCGCTCGCTTTCCTCGTGCGCGTCTCGATCCACGAACCGCGTCCACGCTACCCGCGCGCGGCCTCCGCCGCCAGCCGCCGTTGACGTGAGGAGTGTCCGAGCGCTTCGCGCCGCGCCACCCACGACGGCTCACGCGGAGCCGCGGAGCACGCAGAGGTGGGCCGCTCGGGAACCCGGTCACATCCTCCGGCAACCGGAAACGTCGCGATCTTTTCTTTTGTCTAACGGCAACACCCTGCGGAGCCTGGGCCGCGGCGGTCCCGCCGCGAGCCGGGCATGATGTAACCACATCAAAAGGATCTCGGCCGTCGCCGTGGGCTCTGCCAACCGACCGGATGCCCCTCGGCGTGCTCAGCGCCTCTGCGTGAGTCCCATGGCGTTCAGCAGCGGGATGAAGCGCGGGTCGCTCCGGTAGGATGCGAACACCGGGTCCACGCCCAGGTCGGGGACGCGGCAGGCGCAAACGGCGTGCGGCCAGCACAATCGCTTGCGCTGGCCACACTGCGAAAGACCGCCCGTCGGGATTCAGCTCACAACTTCAGCACGAAGCCCTTCCGTCGGGCGACGGCCGCCAGCCAGGTCAGCACCAGCGCGAAGAGGGCGGCGCGCACGACACCAGGCCCGAAGCTGGCGCCCAGCGCATCGAAGGGGTTCGTCGCCCCCACGGCGCCGGAGCCCAGGTCGAACAGGTCGTAGGCGATGGGCGCCAGGATGTAGGCGAGCAGCGCGTTCTGTCCGGCGTGCTCCAGCACGGACGTGGGGCGGGCCGCGCCGCGCACGTCCAACAGCCAGTAGAGCCCGGCCCAGATCCAGATGGTGATGGCCGCGCTATAGAGGCACCAGGGCGGCGTCGCGGCGATCTTGTTGATGATGAACATCTTGTGGATGCCGGCGCCGGAATGCAGCAGCCACGCCGTCGCCGCCAGGAAGGCGCCGTAGGCCAGCGCCCAGCGCAGGCGTGCGCCGTGGGTGCGTGCCCAGGAGCCCGGCAGCAGTACCGCGCCGAAGACCACGCCCGAGAGCGTCAGGGCGGCATGGGACCCCAGCATGGAGCCGATGCCGACCCAGCGGGTGATCCAGGTGAGCCCCGTGAAGGCGCCGGCGGCGTCCGCCACGTAGACGCCGTAGAGCAGCACCACGCCGCCGATCAGCGCCGGGATGTTGCCGCGCAGCAGCAGGTACGCCGCCGAGGCGACCAGGTAGGCCCAGCCGATCAGCCCCAGGATCCCCCACCAGGAGTGGTGCAGCTCCAGCAGCGCGGGCGGGCCCTTTCCCCGGAAGAGCAGCGCCAGCGCGGCCAGCAGCCCGGCGCCGCCCAGGCGGATCGCCCGTCTCGCGCCGGGGCCCAGCCGCGAGTCCTGCGGCACCGCCACCCACACCAGCATCGCGGCCAGGTAGACCAGCAGGCTCCAGAGTGCCGGAGCCAGGGCCCCGTTGGGCGAGGTGGACCCCATGTTGACCATGAAGACGCCCAGCACGAGCAGGCCCAGCGTGCGGACGAGCACGTGCAGCAGGGTGCCCACCGTGGTGTCGCGGCCGAGGCGTCGCTCGAGCGCCGTGGGGATCGACAGCCCCACGATGAAGAGGAAGGCCGGGAACACCACGTCCACGAAGGTCATCCCGTCCGCGCCCGGCGGCTGGATGTGCTTCATCCATCCCGGCGTGGCGTGCACCCCCGCCACGTCGTTCACGAAGATCATGACCAGGATCGTCAGACCGCGCAGCACGTCGATCGAGCGGATGCGCTCGCCCGCCTGCACCGCGGCGGCCAGCGCGCCCGGCGCCTTCGTGGGTGCGGGTTCCAGCACGGCAGCGTTCATGGGGTCTCCCGGATAGTGGCGGTCGCCCTCGGAAGGCGGAAAGTGAAAGATACGTGGCGGGAGCCCGGAGCGCCCCGGCGTCGAGCCGGCGCCCCGGCGGCCCGGCGGCGGCGAGCCCTGGCGGCCTCGCGCGCGACAGTCTACTTCAATGTGCCTTTCGGGCGGGTACCACCGACGCGTGCCCGGCCCGGAGTCGCCCGGCCCGTCGAGCTGGGCTCCCACGCTCGCACCGGATCGAAACGCCATGTGCTCCGTCTACCCGCTGAGCGCCAGCCCGTGCATCCGTGGCGGCCGCGCCCTGCCCCACCCCGCGCCGCCCGCTCTCGCGGCGGGGCTCGCGCTCTCGCTCGGCCTCGCCCTCGTGCCCGCGCAGGCTTCCGCCCAGCGGCCTGATGGGGCCCTGGCCACGGTCACCCAGGGACAGGGCACGCCCGTCGTCATCGTCACGGGCGTGCTCGGCTCGGCCTACAGCTTCCGCAAGGTGATCCCCGCGCTGGTGGCCAACCACCGCATCACGGTGGTGGACCCGCTGGGCTTCGGGGCATCGCCCCGGCCGGATGGCGCCGACTACTCCTCCGGCGCCCAGGCCAACCGGATCGCCCGGGTGATCGAGCGGCTGGGTGGCGGCCCGGTGATCCTGACCTGTCACGCCCTGGCGGGACCTATTTGCCTCCGCCTCGCGTACCACCGTCCGGATCTGGTGCGTGGCGTCGTCTCAATCAACGGCGGTGCATCCGAGCAGGCGGGCACGGTGGAGATGAAGATGGCGCTCCGCTTCGCCCGCATCGTGCTCTTCTTCGCGGGGCGGAGCTTCGCCGTCCACAAGGTAAAGGACGGCCTGATCGGCAGCTCGGGCGACGCGAGCTGGGTGACGGACGAAGTGGTGGCGCAGTACGTGGCACCCTTCGGCTCGGACGTCGGCCAGGTGGTGAAGGCGATGCAGCAGATCGTGGGGGCGCACGAGACGGAGCCGATCAGGCCCGCCCTGCCCCAGATCAAGGCGCCGGTGCTGCTGCTGTTCGGCCCCCTGAATCGCGATCCGAAGAGCATTTCGTTGTCCGCCGAGGAGCGCGTGCTCCTGAGGTCGGGCTTGCGCAGGTTCGAGGAGATCGATGTGGCCGGGGCGGGACAGTACCTGCAGGAGGAGCAACCCGGGCGCGTCGTGGCGGCCATCGAGCGGATGCAGGCTCAGACGCGGTAGCGGGAGGCCGAGATTCACGATCTGCTCCACCTCCTGCGAGGCGCGTCGCCGCTGCCGTTCCACCTGCTGGTGGGCACGGCGGCGGCGGCCCAGAATGTCATCCCGCTCCCGATAGCGGACCTGGTCGTTCTCTTCGGCGCCTTCCTGGCGGCGCGCTTCGAGTTCGGCTGGGCGGGCGTGTTCCTCGCCGCCTGGATCGGCAATGCCGGCACGGCCGCGATCCTCTATGGCCTCGCGCGTCGCTACCGGGACCGGCGCCCGGAGTCGCGCGTCGTCCGCTGGCTGCTGAAAGGTAGGAGCTCGCGCGATGGCGAACGGGTGAGCGACTGGCACCCGTTCCACGTCTTCGTCGCCAGCTTCCTGCCGGTCCGGCCGCTGCTGCCGGTCCTGGCCGGGCTGGGCGGCGTATCGTTCTGGCGCTTGATCCTGCCGCTCGCCACCGCGGCGGGGGCGTGGTACGCCGGGCTCGTGCTGGTCGGCGCCACCGGCGGGCGGAACTTCCCGTCCGTCCTGCGCGCGTTCGCGGCGTACAGCCGTGAGTTTCTCTACGTGACCGTCGGCCTGGTCGTCGTGACGGTCGTCTGGTGGTGGTTGCGGCGACGCCGTACCCGTTGACCTTTACCCCGGGAGGTGAGCTGCCTTGGCGGATCATCGGGCCATCCTGATCGCATCGGCATCGGTCGGTGAGGGGCACATGCGCTGCGCCGAAGCCGTGCGCGAGGCGCTCGTATCCGCGGACCCTTCGCGCCGGGTCGAGCACGTGGACGTGCTCGATTTCGCCACGGACTGGGCGCGCCGGGTCTACCGGGAGTCGTTCCTGCGCGTCACGGCGCGCTCCCGGGCGCTGGCCTATGCCCTCTACGTCGGCAGCGACGGCGAGAAGCCCGACGAAGTACGCTGGGGGCATCTCGCGGAGCGGTTGGCGTTCCGCCGGTTCAGCCGCTTCGTGCACGCCGGCGGCTGGAAGCACTGCATCTGCACCCACCCTCTGCCCAGCCAGCTCATGCATCCCGAGAAGCGGCCCAGGACGCACATGGTCGTGACCGACTGGGCGCTCCACCGCTTCTGGGTTCAGCCTTACGTGGACAACTTCTTCGTCGCCTCCGAGCGCGTGGCCGCGACGCTGCTCGAGCGGCTCCCCCGCACGCGCGCCCACGCCACGGGGATTCCCATCGGCGCCCGCTTCGGGCAGCACTTCGACCAGCGCGCGCTTCGCCGGGATCTCGGGCTGGACCCGCGTGCGCCCGTGGTGCTGGTCATGGGCGGCGGCTGGGGCCTGGGCGTGGACGAGACGGTGCGCGCCGTACTGGGCGCCCGCATCCCGGGGCTCACCATCCTCGCCGTCTGCGGCGCGAACGCCCGGGCGCTCCACGCCCTGGCCGACCTCCCCCCGGACCGGCTGCGCACCTTCGGCTTCGTCGCGGATGTCGCGCCGCTCATCGCCGCGGCCGACCTGGTGATCTCGAAGCCGGGCGGCGTCACCACGTCGGAGACGCTCGCCCTGGGGCGGCCGCTGCTCCTGACCCAGGGACTGCCGGGCCACGAGGACCGGAACGCCCGCGAGCTGACCGTGGCCGGGGCCGCGCGCTTCGCCGACTCCGCCGACCTGGCGCGGGAGATCGAGCAGTTCTTCAGCGATCGCAAGCTGCGCGATCGCTGGACCCGCGCGTCGGTCCTCGCCGGCCGACCCCACGCGGCCGAACGGATCGCCGACTTCTTCGATGACCCGCCCGTGGTCGAGGAGCGCGCGCGTCGCACGCAGGCTTCCGTGCCCCTGGCGGCCGGCGGGCTGCGTTCGCGCTCGTCCTGAGGCCGGGGTGCCTTCGCCGATCGCGCTGGGGCTGGGCGCCGCCCTGCCGGCCCTCCTCGCCTATGCCGGGCCGGCGGCGCTCGCCTCCACGCCCGCCAACGCGCTGGTGGCCGTGCGCAAGCGCCTGCGCGACCGGCGCAGGGTGGCCATCACCTTCGACGACGGGCCCCAGCCGCAGGCGCTGGAGCAGTTCCTCCGGACGCTCGATGACGAGGCGGTGCGCGCGACCTTCTTCATCGTGGGCGAGCAGGCGTTGCGGCATCCGGCGCTGGTGCGCCAGATCCACGCCGCCGGCCACGAGCTGGGCAACCACGGCTTCGCCCACCGCAACCACCTGCTGCGCAATCCCTTCGGCATTGCCGCGGACATCGAGCGCGGCGCGCAGGCCATCGCCGAGCTGGTGGGCGCGCGCCCCGCGCTCTTCCGCCCCCCCTACGGCGTGGTGACGGCCGCGACCTGCCTGGGCGCGTGGCGCGCGCAGAGCCGCCTGGTGCTCTGGTCGCGCTGGGGGCGCGACTGGCGCGCCGCGGCCACGCCCGGGTCCATTGCGCGCAGCGCCGCCCTGCGGGTGCGCGGCGGCGACATCGTGCTGCTGCACGACGCCGACCATTACGCCAGTCCGGGGTCGTGGCGCAACACGCTGGCCGCGCTGCCGCGCATCCTGGAGCTGGTGCGTGCCCTCGGGCTTCAGCCCACGCCCATCGGCGGCCCGGCCGGGCTGACCTGGTAACCCCGGGCGGTCCCCAGCCACAGGACATCGGGTCGTTCTCCGGCTCATTCGGCGGTATTGCCGTGGGCAGCCCTGCGGTCACACCTTGGCCTGCGCTACCGGCTGCCGGGATCGCATTCGCCACCAGGACCAGGGGAAACCCCGGCGCAGATCGCGGCGTACGGGGAGCGGACCTCCGACGGAGTGCCTCATGCGCGACCGGACTTCCCGACGCCTCACCTTCGTTGCCGGCTACGCCGCCTATTTCGCGGCGCTCTGGCTGCTCTGGCCCACGCCGGTCATCTATCCGCTCAAGATCTTCGTGGTCTTCCTCCAC
>JADGQX010000203.1 GCA_017881445.1 Gemmatimonadota bacterium | reverse complement strand
CTGAGCCAGGATCAAACTCTCCAATGATCGAAAAGTAAGTCTTTGCTCAATCTCGAACGTGTTTCCGCGTTCGGAATCCTTTTCTCTTCCCCTGCGCCTACCTGCAGCGCTCGCCCCGGGAAAGGTCACCCGGAGTTGGGGCCCATCCGAACCCAAACCTCGATTGTCAATCAGCGAATCCGCCTAACTAGAGGCGGTTGATCAAGTTAGCAGCTTGTCCTCCGGGGGGCAACCCGGACCGGGCGGCCTGAGCCGCGGCCCGGATGCCGAGGGTTGGGCAAGCCACCAAACGCTTGTTTCTCCGTCAACCCCGCAGGCGCGGGTGGCGGAAGCAGTGCGCCGGGAAGGAATCGAACCTTCAACCTTGGGATTAAGAGTCCCCTGCTCTGCCAATTGAGCTACCGGCGCCCGGCGCGGCCCGTATTCCAACCGAGCCATAAAAGCTAGCGACGATTTCGCCGGGGTGCAAGACCCCGGGCGATCCACCCGGCGAGCCCGCGGGAGCGGGGGGTCCGGGCAGGGCCCGGAGCCGGGGAAAGGGGTGAGCGACCGGGATCGAACCGGCGACCTCCAGGGCCACAACCTGGCGCTCTAACCACCTGAGCTACGCCCACCGTAATGTCAAGCCCGGCTGGTGTGTCGGAGGTGCGCCCGACAGGACTCGAAGCCATGCCCGCGGCTTCGAAGGCGCACCCCATGGTACCGCTTGCGACCGACCGGGCGTTCGGGTTTGCCGGGGCCCGTGTCCGCCTGCCAGGTCCTTCGCCCGCAAAGGCTTTGGCGAACGCGCCCGGGAGGACTCGAACCTCCGGCATGCGGCTTAGAAGGCCGCCGCTCTATCCACCTGAGCTACGGGCGCAGAAGCGGTCCCACGGGAACCCCCGGGGAGAACCGGCCCCGAAGACGAGGGTCCGCGGAGCCGAGTCGGGGCGCTCGGATTTGAACCGAGGACCTCCTGCTCCCAAAGCAGGCGCGCTACCGGGCTGCGCTACGCCCCGCCGGGAGCAAGAAAGACTAACGGGGGGTGCCGGGGTGGGTCAAGGCCGGCGCCTGCCGAGCAGGAGCAGGAGCAAGAGCAGGGGGATCCCGGCCCCAGCCGAAGCCTCAGCCTCGCAGTTCGGGTGCCAGAGCGCGGAAGGCGCGGGAGCGGTGGCTGCGGCGGTGCTTTTCCCCGGGGGGGACGTCGGCGAAGGTGGCGTTGAGGGCGGGGACGAAGAAGAGCGGGTCGTAGCCGAAGCCGCCGGCGCCGGAGCTGGGGTGCAGGGCGATGAGGCCGGGGGAGGTGCCGAGTGCGACGAGGGAGCGTCCCGAGGGGAAGGCGACGGCGGCGGCGCAGACGTAGCGGGCGGTGCGGCGCTCGAGGGGCACGGCCTCGAGGCGGGCGAGGAGGAGGTCGTTGTTGGCGAGGTCGAGGGCCTTGCCGCTCAGGTCCGTCCGGCCGGAGAAGCGCTTGGTGTAGACCCCGGGGGCGCGATCGAGGGCATCGACCTCGAGGCCGGAATCGTCGGCGAGAGTGGGCAAGGCGGTGCGGGCGGCGAAATAGCGCGCCTTGGCCAGGGCGTTCTCGCGGAAGGTCTCGAAGGCCTCGATGGCCTCCTCCTCGGGTGAGGCGGGGATGCCGGCGTCGGCCAGGGAGAGCAGCGCGACGGCGGCAGGGGCGAGGATCTCGCGGATCTCGCGCAGCTTGTCGGGGCTGCGGGTGGCGAGGAGAAAGCGCACGGGCTCGTGGACGAGTTGTTGGGGCGGCTCAGCGGGCGAGGGCGTGCCGCTGCAGCACGAGCAGCGCGTGGATCCCGCCCAGGCCCAGGTCGATGAGGCCATCGAGCTGCGCCCGGTCGAAGGGGGCGTGCTCCGCGGTTCCCTGCACTTCCACGAGCTGGCCGTTCTCCAGGGCGACGAGGTTCATGTCCACGTCCGCGGCGACGTCCTCGACGTACTCGAGGTCGAGGCGCAGCTCGCCGGCCACGATGCCGATGCTGACGGCGGCGACGAGCTGCAGCAGCGGGCTCCGCTCGATCCTGCCGCCGGTGACCAGCCACTGGCAGGCATCCGCGAGGGCGACGGCGGCGCCGGTGATGGCGGCGGTGCGTGTGCCGCCGTCGGCGGCGAGGACATCGCAGTCGAGGGTAATGGTGCGCTCACCCAGGGCGGCCAGGTCCACGGTGGCGCGGAGCGAGCGGCCTATGAGGCGCTGGATCTCCTGGGTGCGGCCGCCGACCGAGGCGCGCTCGCGGCGGGAGCGGGTCAGGGTAGCGCGGGGGAGCATGGCGTACTCGCCCGTGACCCAGCCGGCGCCCTGGCCCTTTCTCCAGGGCGGCACGCCCTCCTCGACCGAGGCGGCGCAGAGGACGCGGGTGCGGCCGAAGGCGACCAGGCAGGAGCCCTCGGCGAAGGGAGCGGCGCCGCGCTCGAGCGTCACGGGGCGGAGCTCGTCGGGGCGGCGCCCGGCGCGGGGGGTGGCGGCTGGGGTCATGGCGTGCTCCGGATCTTCCGGACGAGTCCGGAGGTGGACCGTCCCTCGACGAGGGGGATGAGGACGAGTTGCCCGTCGGCGGCCTCGACCTCGGCGCGGCCGACGACGTCCTCGGGGCGGTAGTCGCCGCCCTTTACCAGGACGTCGGGGAGCAGCGCGGCGATGAGGTCGTGGGGCGTGTCCTCGTCGAAGAGGGTGACGGCATCCACGCAGGCGAGCGCGGCGAGCACGACGGCGCGGTCCTCCTGGCCGTTGAGCGGGCGCTCCGGGCCCTTGAGGCGGCGGACGGAGTCGTCGGTGTTGAGGCCGATGACCAGCGCGTCGCCGAGGGCGCGGGCGGCAAAGAGGTACTCGACGTGGCCGCGGTGCAGGATGTCGAAGACGCCGTTGGTGAAGACCACGCGGGCCGGGCGATCGAGCGCGCCGCGGCCGAAGCGACGGAGCAGCCGGTCGCGGGGGAGGACGCGGGTAAGGGGCGCCGCGACTTCCGCTTCCGCGCTCACGTGCCGGTGTGGGGCATGTCGGCGGCGGTCTCGCGGACCTTGCGGAGCACGTCGCCGGCGCCGCGCTTGAGGAGCTTCTCGGCGAGGGAGCGGCCGACCGCCGCCGCCTTCTGCCGGGCCCCCCGCGCCTGGCCGCGGATGTAGCTGCGGCCGTCCAGGGAGGCGACGAAGCCGTCGAGGAGGACGTCGTCGCCCTCGAGGGTGGCGAGGGCGCCGATGGGGATCTGGCAGCCGCCCTCGAGTGCGGCGAGGAAAGCGCGCTCCGCCGTCGTGGCATCGCGGGCATCGGGGTCCTCGAGGATGGCGACGAGGTCGCCCGTGATGGCGTCGCCCTTCCGGGTGGTGATGGCGAGAGCACCCTGCCCGACGGCGCTGAGCCAGTCGGGAGGTCCGAGGGGCTCGGTGACGCGGTCCTCGTGGCCGAGGCGGCGTACACCGGCCAGGGCGAGGATGATGGCCTCGTAGCGGCCGTCGAGCAGTCGGGCGAGGCGCGTGTCCAGATTGCCGCGCAGGTCCTCGACCAGCAGGTCGGGCCGATAGTGGAGGATCTGGGCGCGCCGGCGGAGCGAAGAGGTGCCGACGCGGGCGCCCGGGGGCAGCTCCGCCAGCGTACCGGGCCGACCGGTGGCGGGCAGATAGGCGTCGCGGGGGTCCTCGCGCTCGCTGATGGCGGCGATGACGAGCCCGTCCAGCAGGCGGGTGGGCACATCCTTCAGCGAATGGACGGCGAGGTCGACGTGGCCATCGAGGATGGCGTTGTCGAGCTCCTTGGTGAACAGTCCCTTGTCGCCGATGCGGGAGAGGGGCACGTCGGCGATGCGATCGCCGGTGGTGTGCAGCGTCTGGATGTGGACCGTGACGCCGGGATGGGCTTCCTCGAGGCGGGCGCGGACGTGACGCGCCTGCCAGAGGGCGAGCGGGCTACCGCGAGTGCCGAGCCGGATATCCAAGGAGGGCCTCACCACTGGGACTGTGCACCGTCGATCACCGCCTGGACGATCTTGTCAACGGCCAGCTTGCGGCCGACGGCGTCATTCGGGGGATTGTAGCTTCCCATCCCCTGTACCCCCTGCGACTCCCAGAGGAGCACGTTGCGCTTGTTGTCGATGATCTGCACGCCGATGGTGACCTGCACCATGTTGGTCTGCTGCGTCGGCTGGACGGCCACCGTGGGGTTCGCGTTGGCCGAGTAGTTGGTGGCGGAGTCGTCGTAGCGCACGATCTTGCCCTTGATGACCGCGTCCGCCCCGCCCTTGCAGTCGCCCTGCCGCAGTCCCAGTGCCCCCGGAACCTTCCCGTTCAGCGCCGTGAAGAGCTCGTTGGTCAGCTCGGTGTGGTCGGTCTGGTTGTCGAAGGGCTCGATGCAGATCGTGCGGATCGCCGCCGGAAAGCCGCCGCCGCCACTGAAGCCGTAGCTGCACCCGCCCAAGAGCAGGGCGCCGGCGGCAGCCGTGCCGGCAAGGAGACTAACGGCCGCCCGGCGACCAGGTCTCGGGCGGAAACGACTCGGCTTCATTGGCCCGGTCCAGCGTCAGGGTCAGTTCACGGAACTCGGCGTAATCGCGGTACACGGCGCTCCTGGGCAGACCCAGCGCGCCTTCACCGCTCAGCTCCACCGTCTGCCGCCCCGGCCCCGCGCCATCCAGCTCGGCCCGGCGGAGCCTGCCGCCGACCAGGGTGAAGCGCCAGCGCTCGCCGCCCCGAGCGAACTCCAAGCGGGTCTCGTCGCCCTGGCGGCTGGCGCCGGTCAGACGCGCGTCGCCGGGCGGGTTCAATACGCCCAGCGCGGTCCAGAGCAGCGCCGGCGGCGGCAGCATGGCCGCCTGCGACTGCGCGGCGGGCGGAATCCTGAGCTCGGCGCCGACGGCCGCGGCGCTGACGTAGCCTTCACCCCGGGGCCCGAACAGGTCGAGCCGCGCCCGGTACGGCGGCTCGACGCGGGCGACGCCCTGGCCGTTGAAGCGCGCGTCCCGGTCCTTCAGCGCCCAGGCGAAAACCAGGCGCCGCGGCGAGCGCGGGGCCGTGGCGGCGATGGCGTCGCGGGCCAGCTGCTCGTCGGGGCCGGTGGTGACGTTGGCGCCCGCCGAGTTCCCGGCGGCGGCAGCCGACTCCGCCGTCGCTCCCGCTGTGGGTGCGGGCGACTCCGAGCCACCGACTTTGCGCTGCGCCGCGCATCCGGCCGCCGCCCCGAGAGCGAGCGTGAGCGCGAGGGCGAGAGCGACCGGCCGTTGCGGGCGTCCGGCACAACCTAACCTTAAAGGATAGGCGCGGGGCGGAAGAGCGTCAATGTGCGAAAACATGCGTTCTGTAACCATCAGGGGCGAAATCGTTCCACGGCTTCAGTAGTTGTAGCCGAAGAAAAAGTCGACGAAGTGCTTGCCGAAGGAGTCGTTTCCGGACCAGGCGATGGGAGGCTCGGGGCCGCTGCGGAAGCGGTGGCCGGTGTCGAGGCGGAGGACGAAGGGAGCGCCGAAGGACATGCGGAAGGAAATGCCGTAGCTGCCCCATGCGGCCTGGGGGTCGGTGCGCTCGACCCAGCTGGAGCCGATGTCGGTGAAGAAGGCGGCCTGGACACCGGGGAGCGCAACGAGGCCCAGGGGGGTGAAGAGCCCGATCTCGTGGAGCAGCGGGAAGCGCCACTCCTGGTTGAGGAGCAGCACGCGGGAGCCGGCCAGGGACCAGCGGGGGTAGCCGCGCAGCATCCAGCTGCCGCCCAGGATGGAGCGGCCGGGAATGGCGCCATCGCTCCAGTAGGCGAAGGCACGGACGGCATAGGCGGAGTAAAGGGAGGTGCGGAAGTAGCGTCGCCAGTCGGCGGAGAGGACCCAGTTTTCGGCGACGGCGGCGCGGGACACGTCCAGACCCGTGAGGGGGCTGGGCGTGGTGCAGGCGAAGCAGGAAACGAGGCCGGCCGTGAGGTCGTAGCGCTCGCCGTCGATGGGTCCGGTGGGCAGCCAGAGGGTGTTGTCCTTGACGTACGAGGTGTACTGGCTGGCCAGCACGCCCCGGCGCGTGAGGTTGCGGGTGTCGCCCGGGAGGCGGGCGACGAAGCCGTAGAAGTCGGTGTAGTCGGCGCGGTCGCCGCGCTCGAGGCCGGCCTGGAACTCAACGCGCCGGTAGCGTGAGAAGGGCCAGCTGGCGAGGAACTCCGCGCCCACGCTGCTCTCCCGGTACACGTCCATGTTGACGTCGCGGAAGAAGCCGCGGAAACGATAGGCACCGAACCCGTAGTTCAGCCGGTGCCGCATGTTCAGGTAGACCGCCTGGCCGCTGAAGTTGTCGAGGATGCTGGCGAGACCGGAGGCCTGCGCCGCGGTGACGCTCATGAACACCAGGTGGTCGCCGAGCAGGTCGCTGGCGAGGAACTGGAGTCCCTGGGCTGAGCCGAACCCGGGGGCAATGGCGGCGTCGCCGGAGGCGAAGTCGAGGGAGAAGCCCTTCCAGCGCCGGTAGGGGTGGGGCGCGGCGCGATCGGCGCCACCGGCGGCGGGCGCGGCCCACTGCCAGCCGGGCTGGCGCTGGTCGGCGAGGGCCAGCTGGACTCGGGGGGCAGCGGAATCCGAAGCGGGCAGCTCGAGCGCAACCGTGGGCCCGCGGGCGGAGTCGGCGCCGAGCAGCTGCTCGTAGATGGCGAAGCTGCTTTCGCCGAAGCCGGCGAAGACGAAGCCGCGGTCGTCGGGCAGCCACTGCGGGTCGAAGGCGCCGCCGGCGAGGGCGGTCAGGCGCCGACCCGTGCCGGTGCGGTCCACGGCGTAGAGGTCGAAGATGCCGGAGCGGTCGGAGCTGAAGAGGATGCTGCGCCCATCATGGGACCAGCGCGGGTTACGATCCTGCCAGCGGCCGTAGGTCAGGGGCCGGACCGCGCCGCTCCCGAGGTCGTAGAGGTACAGGTTGGTGCTGCCCGTGGGTCCGCCCGCGGGGGTGCGGTCGGAGGAAAACACGATGGTGGACCCATCGGGCGACCAGTCGGGGTCCTCGTCCTTGTAGTGGTCATGGGTCAGCGCCGTGCGCTGGCCGGCGGCCGCGGGCCGCAGGTCCAGGGCGTAAAGGTCCGAGAGGCCGGAGGAGGACAGGCCCTCGAAGACGATGCGGTCGCCGGCGGGCGCCCAGGCCGGTGACTTGAGGCCTACGAGATCGGGCCATTGGTAGCGCCCCAGGAGGCGACGACGTCGCACGTCCCAGAGCAGGAGCGCATCCCGGTCCAGGAAGCGGGAGACGAGGACAGCCACGCCCGCGCGGTTCACGCTGAAGCGGGACTCGAAGGCGTGGAAGGACTCGAACTGCTCGCTGCGCTCGCCCTCCAGGACCGTGTGCAGCTTCTCCTCGCCCGCGGCCAGGGTGGTGGCATAGAGGCTGGTGTAGCCGTTGCGCGGCGACAGGAAGAGCAGCCAGGGAACCGTGTCACCAGGCGGGAGCCAGAGCTCCGGCTGGAAGTTGGCGCCGCCCTTCCAGGCGACGCGACGGGCGCCGATGTCCAGCGGCTTGCGGTCGGCGAATAGCGGGAAGTACCTGCGCTCCAGGTCGAATTTCCACTCCCGGGAGAGGCGGTCGAGCTTGTCGCCCGTGACCGCCTCCAGCGTCTGCTCGAAGCCATCGTAGCGCCAGTACGTCTCGTAGACGCGAGCGGTCACGCCCTCGCCGAAGCGGTCGGCCAGCCAGCGGTGCAGCGCGGCGCCCAGGGGGTAGGCCGCGTAGCCGTACATCTGGTCGAACTCCCGGATGGTGGGCAGGTGACCCGAGAGGACCAGGTCCCGCACGAACATGTCGTCCTCCGTGGACTGCTCGCTGGACCAGAATTCGGCCAGCCCCTCGGTCCACCAGAGAATGCCCTGCGGCGAGGGCTTGTTGTCGCGGGGGTGCGCGTCATCGACCTCCTCCAGCTTGGAGAGCTGGAAGGCGTGCACCAGCTCGTGGCGCAGCGTGTGGCGGAACTGCTCGTAGTCTCCGCGGAACGGCAGGGCGACACGGCGCTTCAGGTACTCGGTGAACCCCAGCACGCCTTCCGGGATGAATCCCGGCGTGATGTTGGACTGCTCGAAATGCTGGTCCGAGGCGTAGACGATGAGCGGGATGCGACGGAACGGGTGGTGGCGGAAGCGCCGCTCGAGGGCGGCGTACTGGTCCTCGGCGTCGGCCAGGGCGAGGCGGGCGACGCGTTCTTCCTCGGGATAGAAGTAGACGTCCACGTGGGCGCCGGCCAGCACCTTCCAGTCGAAGTCGCGGTACTGGATCTTGTTCTTGCCGAAGGGGACCATCTGCGCGCTCGCGCTTTGCGCGAGCGCGCAGGCTAGGGCAAGGGCCGAGAACGAGCGGGAGAACCAGAACGAGAACGAGGAAGAGGGCGAGGTCCGGGTGCGGGCCTCCCTCGTGCTCGTGCGCGTGCTCGTGCTCGATCCTGGCTTCATCGAACGACTTCGATTCCGGTGATGACGTCGTCCTGCAGCACCCGATCAACAACGTCCCAGCCGGCCGCGACGTGACCGAAGACGGTGTACCCGGCGTCGAGGTGGGGTTGGGCGGAGAGGGTGATGAAGAACTGGCTGCCGCCGGTGTCGGGGCCGGAAAGGGCCATGCCGAGGGCGCCGCGCAGGTAGGGGAGCGGGTTGAGCTCGTCGCGGATCTGCCAGCCGGGGCCGCCGTTGCCGTCGCCGCGCGGGTCGCCGT
>JADGQX010000202.1 GCA_017881445.1 Gemmatimonadota bacterium | reverse complement strand
ACCCCTGGCTGGCGCGGGAGCGCCTGCGCGGCAGGGGCGGGGGCGGGCCGGCGGCCGTGTGCAAGGTCACCTACCTGCCGGGACGCCTGGCTTCGCTGGTCGAGGCGGTTGGCGCCGCGGCCGCCGGCTGCTGGCGCCTGGTGGCGCAGGGCGCCGGTGTCGGCTGGCTGCGGCTGGAGGCGACGACACTCGGGGCGCTGCGCACGGCGATCCTGCACGTGCGGCAGGAGGCCACGCTCCGGGGCGGCTCGCTGGTGGTGGCGGAATCGCCCGCGGATCTCGCGCCCCCCATCGACGCCTGGGGCGACCCCGGCGACGCGCTCCCGCTCATGCGCCGCATCAAGGAGCGCTTCGACCCGGAGAACGTCCTGAACCCGGGCCGGTTCGTGGGAGGCATCTAGTGGAGCAGCCAATGGGCGCTCGGGCCTTCGACACGCACAACCCACCGGCGGCGGCGCTCCTGGACGAGTGCGTCCACTGCGGGTTCTGCCTGCCGACGTGCCCCACCTACGCGCTCTGGCAGGAGGAGATGGACTCGCCCCGCGGCCGCATCTATCTCATGAAGCTGGCGTTGGAGGGGGAGATCGAGCTGAACGAGACCGTCGTCGGCCACTTCGACGCCTGCCTCGGCTGCATGGCGTGCATGACCGCGTGCCCGTCCGGTGTCCGGTACGACCAGCTCATCGAGGCGACGCGGGCGCAGATCGAGCGGCGCTACCCACGCGGGCCCGGGGACCGCCTCTTCCGTCGCCTGCTCTTCACCGTGCTGCCTTACCCCCGGCGCCTGCGCGCGCTGCTGCCCCTGCTGCGGCTCTACCAGCGCTCGGGCGTGCAGGCGCTCCTGCGCCGCTCGGGCGCGCTGCGTCGCGTCCCCGCCCGCTTGCGCGCACTCGACAGCCTGCTGCCGCCCGCGCGCCGCTCGCCCGGGCGGTCCGCACCCGCGGCCGCGCTCCCCCCCACGGAGCGGCCGCGCCTGCGTGTGGGTCTGTTCACGGGCTGCGTCCAGAGCGTGTTCTTCGGTGAGGTCAACGCGGCCACCGCGCGCGTGCTGGCCGCCGAGGGCTGCGAGGTCGTGGTGCCGCCCGACCAGGGCTGCTGCGGCGCCCTCATGCAGCACGCCGGCGTCGAGGAGGGCGCGCTCGAGCGGGCGCGCCGCACCATCGAGGCGTTCGAGCGGGCCGCCGTGGACGTGGTGGCCGTGAATGCCGCCGGCTGCGGCTCGGCCATGAAGGAGTATGGCCGCCTGCTGGCGGGCGACCTCGCCTGGGCCGAGCGGGCGCGGGCGTTCGCGGCGCGCTGCCGCGACGTGAGCGAGGTGCTGGACGGGCTGGAGCCTCGCGCGCCCCGGCATCCCCTGCCGCCGGGGCGGGTCCGCGTGGCCTACCACGACGCCTGCCACCTGCAGCACGCGCAGCGGATTCAGGCCGCGCCGCGGCGGCTGCTGTCGGCAATCCCGGGGCTGGAGCTGGTGGAGATCCCGGAAGCGGCCGTCTGCTGCGGCTCGGCCGGCATCTACAACCTGGTGGAACCCGCCGCCGCCGCCGCCCTGGGTGAGCGGAAGGCGCGTAGCATCCTGGGGACGGGGGCGGACATGGTAGCGACCGGCAACCCGGGCTGCACGCTCCAGATCGGCGCGGGGCTCGAGGGTCTGGGCGAGCCGCTGCCGGTGTTGCACGTCATTCAGCTGATCGACGCGTCCATCCGGGGAGTGGCCCCGCCGGTCTAGCCGCCCTCCGATACCCCCCGGTCCGCGCCCGCTATGGCGCTATCCCGCTATCCCGCCGTCGCTCAGGTTCCGATCCAGTAGCTCGCCTTGATGAGCAGCACGTTGGTCGCCCGCGTGTTGAAGAGCTGGCTCACGTCATGGTTGAAGCGGAACTGGCCCTCGGTGTCGTCGTCGGAGCGGCCCTGGCTCCAGACCAGGAAGAGCGTGGAGCCGGGGCGCCACTCCCAGCGGAGCAGGGCATTGGAGCGCAGCTGGCGCACGCCGAAGTTCGGTTGGTCGAAGCTGAAGCCGGTGCCGCCGCCGACGTGGTAGACGTCGTTGGCGGCGTCGTAGCCGATCTCCGCCGGCGCAAACGTCTGGAACCGCTGCAGCCCGTCGTGCGCCCGCGGCGAGCGGACTTCCTTGAAGCCCGTGTAGGCGCCCGCGCTGGTGAAAGGCTGCGCGTAGAGCTGGAAGGAGAGCGTGGGCGAGAACGTGTAGCTGAGCCGCGTCGTCATGGAGACCGTGGTCTGCGCCAGGTCGGCGAAGACGTAGTGGCTCGTGCCCGCGGCATCATCCTCGGTGGTGACGTATTGCCGGCCGCTGCGGTGCCAGGAGATGCCCGGTCCCATGGACAGCTCCATGCGCGTGTTGGGCCGGACCCAGAGCGACGGGTACACGCCGACATCGCGGCCCGAGCCGTCGTCCCCATGCCAGGCATTGACGTTCGCGCTGGCCCCGAACGCCTTGCGCGAGTCGCTGCCGCCCCAGGCGTTCATACGCGAGCTGCCGGGAATCCAGAGCGCGGGGCCGCCGCGCAGCTCCGAGGGGTTGAGCCCGCCCAGGTCGCGGTTGGCGTAGAAGCCCCCGTTCCAGTTGTTCATCAGGTTGAAGTTGACGTTGCCCTCGATCGTCCTCGTCTGCGCCATCCCGGCGAAGTCCGTGACGCCCACCAGGTCGGTGTTGACGCTGACCGTGCGGAAGGAGCCCCTGGGCTTCAGCATGTTCCAGCCGCCGAAGAGCACGCCCAGCACCATGTCGGCGTTCTGCTGGTAGCCGAGGTCGTTGACGTCGAATCCGGGGGAGCGGACGTTGCCCACCACACCCCAGGTCCAGGCGCCGGTCAGCTTGAACACCTGGCCGCTGGCCGCCCAGCCGCCCAGGCTGGTGCGCGAGGGATCGTACGTGAGCTCCTTGCCATCCGGGCGCTGGAAGTAGTGCGATGGGTCGCGCTGCCGCTGCGCGATGGCGGAGTCGCTGCCCAGCACCTCGCTGCCCACCACCCAGCCGCTCGCCTCGTAGCTGCCGCGAGCGAAGCGCTGGCGGAAGTTGAGGCCGCCCACGTACGCCGAAGCCGCCAGGTCGTCGCGGAAGGTCGTCGCGTTCAGCTGGCGATCCGTGGCGGTGAAGATGGCGCCCAGCGCGCTCTGCCCGTCGCTCGAGCTGCGGATCAGGCGGGCGACGCCGTAGTTCGTCAGCGGCTCGACCGGCGCGACGCCGCGGACGCCCGCCCCCGTGACGTACGGTGCCGTCGCCCGGCCGGTCACGGCGTCCAGCACGCCGATCGACCAGCCGCCGGCCGTCTTGCCCGACAGTTTGGCCGCGCCCAGGATCGGCGCCGCCGCCGGCACGCTGCTGTAGTCCGCGGCGTCGGGGACGCCCAGCTGGGGCGCGCGACCGATGCGGCGGGAGTAGAAGAGCGATTCGTTGCCGAAATCGCCATCGCCCACGCCGGTGCCGAAGCGGAAGATATCCGCGCCTTCCAGGAAGAACGGCCGCTTCTCCGGGAAGAAGGTCTCGAAGGCCGACAGGTTCACTACCGACGGGTCCGCCTCCACCTGGCCGAAGTCCGGGTTCAGCGCGGCGGTGACCGTGAGGTTCGAGGTCAGGCCGTACTTCACGTCGGCGCCCGCGGTCCCGTCCCAGGCGCTCGCCTTGTGGAACGGGTCGGCGGCGTCACCGGGGGAGCGGGTCAGCTTCCCCACCGAGTAGGGCATCACCTCCAGGCGGCGCGGCGAGCGCAGGCCGGTCAGCCCGCTCATCTCGCCGAAGATCGAGACGACCTTGCTGCCGTCCAGCGGGATGGGCGCCCAGAACGACTCCTCGCTGGAGCGGCCGATGGTCCGCTTGAACTCGACACCCCACACCTGCTTGTCACCATCGGCGCCGCGGCCCACGTTGAACCGGAGCTGCGAGAGCGGAATCCGGAACTCGGCCGTCCAGCCGAGCGAGTCCACCCGCGCCGCGCCCTGCCAGACCGGGTCCCAGCTCGCGTCCGACTTCGTGTCGTCGAAGAGGAACACGTCCTCCTTGACGCCGCGCGGACTCAGCCCGAAGGCGTAGCCCGTCCGGCGATCGTGGTAGGAGTCGAAGGCGATCTCGAGGAAATCGGACACGCCGCGATCGTCGCGCCGCGTGAGCTGCGCCACGATCGAGTCGGGGTGCGGATCGAACATGCGCGCGGCCACGTAGACCGCATCGTGGTCGTAGAGCACGCGAACTTCCGTGCGGAAGCTGGACGGCTCGCCCGGGTGCGGACGCGTCTGGATGAAGTCGGTGGCCACCGGGGCCAGTGCCCAGCCGGCATCGTCGAGCCGGCCGTCTACGACGGGCGCCGTCGTGCCGACGGGAACCGCGATGAGCGAGCGTGGAGCGTTAGGCGCCGATTGGGAGACACCGCCGCCGCCGTCACGGGCAGTCGCGCTCTGGCCGATCGCGGACTGCGGTGCCGCGGGTACGGCGGCGCCCAGAAGTATGACCAGCGCGAGACGCACGCGCATGAGATTGCTCCGGCGAGGATTGGGGGGTGCGGCCTGGGCCGCGCTCCGTTCTCCCTACGTCGGTCGGTCGGCCGGGTTTCAGCACGCCAGCAAGGCCACGTCCGAGGGGGTGACGAGATGCTGCCACTGCGACTTTCCAAGGGGCACGGCCTCGGCAACGACTACCTCGTCGCCGACGCCGCGACGCTGCCGTTCCCGCTCACGCCCGCCCGCATCCGCGCCATCTGCGACCGGCACTGCGGCGTGGGCAGCGACGGCATCCTGCTGGCCGACGTCGCGGCCTCGCCTCTCGTCCTGCGCATCTTCAACCCCGACGGCACCGAAGCGGAGAAGAGCGGCAATGGCCTGCGCATCTTCGCCGCCTGGCTCCATGGCCACGGGCTGGTGGCGGGCGAGCCGTTCCAGGTGCGGCTGCCGAAGGACGAGGTGACGCTCCAGGTCATGGGTGCGCTCGAGGGCGGCGCCCTCGACATCGTCGCCGACATGGGACCCGCCGATTTCACGGGCGAGGCAGCGGGCTTCGCGCCGGAGCCGGGCGTCGCGCTGGGCTTCCGGCTGAGGGTGGGCGACGAGGTGCTGGCGATCAACCCGCTCTCCCTGGGAAACCCCCACTGCGTGGTGTTCCTGGACCATCTGCGCCGCGAGGACTTCCTGCGGCGGGGACCGCTGCTGGCGACCCACCCCACGTTCCCGGCCGGCACCAATGTGCAGTTCGCCCGGTCCATCGCGCCCGACCGGCTCGAGGCCTGGATCTGGGAGCGCGGGGCGGGGGAGACCCTGGCCTCCGGCTCCAGCGCCTGTGCCGTCGCCGCCGCCGCCGTGCGCCTGGGCATGGCCCGCCCGGGCGAGATCCGCATCGAGATGCGGGGCGGGACGGCGCTGGTCCGCGTCACCGAAGACTACCAGCTCCGGCTGAGGGCCCCGGCGCAGATCGTGTTCGAGTGCGAGCTCACGGCGGGGCTCTCCCGCAGACTCGCGGAGGTTTAGCCGCGAAATCCCAGCGGATGGGGGGATGGGGGGATGGGGGGAATCCGGGCGGCCTGGCGCGCCGGCGTTTCATCGGCAGCCGGGTGGCCGAGACACGACGGGGCGACCGGGACGCCCGTCTCCCCATCGCCCCATCTCCCCATCGCCCCATCGTTGTTGCTGTTACGTCTTGACCCGCACCTGCAGCCACGCGGCGGCGACGAGGAAGAGCAGGTTGGGAAACCAGGCACCGAGCAGCGGCGGAATCGAGCCGCCGTTGGCCAGCCCACCGCTCACCTTGAAGAGCATCATGTAGAGGATGGTGATGCCGAGCGAGACGCCGATGCCGTAGGCCGCGCCGCCCCGCGGTGAAGCGTTGGCCAGGGGGGCGCCGAAGAGCACGATGATCAGCGTCGCCACCGGGATGGCGATCTTCTGCGCCTGCTGCACCATGAGGCGGTAGGGACGCCCACCGGAGTGGCGCAGGATGTCGACATAGCGGGCGAGCTCCCGGTAGCCCATCTCGTCGGGCGAATTGGGAATGGCCAGCAGCTGCTCGGGGGCGTCGCGCAGCTGGAGCGGGATGAGCGCCGCGTACTTCCAGCTCTGCTCGCTGGTGCGGTTGGGGAACATCCGGAGGCGGCCATCCTCCAGCCGCCAGCGCTGCTGCGGCCGGAGGTAGAGGGCGCGCTTGGCCTGGATGCTGACGCCGGGAATGTGCGGCTCGTCGCCCTCGCGCTCGACGTTGAGCCCGTCGATGCGGCCGGCCTCCACGTCCAGTCGGCGGATGGCGTAGACGTCGCCGGAGCGGGTGCGGTAGACGAAGTCCGCGCGGGCGCCCTGCGTCGGCTGCTCGCCCATGACCTGGGCACGGGCCCGCGTGGCGATGGGCACCAGCTCGGTCAGTCCCAGCCCGGCCACCGTCAGCAGAGCGCCCAGCAGCACCAGCGGGAGCGTCAGCCGGTGGAAGCTGATCCCGCCGGCCTTGGCGGCCGCGACCTCCGAATGGCGGGTCATGTTGCTGACGGTGAAGATGGTCGCGATCAGCGCCGCGATGGGGAAGGACCAGAGGATGAAGACCGGCATCTGGTACAGGTAGTTCAACGCGACCACGCGGGCGCTCTTGCCCTGGTCGATGAACCTGTCGAGGTGGTCCACCAGGTCGCCGATGATGAACAGCAGTGGCGCGCCCAGCACGAAGACCACGAAGAGCCGCAGGAACTCCCGCGACAGGTAGCGGTCCAGGATCCGGAACACGCTACCTCCCTTCGGCCGGCCGGGGCCGACGCCGGAAGGGGCGGAGCAGAGCGTCGCGCACCAGGTAGAGCACGTCCTGCCAGGTGCCACCCCGGGTGGAGGAGCGCTCCCTGCCGATCGTCACCACGCCGTAGATGCTGAGCAGCAGGAACACGATGTTCGCCGCCCACATGGCCAGGAACGGCGAGAGGAAGCCCTTGTCGGACAGTGTCTCGCCCCCGATCAGCCCCACGTAGTAGATGGCGAAGATCGCCAGGGAGATGGCGATGACCGTCCCGGTGCCACCCCGCGGAAAGCGCAGGGCCAGCGGGGCGCCGATGAGCACGAACACGATGCTGGCGAAGGGGATCGAGAACTTCTTGTGATACTCCACCAGGTACGAGTTCATGGTGTCCTCCACGGCGACGGCCCGGTCCTTCAGCACCCGGAGCTGGAGCGCGGTCTGGCGCACCAGCTCATCGATCTGGTGCCAGCGGTAGCTGGGGTCCGGGCCCATCCCCGACGAGGGCGGCAGCACGATGGGCCGGGGCGCGCCGGGCACGCCCGCGCCCTGCTCCACCTGCCGGAGTGCCTGGATCTCGGTCTTGCGGACGTCCTTCAGTATCTGGTTCAGCTCCCGCCCGGTCGAGTCGGCGTGTTGCTTCAGCATGCCGATGGTCATCTCGCGATCGCCGCGGTAGTTGTCGTCGGAGTGCGCGAAGCGGTTGCCGATGCCCTTCAGGCGCAGCATGTAGTCCTTGAAGAACAGCCGCGTGAACCGCTCCGGCTGCATCACCTCCGCCTCGTTGATCCAGCCGGCGTGCAGGTCCAGGAACAGATCGGTCCTGTCCCGGTTAAAAGCGAGACGGCCGCTGTCCGCGTATACCGTGCGGCTGCGCCCCGGCTCGCTCATGTCGTAGATCACGACGTCGCGCATGCGGTTGGTGGCGGCGTCGATCGTCCCTGCCTGCAGGTAGAACCTGCTGCGCATGTCCTGCGTGGAGATCTCGTTGAGGACCTGCTCACGCAGGTCCAGCGTCGGGCTCTTGCGGGCGATGTCCACCAGCAGGTTCGCCAGGCGGTGGTTCGTGTTCGGCAGCACCCGGTCGTAGAAGAACACCATGCCGATTGCCAGCACGACCGACGCTATCAGCACCGGGAGCATCAGCCGATGCAGGTTGACACCGCTGGCCTTGAGCGCCGTGACCTCGTTCTCCGCGGAGAGCTGGCTGAAGGTGTAGAGCACCGCCACCAGGACGGCCATGGGCACGGTCAGCGCCACCACGTGCGGCATGGACAGCAGGAACACCTGCACGAATGCCGACGAGGGTAGTCCCTTGCCGGCGAGGCTCTCCAACTGGCGCGCGATGGTATTGATGAGCAGGATGCTCGTCAGGGCGGCGAGCGCGAAGAGGAAGGGCGCGACGTGAGTCCGCAGGATGTAGCGTGTGAGGATGCGCATTGGCTGTCGGCTTTTCCCAGAAACCTGCGGGGCCCAACGCCGGGCGGGTGCTGGGTTTGAATATCCCGTAAGTCGTTATTATATTCGTGACTTGCTGCTACCACAAGTCCGCGCGACGGCTGCGGCCTGCCGCTCGGTTTCCTTGCGAATCTCCGGACAAGGACCCCGTTCGCTCATGCGTCGGCGCTGGCTCCTGACCGTCCCCGCCCTGCTCCTGGCCGCCGCGCCGCTCGCGGCCCAGCGGCCGGGGGCGGTCCGCCCCGCGGCGGACACCGCCGAGGAGGCGGGCCGTCGCACGCGGGGCGCGCCGGTGCGGGGGCAGGAGCCGGGTCGGGAGCCGGGCGCGGCGCGGGACTCGGCCGCCGGTCCGGCCCCGGCCGGCGGGCAGGAGGCCGGCGCCGACACGACCCGGCTGCACCTGGGGCTGGAACCGCTCGGCCCGGTGTTCCCGCAGATCTTTCCCGCTCCGCCCGGCGCCAATGCGCTCTGGCTGCGCCCGCGGCTGGCGGACTGGACGGCGGCGTGGGCGGCCGCGGCGCGACGGCGGCAC
>JADGQX010000201.1 GCA_017881445.1 Gemmatimonadota bacterium | reverse complement strand
CAGCAGGATGGTGAGCGCGATCTCGTTGGGCGTCTTCTGGCGCGATGCGCCTTCCACCAGCGCGATCATGCGGTCGAGGAAGGTCTCGCCCGGGTTGGCGGTGATGCGGATCACCAGCCAGTCGGAGAGCACCTTCGTGCCACCGGTCACCGCGGAGCGGTCGCCGCCCGACTCCCGGATGACGGGCGCGGACTCGCCCGTGATGGCCGATTCGTCCACGGAGGCGACGCCCTCCACCACCTCGCCGTCACCGGGAATCACGTCCCCGGGCAGGCAGAGCACGTGGTCGCCGCTGCGCAGGTCCGAGGCGCCCACGGCCACCGAGGCGTCCCGGTCGTGGGGGTTGGCCAGGCGACGCGCCTGCGTCTGCGTCCTCGTCGCCCGCAGCGAATCCGCCTGGGCCTTGCCCCGGCCCTCCGCCATGGCCTCGGCGAAGTTGGCGAAGACCACCGTGAACCAGAGCCAGAGCGCGATCTGGAACGTGAAGCCGACGCCCGACCGCCCGCCCAGGACGTCGCGCAGCAGAACCAGCGTGGTGAGCACGCTGCCGACCAGCACCACGAACATGACGGGGTTGCGCACCATGTGGCGCAGACTGCCCGTCTTCACGAATGCATCCCGGATCGCCCGCCGGACGATGGGCGGGTCGAAGAGGGGTCGTTTGGTCACGGCCATATCAGAACACCCTCCCGGCGTGCATGAGGAAATGCTCGACGATCGGCCCGAGCGAGAGGGCCGGGAAGAACGTGAGCGCGCTGACGATCAGGATCACGCCCACCAGCAGCGCCACGAAGAGCGGCGTGGTGACCGGGAAGGTCCCCGCCGATTCGGGCGCGATCCGCTTCTCGGCCATGAAGCCGGCCAGCGCCAGCATGGGCACGTGCATGGCGAAGCGGCCGATGA
Source organism: Gemmatimonadota bacterium (assembly GCA_017881445.1). Lineage (GTDB taxonomy): Bacteria > Gemmatimonadota > Gemmatimonadetes > Longimicrobiales > RSA9 > JADGQX01. Next base: position 7,827 of record JADGQX010000201.1, on the reverse strand, counting down.
GCGTGTTGAGCCCCAGCAGCGTGTTGTAGAAGTAGGTACCGCCCGTGAGGCCGGCGAAGGCACTGCCGTTGTTCGCGGCCGTCGAGGTGAAGGCGTAGACGATCTCGGAGAGGCCGTGAGGCCCTGAGTTGTTCAGCCCCTTGAGACCTGGCGCCGTCACGGAGGCGATGGCCGAGAGCGTGAGGACCGCGCCGGCGAAGACCAGCACGAAGAGCATGGCCATCTGGACCTCCCGGGCCTGGATCTTCTTGCCCAGGTACTCGGGCGTCCGGCCGACCATCAGGCCGGCGATGAACACCGTCAGGATGACCATGACCAGCATGCCGTACAGCCCCGCGCCCACGCCCCCGAACACCACCTCACCCAGCTGCATGTTCACCAGCGGCACCATGCCGCCGATGGGCGTGAAGGAGTCGTGCATGGCGTTCACGGCGCCGCAGGAGGCGTCGGTCGTCACGGTGGCGTAGAGGGCCGAGGTGGCGACGCCGAAGCGCACCTCCTTGCCCTCCATGTTGCCGCCCGGATTGATCGCGGAAGCGGCGATGTCCACGCCGTGCGCCGCGTGAATCGGGTTGCCGCGCGCCTCGGCCCAGTAGGCCGTGACCGCGCCGCCCAGGAAGAGCACGAACATGGCCGCCCAGAGTGCCCAGCCGTGGCGCTGCTTGTTCGCCATGCGACCGAACGTGTACGTCAGCCCCGCGGGAATGACGAAGATGGCGAGCACGTTGAGGAAGTTGCTCCAGGGCGTGGGGTTCTCGAACGGATGGGCCGCGTTGGCGTTGAAGAAGCCGCCGCCGTTGGTGCCCAGCTGCTTGATCGCCTCCTGGCTGGCCACCGGTCCCATGGACAGCACCTGCTTCGCACCCTCGACCGTGGTGGCCGTGACGTAGTGCGCGAAGTTCTGGATCGCGCCCTGCTGCACGAAGAGCAGCGCCAGCACGGTCGCGAGCGGGAGCAGCAGGTAGAGCGTGACCCGGACCAGGTCCACCCAGAAGTTGCCCAGCCGGCCGGCGGAGCGGCGAGTGATGCCTCGTGCCAGGGCGATGGCCAGCGCGATCCCGGTCGCCGCGGAGACGAAGTTGTGATACGCGAGCTGGGTCATCTGCGAGAAGTACGACATGGTGGTCTCGCCGGGGTACGACTGCCAGTTCGTGTTGGTGGTGAACGATGCCGCGGTCTCGAACGCCTGGCGGTCGGGCACGGCACCTCGCGCCGCCGGGTTCAGCGGCAGGATCTGCTGCAGGCGGAGCACGCCGTAGGTGAGCAGCATGGTCGCGGCGCTGAAGATCAGCATGGAGGCGGCGTAGCGCGTCCAGTGCTGGTCCTCCTCCGGGTTCACGCCGGCGATGCGGTAGAGCAGGCGCTCCACCGGGCGGAGCCAGCCCATCGAGCCATCCACGACCCGCAGGATGTAGATGCCCATGGGCTTGGTGATGAGGAGCAACGCGACCGAGAAGAGTGCGATCTGAAGCCAGCCATTGGCTGTCATATCAGAATTTCTCCGGTCGGAGCAATGTGTAGAGCAGATAGATGAGGAAGCCGACGGCCACGGCACCGCCCAGCAGCGATTCGGCGTTCATGACCGGGACTCCTCCTCTGCGCTGGAGCGGCCCAGCCGCTCGCAGCCGTGAACGTAGACCAGCATCAACGCGAAGAAGCCGATTGTGCCCAGCACGTAGACCACATCGAGCATGTCGTATCTCCTTTCCCTTTCCCTTTCCTTTTCGCTTGCCCTTGCCCTTGCCCTTCCCCTTCTACCGCATCTCGCGCCGCGTCAGCACCACCCCGGGCGTGGCGGGCGTGAACGCCTGCGGCGCCGGTGCGGGCGCGGGCACCAGCAGGACGCGCATCTCATCGGCATTGACGAAGCGCACCACGCCCTGCCGCGCCGGGCCGCTACCCGTTAGCTCGAGCCGTGGCGGGTCGTACCCGCCGTCCAGCCGGTAGCGGAATTCGCGCACGCTGTCCCCCCGGACCTCGAACGCCCTGCCGTCCGCATCGAAGGTGTAGCCGATGTAGGATCCGTCGGCATCGCGTCCGCTCCACTGGCCCTCGATCGGCAGCTCCGCGGAGCATGCGCCCGCCCCCAGCAGTGCCCCCATCGCCAGGAGCCTCATCGCTCGCATAGCCCGCATGACCTGCCTCCGTCTGACGGCTTGCCGCCGCGCTCCGCGACGGCTCACTCGCCGGCAATGGTAGCGACCGGCCCGTAAAGGCCGCGCGAAGGCGGCGTCACGCCGCGCAAGAGGATCGTGAAGAGACTCGGGAGGGGCCGAGGGGCTGTGCGGATCGAGACTGCGGTGGGTGTCAGGTCCAGTGGAAGGCGCCGGTCAGGGGGTGTCGCCCGCCTCCGCGCTCGCATCCTCGGGCACGTCCGCCGCGGGCAGCGCCAGGGTGAATATGCTGCCGCCCCCGGGGCGCGGCGCGTAGCGCACGTCCCCGCCCTGCGCGCGCGCCAGGCGGCGCGCAATGCTCAGGCCGAGCCCGGTGCCACTGCCCGCAGGCACGCCGCGCCCCCGGTAGAACGACTCGAAGACCAGCTCGACCTCGTCGTCCGGCACCCCCGGACCACAGTCTGCCACGGCGAACATGACCATGCTGCCCTCCAGTGCCGCCGTCACCTGCACGGGGCCACGCGCGCAGTACCGGACCGCGTTCTCGAGGATGTTCACCAGGCAGCGTTGGGCGAGCACGAAGTCTATGCGGCAGAAGAGGATGCGATTGGGGGGGACCTGTGCCCGGATGTCGCAGGCAGCCGCGCCCGCCGAGAGCTGCCGCAATGCCGCGCCGATCAGGTCGTCGGCCGGCACGATCTCCGGCCGCATGGTGACGGAGCCGCTGTCCAGCCGCGACAGGTCCAGCAGGTCGGCCACGAAGCGGTTGAGCCTGTCCGCCTCCGCTTCGATGACCGCGGCCCCCTCCTCCCGGGAGCGCAGCTCGTGCGCCACCGCCTTGATGGTGGTGAGCGGGGTGCGCAGCTCGTGCGAGACCGCTGCCAGCAGCGCGTCCTTGAGGCGATCGGCCTCGCGCAGCGCCCCCGCCCGTTCCTCCTGCGCCACCAGACGCACGCGCTCCACGCCCAGCGCGGCATAGTAGGCGAGGGCTTCCACGAAACGGATTTGGGCGGCATCGAGGGGCCGGCCGCCGCCGACCAGGCTCACCACGCCCACGGTGCGCTCGCGCACGGTCAGCGGGATCAGCGTGACCAGGCTGCCCGGCAGCTCCGCCAGCAGCTTCGACAGGTGCCCATCGGACGGCTCGACGTGCACATCGCCGGTCGGGCGCTGCACGGCCAGTGCGCGATAGCGGGCGACGTAGTGCAGCAGGTCCGTGCCGTCCGGCGACTCCGGCATGCCCCCGAAGTCAGCGCCGGCTCCCCCCCCCCCGGTGGCCGACGCCACCAGGCGCAGCTTGTCCGGGGCCTCGAACAGGTAGATCTCGCAGCGCTTCACCTGCAGCGTCTCGCGCAGGATGCGAGCGAGCGCCTCCGGGCCCTGCTCGGCCCGGCCGCCGTTCAGCGCCTCGGCCCCCACCACCGAGAAGCGATCGACCTCCTCCGTCCGCGCCTGCGCCTCCCGCGCCTCCCGCTTGGCCCGGTCGAAGAGCTGCGCCGCCACGATACCCGTGATGAGGAAGCTGCCCAGCACGATCCAGTCCGGCTGGTGCTCGACGGAGAGCGAGAGGTAGGGCGGCACCAGGAAGAAATCGAAGCAGAGGAAGGCGAGCACCGCCGTGGCCAGGCCCCAGCCTCGCCCCGAGCGCGAGCTGGCGACCAGCACGACCAGCAGGTAGCCCAGCGCGGCGTGCACCTTGTCGATGTGGCCCCGGCCGATCACGAGCACGACCGTGACCGCCGCCAGCAACGCCAGCCAGGGCAGCCCCGTCAGGAACGGGCGCAGGCGGGCGGAAACGGACCCGTCAGAGAGTCGCGAAGCGATAGCCGGCACCGGACTCCGTGAGGATGAGATTCGGCCGCAGCGGGTCGCGTTCGATCTTGCGGCGCAACGTGGCGACGTAGGCGCGCAGGTACTGCTGCGGGTCCCCCCCCGAGTTGGGCCAGACCTCCGCGAACATCTGCTGGTGCGTCAGCGTCTTGCCCGCGTTGCGCACGAAGGTGCGCAGCAGCGCCCATTCCGTGGGCGTGAGGTGGATGGGCTCGCCCGCGCGCGCCACCGTGCGCGTGGCCAGATCGATCTCCAGCCCATCGATCTCGATCGCCGACCCCTCGCTCGGGAGGATGGCGCGCGCCCGCCGCAACTGCGCCCGCACCCGCGCCTGCAGCTCGGCCGTGCTGAACGGCTTCGTCACGTAGTCGTCCGCGCCCGCATCCAGCAGCGCGATCTTGTCATGATCCGAATGGCGGGCCGAAAGCACGATGATGGCGGCGGAGGACCAGGCCCTGATCTCGCGGCAGACCGCCAGACCGTCGCGGTCCGGCAGCCCCAGGTCCAGCACGATCAGGTCCGGACGCGCACTGGCGGCCTGGTCGATGCCCTCCTGCGCCGTGGACGCACGCAGCACGACCTCGAAGATGTCGCCCAGGGCACGAGCCACTGCCTTCACGATCTGCGGCTCGTCATCGATCACCAGCGCCGTGCCGTGCCCGGCCATTCTCCCGCCTCCGAGCGCATGGGTCCTGCCACCGACCACCCTGCACCCGTCAACTTACGCGCGCGGCCATTAGCGAGGCACAAATGCCATCGGCCGGGGCGTGAAGATTTGGTGAAGAGTGCGGGGGCGCGCCTCAGGGTGCGATGGAGTCGACCCAGAGCGCGAAGAAGGGATCCTGCATGCGTAGGGTCACAACGCCGCGTACGCCCTCGGATCTGAGGATCTGCTTATCCTGGAGCGCGCCAAGCGCCTTCTGCATCGCCGATGACGAGAGTCGATGCGCGTGGGTGACGCGCTCCGATTGCAGCCTCTGTCCACGTTCCCTCACGAACGCGATCAGGGCGTTCTTCTGCGGTGGCGGCAGCGCGGCCCAGATCTGGGTGTAGAGCGGGTCGCTGCGAAGCGCGACCGCGCGTGCGCTCTCCATGACATTCGCCGGCTCCCACACGCCGGTCCACGCCGCGCACAGGCGTTGCCAGCATTCGCTCGCAAGCGCCTGGACGTTGTAGGGGACGCGCTCCGCCGCGTCCAGAATGGCGAGCAGCGCGGCCTCGGACACAGCGAAGCCTGCAGATGCGAACGCTCGCCGCAGAAACGCGAGCATGTCCGCATCGGGAATCGCGCCCACGAAGAGCCGGGCGCCCTGATTGAAGAAGGCGGCACCGGGGTCGCCGGTGAGCCGCTCGAGGTAGCGGGTGTCCGAGCCGGCGAAGACGTAGCCGACGGCCTCGTGCGTTTGCACGGCCGCCCGAAGCTGACCTTCGGCGAGGACGCCCGCGGCGCCGAGCAGCGCCTGCAACTCGTCGATTACCACGGCCACGGGGCGACCTTTCGCCTTCGCCGCACGGTCGACGCCATCCAGCGCCTCGACGAGGTTTGGGATCGCCTTCGCCGCAGACGTGTCCACGCCGAAACTCACCGTCCATGTGCCGTCCTGCGCATTGAAGACGCCGTTCGGCCGGAGACGGCGGAACATCGTGCTTAGCCAGCCATGCACCTTCTCGGCCGGACCGGCAAGGCGTTTCGCCGCCTCCGCGACCACACGCTCCGCAAGCTGTTGGGGCGTCGGGAACGCCTCCGCGTCGAAACGAAGAACGACCCCGCCCTCGCCCGCTGCCTGCGACTCGGCGACGTTGATGATGGACGTCTTGCCGAAACGCCGGGGACCGATCACGAACAGCTTGCCGCGCTCGAGCAGGGCCCGCTTGACGGCCGCGACCTCCGACTCCCGGTCGACCAGCTCCCCGGGTCCGAGCTGCCGTCCGAACTGGAAAGGATTGGCGGGCACCTTGCGCATCATACCCCGGCGTATGAGAAGATACGGTATGATCGACATCGCTCCGTCATACTGCTAGGTATAATACCTCCAGGTATGACGCCGGTCAAGCTACGGCGCTCGACCGGACGAATCAGTCGGTGCGACCCTCGGTCCCCGAGGCGGGCGGGCCCGGCGCGGCCGGCGCCTCTCCCGGCGCCCCCAGCCCCGCGTACAGATCGTCCAGCAGCGCCGCCCCGCTCTCCAGGCGCGCGCCGTCGGAGGCGTGACGGGCGCAGATCCCCTCCAGCGCCAGGGCGAAGCCCGGCGTCTCCGGCGCGCCGTATTTCGCGTCCTTGAAGTCCAGGTCGTGGACCATGCGCGCCAGGCGCTGCAGCGCCGCCTCCCCCGGCGCGAAGCGGGACGCCAGCACCTCGAAGGTGCAGCGGTCGCCCTCGTGCGTGAACTCCCCCTCGAACATGTCGAAGCGCAGCTCCGCCCCCCCCGCCGCCGGTGCGTAGCCGGACTCCGCCACGAAGCGGAAGCGCGCCTCCGGGTCCAGCCGGCGGCAGATCAGCCAGGCGCTGGCGATCCGGTCCACGTGCACCCCCGCCCGCGTCACCCAGACCCGGCCCCCCCCCCGGGACGCGCCTTCGCCCACCGGCGACGCCGGCCCGGCCGCGACGACCTCCGCCGAACGACGTCGCATGCGCTCCCGGGCAGGATCCAGCCGCTCCAACAGCGCTTCCTGCGCCTCCGTCAGCCCCGCCACAAACGAGGCCTCGCACAGCATCGCCTCGCCTCCGTCCGCCGCGATCTCCTTCAGCAGCCAGTGGAAGTCCTCCAGGGCGACGTCGCTGCGCGGCAACGCCCAGACCGCGTTCTTCATCGCCACCGCTCCGATCCGCTGCAGCCGCCGCCAGACCTTCACCCGCAGGTAGTCCGGCTTCGCCGGCAGCTGGTGGATCAGCAGCAGCCAGGGATTCCCGCCCGATTCCGCCAACGCAGCCTCCGTCCCGTCTCCCGTTCCGTCCGCTCGTCCCAGCGTTCTGTTGCCGGGCATGATACACGTGTATCATCGCGCCCCCGGTCAACCGTGTCCAGAGACGCGACGGAGAACGTGGAAGCGCAACCGATCCTGCCAACCGACCCCGTAAGCGACGCGGCCCTGCGCACCACTCCGACGGAGGCCGGCGCCGCGGCCACCGCCGGCGCCACCGTCCCGCCCGCCCGCATGGCGAGGCTGCGCGACTGGCTGGGGCTGGAGCGCAACATCGTGCGCGTCTCGGGGGCGATGCTGCTGCTGGGGCTGGGGGAGAACCTGTGGCGGCGCTTCGTGCCCAAGTACCTGGAAGCGCTGGGCGCGCCCGTGCTGGCGAGCGGGGCGTACGGCAGCGTGGAGGACCTGCTGGACGGGGTCTACCAGTATCCGGGCGGCTGGGTGGCGGACCGGTTCGGCCGGCGGACGGCGCTGCTGCTGTTCATCTCGCTGGCGGCGCTGGGCTACCTGGTGTACCTGGCCGCGCCGAGCTGGCCCTGGGCGTTCGCGGCGCTGGCGCTGGTGCTGGCCTGGTCGAGCATGGCGAGCCCCACGCTGTTCGCGGTGGTGGGGGACTCGCTGCCCCGGGGCCGGCGGGCTGGGACTCACGGTGGTGCTGGCCGCGTTGACGCTGGTGCTGGCGGCGCGGGTGCGGATCCGGCCGCTGGCAGGTGGGGGCGTCACCACCATGCGCGGCGTCTGGCGCTCGCTGCCGCCCTCGCTGCGCTGGCTGCTGGCCTCGGACATCTTCATCCGCGCCTGCGAGGGGCTGGTGGACGTGTTCGTGGTGCTCTGGGTCACGAACGTCGCGGGTGTGGGCGCGCCCGGCTACGGCCTGCTGGTCGCCATCGAGATGGGGACCGCGATCCTGGTCTACCTGCCGGCGGCGCGCATCGCGGATCGCACCGGGCGCAAGCTCTTC
>JADGQX010000200.1 GCA_017881445.1 Gemmatimonadota bacterium | reverse complement strand
CGGCGGCGGTGCCGAGGTCGGCCCAGGCGCGGACCGTGTCTCCGGCGCCGAAGCGGGCCCGGGCGCGCCAGAGGCGGGTGAAGGCACCCATGTCGGAGCGCGCCTGGAGGTGCGCGGCGGCGGAGTCGAGGTGCGGCAGCGCGTCCGCTGGGCGCTCCAGCCGGACCAGGCTCGCCCCCACGTAGGCCCGGGCGCCGGCCAGCCGGTCGCCGCGGGCGCCGCGCTCGACGATGCGCTCGAACGCCTGCAGCGAGTGGGCGTAATCGCCCAGGGCGAAGTAGGAGCGGCCGATGAGCTCGAGCGCGGCGTCCGACCAGCGGCCGGTGGAGTCGCGCCGGTAGCTCACCGCTGCCTTGGCAATGGCGGACTTGTATGCGTTCGCGGCGGTGCTGCTCTCGCCGCGGGCGTCGGCGCGCTGGGCGTCGCCGAAGAAGCGGCGGGCGTTGTAGAGCGAGTTGAAGTAGGCGCAGGCGGAAAGGGCGAGTGCCGCCGCCGCCACGGCCGGGATCCCGCGCAGCGGGCGCATCAGTCGTCCCCTCCGGCCGCCCAGGCGTGCCGCTGGAAGAAGTCGCCGATGGCGTCCGCCAGCGCCTTCACCATGCGCTGCCGGAAATCGTCGTCGGCCATGAGGCGCTCCTCCTTCGGATTGCTCATGTAGGCGGTCTCGACCAGGACGGCCGGCATGATGGCGCCGACGAGGACGCGGAACCCGGCCTGCTTGACCCCCCGGTCGGGACCCGGGTGCACCTTGCCCAGGCGTCGCTGCACCAGCTCCGCCAGGTCGTTCGAGGCCCGGACGTAGTAGTCGTTGCGCAGGCTCTCCAGGATCCAGTCCACGGCGGGGGCGGACTTCGTGGAGCGGTCCTCGAGGTCCGCCGCGGCGTTCTCCAACTCGGCCACCCGGCGCTCATCGGCCGTGCGGGCATCCGAGAGGAAGTAGGTCTCGAAGCCCGTCGCCTGCGATGCACCGGAATTGGTGTGGATGGACATGAAGATCGCCCGGGGACGGCCGCGCTTCCATTCGTTGGCCCGCCGCGGCCGGTCCGCCAGGGCGATGAGCGTGTCGGTGTCCCGCGTGAGGTGGACCTCGTAGCCGCGCTGCTCGAGCTCGTCCTGCAGCCCCTGCACCAGCATGAGCGTGATGTCCTTCTCCAGCACGCCGCTGGGCCCCCGCATGCCGCTGTCGCGACCGCCATGGCCGGCGTCGAGGATCACGATACTGGCCGGGGCGGACGAACGGCCGACACGGCGAGGGGGCGATGGGGCGATGGGGAGACGGGCGGCCGACGCATTCGGGCTATCCGCGTGTTCGGGGGCGGCCTCCGTACGGCCGCAGACGCAGACGCAGGCGCAGGCGTTCACGCTCACGAAAACGGGAACGGGTACGACCGGGGACGCGGGGGGGGCGGCGAGGGCCGACAGCAGCAGGGGAAGGAACATGGTCATCCGCGTCCGGCGCGCTCCATCTCGCGGCGCGCGTCGCGCTCCTTCTCGGCCTGGCGCTTGTCGTAGAGCTTCTTCCCGCGGGCGAGGGCGAGAGTGACCTTGACCAGGCCATCGCGGAGGTAGAGGTCGAGCGGCACGAGCGTGTAGCCCTTCTCCTGCACGGAGCCGATGAGCTTGCGGATCTCCTTGCGGTGGAGCAGCAGCTTGCGCGGCCGCAGCGGGTCCGTGTTCCAGATGCTGGCGGGATCGTAGGGTGAGATGTGCATGTCGTGGATCCAGACCTCACCGCGGTCCAGGCGGCCAAACGCCTCCGCCAGGGAGATCTTCCCCGCGCGGATCGACTTCACCTCGGGGCCGGAGAGAGCGATCCCGGCCTCGAGAGTCTCCACGATGTGGTATTCGTGAAGGGCTTTCTTGTTCCGGGCGACGACCTTACGGCCGTCCGTCGGGGGCTTGGGCATGGCGGGTAATCTAGCATGAGGGCGAGCATGAGGGCGAGCATGAGGAAGGCGTAACGCCGGCTTTCGGGCGGGGCGGCGTTCCGTCCCGCAGGGCGGCGGCGGAGACCGGGCGGCGGAGGGTAGCCTTCCTCATGCTCATGCTCGCCCTCATGCTCGCCCCTCAGAAGATCAGGACCGGGGTCCCGATCTGGACGGCGTAGTAGAGCTTGCGGGCGTCCTCGTTGGTGAGGCGGATGCAGCCGTGGGAGACGCGGCGGGCCTCGGCGTCGGGGCGGAGGACGAGCTGGGGCCTGTCGGTGCCGTGCATGGCGAGCTCGAAGCCGATGTAAATGGCCGTGGTGCCGAGGGTTCCGGGCTCGCGCCGCAGCGGCGAGTCGAGGGGCGGGATCCGCTTCTTCTCCTCGACGAAGGCCCAGTCGGGCTTGATCCAGACGGGGTTCTTCTCCCTGGCCTGCACGCGGAAGATCCCGCGGGGCGTGGCGAACTGCCAGGAGCGGGCCTTGCCTTCCAGGCGGAAGCCGGTGCCCGTGACGACGGGAGCGGACCAGAGCACGCGCTCGCCCTCGACCACGTAGAGGCGGTTCTCGGCCAGGCGAATGACGACGTAGAGGCGGTCGCCGTGCAGGGGCGCGTGGTCGAAGAGCGGCACCTCGTCGAAGCCGGCATCGAAGTCGAGGGCGAGGCCGTCCGCCTGGGCGCAGAGCGGGTCGGCGGCCAGCAGCGGCAGGAGCAGGACGGCGAGGACGAGCGGGAGCGCGGCCGGGAGTCGTCGCCCGATCGAGCCGGACCGTGCGGGGCAGCGGGAAGCGGCGGAGCGACGTCGCCGGAAGATCAAACGAGGCGCTCCTTCTGCCGTTTGCGGACGCGCATCATGGCCCAGACCTGCGCCACTTCCCCTCCCAGGATGAAGACGACCGAGGTGTAGTAGATCCAGATGCCCAACACCACGAGGGTCGCGAGGTTCCCGTAGGTGGAGTCGTAGCTGGCGAGGTGGACCACGTACCAGCTGAAGAGCTGCTTGAGCGCCTCGAAGAGAATGGAGGTAAAGCTGGCGGCGACGATGGACACGGCCCAGCTGGTGCGACGCGCCGGCAGAAAGCGGTAGACCAGCAGGAACATGCTCCAGATGGAGACGAAGGCGACGCCTTCCACGTAGAACGCCTGGAAGACGCCGGGGTTCGTGAGCTGAAGGCCGAGCGCGCCCATGCCCAGCCCGGCGACGATCTGGGCCGCGACGGTGAGGCCGACGTTGAGGGTGAAGAGGGCACCGGTGGCGAAGACCATCAGGACATCGTAGAGCTTGCCCGCGATGATGCCGCGGTCGCTGGCCAGGTCGAACACGGCCTTGAGCGCGCTGCGCAGCGTGCCGATGAGGCGGGTGGCGAACCAGACGAGGAAGAGCGTGCCGATGCTGAGGAAGGAAGTGCTGTTCTCGAGGAGCCCGTGGAGCATGCCTTCGAGGTACTTCTCCTGGTCCGCGCTGAGCGGCGGCAATGCCTTGAGGACCAGGCCGAGGAGGGTGCCCGTGGGATCGGCCTGCTGCTGCCGCACGATGAAGCCGGCCATGCCCAGCGCCGCCAGGAGCAGGGGCACGATGGCCACGAGCACGTTGAAGGCGATGGCGCCGGCAAGGAAGAAGATGTCGTCGGCGCCGGCCTTGTCCCAGACGTGGCGGACAAAGTCGTAGGCCACCGCCAGCGCGTGGCGCCAGCGGGCCGCCGCGCTCAGGGCGGCCGGGACGATCCGGGGCGGCGGGCGCGAGGGCGCGGAGCCGGGCATGTCGCCGGCGGGCTCGGGAATGACTGGCACCTGCGGGCAGCGCGGGCGCTTACGAGCCCTCGCCGCCTTCCAGGTCGAGGTCCTCCTCGAGATCCTCGTCGAACTCGTACGCCTGCCGGGCCGTCTCGTAGCCGGCGCGGGTCTCGCGGATGCGGCGCTCCATGTCGGCGCGGCTCTCCCGGGCTGCGTTCCGGCCGGCGTCGATGGCGTCGCGGGCGGCGTCCACCCGGTCGCTCACCTGGCGGCGGACGTTCTCGATGGTGTCGTTGACCGCCGACTGGACGTCGCGGACCTTGCCTTCGGCGGTCTCCCGGATGCGGCGGGCGCCATCCGCGATGTCCTCGCGGAGCTCCCGGCCGGAGCGGGGCGCGAAAAGGAGCGCCACGCCGGCGCCGACCAGGGCGCCGAAGACGAAAGCACCGAATCCGCCGTTGCGGCGCTCCACCACGATGTAGGGCATGTCGTCGTCGTCGCGCATTGTCTCGCTCCTGTGGCCCCGGCCGGGTGTCAGGATGCCGCCACCGGCATCTCCATGTAGGCGAGGAGGCGCTCGCGCAGCTCCTTCTCGTCGACGCCGAGGATCTTGGCCGTCTTGATGTGGTCGCCGCCCGTGAAGGCGAACGTCTTGAGGGCGAGCAGCCGCTCCGCTTCCTGGAGCGAGGTGCCCACCTGGATGTGCAGCTCGCGGTCGTCCAGCCCCTGCCGGAACTGGAGATCGCTGGCCTCGATGAGGTCGGTCTTGGCCAGGATGACGGCGCGCTCCACGTGGTTGCGCAGCTCGCGGACGTTGCCGGGCCAGGAGTAGGTCTGGAGAAACTCGATAGCGCCCGCGCTGAAGCCCTCGAGCTCCTTGCCGTGGTCGCGGCTGAAGCGGCCCAGGAACTCGTTGGCGAGCAGGAGCACGTCGCCGGCGCGCTCGCGCAGCGGGGGCAGGTACATGGGAATGACGGCGAGGCGGTGATAGAGGTCCTCGCGCAGGGCGCCGTCCTTGAGCGCCTGCTCGAGGTCCCGGTTGGTGGCCGCGATGACGCGGATGTCGACGTCGATCTCCTTCTTGCCGCCCAGGCGGCGGAAGGCGCGCTGCTCGATGGCGCGCAGGAACTTGACCTGCACGTCGGGCTCCATCTCGGCGACCTCGTCCAGGAAGAGCGAGCCACCGTCCGCCAGCTCGAAGGCGCCGGCCTTCTCGTTGATGGCGCCGGTGAACGCACCCTTCTCGTGGCCGAAGAGCTCGTTTTCCAGGATCTCGCGGGGGAAGGCACCACAGTTGAGGGCGATGAAGGGGCCCTTGCCGCGGCCGGACTTCTGGTGGATGGCCCGGGCGACGAGCTCCTTGCCCGTGCCGCTCTCGCCCATGATCAGGACGCTGGCGTTGGAGGGCGCGACCGCCTCGATGATGGTGTAGATCTGCCGCATCTCCTCGGACTGGCCGATCATCTCGCCGAAGCGGGTGAGGCTCTCGAGGCGCTGCTGCAGGTGCCGGTTGGCCGTCTTGACCTGGTACTTCTCGAGGGCGCGCGGAATCAGCGCCCTCAGGCGCTCCAGGTCGAGCGGCTTGGTGAGGTAGTCGTAGGCACCGCGGCGCATGGCCTCGACCGCGTCGTCCACGGTGCCCTTGCCGGTGATGAAGATGATCTCGCTGTCGATGCCCTTTTCCCGCATGCGGGCGAACAGCTCGAGGCCATCGATGCCGGGCATCTTGAGGTCGGCGAGGACGAGGCCGAAGTCGCCCTCCTCTACCTTCTGCCAAGCTTCCTCGCCGTCGGTCGCCGTCTCCGCCTCGTAGCCGTCCTCCTGCAGCAACATCTGGAGGCCCTCGGCGATGTGACGCTCGTCGTCGGCAATCAGAAGCTTCGAAGCACTCATCATCCTGCGCTGGTTCGGGCCACCGCCCCGGAGAGGCGGGATCGCGGGCCGTCAAAGTACCGGAACGCGCGACACCGGGTCAAGCGCGTGTACGGCGAGGGAAGCGCAGGGTGCAGGAGGCGACGTCGGCCCCATCCGCGCCGTTCGAAAGCGAGCCGCCCGCGCCCTCCACCAGGTGGCGGACCACCGCGCGGCCGCGCTCCCGGGCCTCGTCGTCGAGGGGCAACGGGGCGGAGCGCCGGGCCGGCAGCTCCGTCGGGGGGGCTGCCTGTCCCCGGACGACGATGCTCACGCCATCGTCACTGCAGGAGGCGGAGATCTCGATGCGGCCGCCGGTGGCGCGCAGGTGCTCGAGTACGCCGGCCACGAGATTGAGAAGTACCAGCTTGAGCGCGTCGCGGCGGATGGGCGCCGCAACCGGCGAATCGATACCCTGATACACCAGCACGACGCCGGAGAGCCGCGCCTGCTGCGCGAGCAGCGGCAGCAGCTCGTCCACGGCGCGGTCCAGGTCCACCACCGGGTCCGCCGGGCGCGCGGGGCGCAAGAGCTGGAGCAGCTGGTCGACCATGGCGTTGACGCGCACGACCTCCACGCCCACGATCTCCGCCCGCTGCAGCGCACTGGTCACGTCCCCGGCCTGCACGCGCCGCTTGACCAGCTCCAGGTTGATCACCATGGCGTGGAGCGGGTTCTTGATCTCGTGGGCGAGATCGTCGGCGAGCCGGCTCACGATGTCGAACCGGTTGGCCTGAATCTCCACCAATGTCACGCTGCCTGCGTCGCTAACCACAGTGCCCCATACCGTTGAGGAGGTCGCCGCACGCGGGGGACGCATGAAGTGCGCCCGCCAGGGGCTAGCGCGCCTCCCGGGCCACGAGGTCCCAGTACGCCTCGAAGAGGGCGGACGCCGCCCGGCGCTGCGCGACCGGCAGCACCCGGCCGTCCAGGGCGCTGAAGGGCACGACGCCCACCGAAGTCATGGTGGCGAACGCCTCTTCGGCGAGGTCGAGGTGGGCACGGGGGAAGAGGCCCTCCTCGACGGTAAGGCCCAGGGGAGGAGCGAGGTCGAGGAGCGCGGCGCGGGTCAGGCCCTCGAGCAGTCCGGTTTCGGCCGCCGGAGTGAAGAGAGTGGCGCCGACGCGCCAGAACAGGTTCCAGCTCGGTCCCTCGACGACGTGGCCCTCGGCCGAGAGCAGCAGCGCGTCATCCGCACCGGCGCGCCGCGCCTCCGCGCGGGCCAGCAGCCCATGGAGCCGGCCGGGCGTCTTGACCTGGGGCAGTGCCGAGGCGGGCGGATGCCGCACGCCGGCGGTGACGATGCGCCAGCCGCGGTTCGCGGTGGAGCGCCAGTCGCGCTCCATGGGCGCGAGCGTGGCCAGCAGCAGCGGCCCGCGGGCGCCGCCGCGGGTGACGGTGAAGCGGAGGGTGGCATCGGCGAAGCCGTTGCGATCCGCCAGCCCTCGGGCGACGCGTGCGAGCTCGTCACGGGGGGGCACGGGGAGCCGCAGGGCGGCGGCACTCGCCTCGAGCCGCTCCAGGTGGCGGTCCAGGCGGAAGTAGCCGCCGGCGACGAGCCGGCCGGTCTCGAAGACGGCGTCACCGTATAGGAACCCGCGATCGTCGGCCGGGATGAAGGCGTCGGCTTCCTCGATCCAACGGCCTCCCAGCCAGGCGATGCTCATTCACTCATCCAGTGGGGGTCGGGCGCTTCGCCCGCCTCCGCCTGGTATCCGGGCCGTCCCATGAGGCCGTATGTGAGCTGCTTGCCCAACTCCACGCCGGGCTGGTCCAGGGGATCGACGCCGTACAGCTCGCCGGCGTAGACGGTGGCGATCTGCAGCATCATGAGCAGCTGGCCGATGCCGCCGGCATCCACGCGCGGCAGCCGCAGCGTCATGTTCATGCGACCCCGGTGGGCCAGGGCACGGGCCGTGGCCTGCCGCTCGGCGGAGAGCAGCTCGCCCATGGTGTGCCCGCCCAGGTAGGCCAGCTCGGGCATGTCCTCGTACGCCTTCGGCACCTCCAGGTCCTCGCCCCGCTGGTCCACGGTCAGGAAGGTGATGGTCTTGTCGTACGGCCCTTCCATGTAGAGCTGGACCTGCGAGTGCTGGTCGGTGGCGCCCATGGCCTTGAGCGGCGTGGGCCCGACGTTCACCGTCTCGCCCGCGCGGTTCTTCTCCTTGCCCAGGCTCTCCGCCCAGAGCTGGCGGAACCAGTCGGCGACGCCGTGGAGCCGGTCCGAATACGACATCATCACGTGCATCGGCGCCCGCTGCTCCGTGTCCGCCAGGTACTGCAGCACCGCGAAGAGGCCGGCGGGGTTCTCCCGCAGCTGCGTGGAGCTGCAGCGCTCGTCCATGTCGCGGGCACCGGCGAGGAGAGCATCGATGTCGATGCCGATGAGCGCCGCCGGCAGGAGCCCCACGGCGGAGAGCACACTGAAGCGGCCGCCCACGTTGGGGGGAATGGGCAGGGTGGCAATCTGCTCGTCGCGGGCGATGCGGCGCAGCACGCCCTTCTCGGGATCGGTGGTGAAGACGAGGTGGCGGCGATAGCCGTCGTCGTCGAAGGTCCGGCCCAGCCGGTCCCGGACCACCAGGAACTGCGACATGGTCTCGGCCGTCGAGCCCGACTTGCTGATCACGTTGAAGAGGGCCTGGCCCAGGTCGATGCGGTCCAGGAACGGCCCCAGCGTCGAGGGGTCCACGTTGTCCAGCACGTAGAGCCGCGGGAAGTAGTCGCGGGCGTCGTCGTCCAGCTCGTTCCAGTGCGGCTTGACCAGCGCCTCGCGCAGGGCGACGGCGCCCAGGGCCGAGCCGCCGATCCCCAGCACCACCGCCGTGCCGAAGGCCTGCCCCAGCCCGTTGGCGAAGTTGCCGACCTGCTCGCGCACCTCCGACTGGTAGGGCAGCTGGAAGAAGCCGATCTCACCGGCGTCGCGGCGGCGCGCGACCTCGGCGTGGGCCTGGGCGAATCGATCGGCCAGGGCCTCCAGGCGGGCGGGGTCGATGCCGCGGCCGCCCAGCCGGGGCGAGAGCATGTTGTTGTAATCGAGGACGAGCCGGTCCGACATAGCCGCCACCTCCACTCGGGTTTCCGGGGGGCGAAGGTAGCGACGACGGGGATTGGCGACAACGGCCGGGCTCGAAAGCCGAGCATCGAGTTCGAGCATCGAGTTCGAGCATCGAGATCGAGC
>JADGQX010000199.1 GCA_017881445.1 Gemmatimonadota bacterium | reverse complement strand
CGGCACGGGCGAGGATGGCGGGATCCGCGGCAACGGCGCTCGGGGAGTCGAGGGCGGCCGCCACGATGGCCGCCGCGGCCAGGTCGTCGTCGCGCGCGCCGCCGGCCGCATCCCAGACCAGCCACGCGGGTTCGGGCCCATCGAAGCAGAGGAGCACGCGCTCGGCGGCGAGTCCCGGCACAGTCACGGCCGCGACCGGGGGCGGCCCGGGCGCGGGACCGGTGGACTCGGCGCCATGGTCCAGGCGACGCCAGAGCTGCAGCAGCCGGTCCTCGACCTCGAAGGCGGCGCTGGCGGCGCGCTCGCCGGCCTCCAGGGCGGCGGCATCGCCGGCCAGGATGCGCTCGACGGAGGCGGGCGAGTCGAGGATGGCGACGTCGCCCGGAACGGTCCGGCGGATGACGCGCAGCTTGCCGCGGATGCGACGCATCAGGCCGAGCAGCTCCTCCAGGCCGGTCTCGGGCACGAAATGGAAGGGGCGGATCTCGGCGTGACGCGAGCCGAGCCGGTCCACGCGGCCGATGCGCTGCATGAGGCGGACGGGGTTCCAGGGCAGGTCGTAGCTCACCACGCAGCGCGCGTCCTGCAGGTTGAGCCCTTCCGCGAGCACGTCCGTGGCCACGAGCACGTCCACGCGCTCGGCGGCGCAGGGTGGGCGGGCGTGGTTGGCCCGGGGCGCGAAGCGCTCGATCAGCTCGCGCCGGCCGACCCGTGATCCACCCAGCCATGCGCCGCCGCCGTGCACCAGCCCCAGGCGCAGCCCCGCCAGCCCCCGCGCCACCTCGACGGCGGTGTCGCGGAACTCCGTGAACACCAGGACCTTCTCGTCCAGGCGCTCGATCAGCTCACGCAGGCGGGCCAGCTTGGTGTCGCCGGCGCCGTCGGGCGACGCGACCGACCGCAGGCGCTGCAGGGTCTCGAGGTCCCGGGCGGTGTCGGCGGCCAGGCGGTCGCGGTCGAGGCGTGGCGGGAGCGGGTCGAAGGCGACGGCGCCCAGCACGAGCTGCTCCCCGGCCAACAGCCCGCGCTCGCGCGGCCGCAGCAGCCGGCCCTGGGCCAGGGCACTGGCGAAGCTCAGGTACAGCTCCTCCAGCGCGCCGATGCTGCGGCGAAAGGCGGCCGCACTGGACTCCAGCCGCTTGAGCAGCGAGAAGCGCAGCAGCTCGGCCGCGACGCCCCCATCCCTGTTGCCGCCCCCAGGGGAGAGTCCGCCGTACGCGCCCGGCCGGTAGGGCGCCAGCGTGAGATCGCCCAGCAGCGCGGCCACGGCGGCCACGCCGCCGGGGAACGCATCCGCCAGGGTGTAGCGCACCGGCTCCGGGTCGGCGCGGTGGGGCAGCGCCAGCGGTCGGGGCGACCCCGGGAAGCAGACCGCGCCGTAGTGGTCGCGCAGGAAGGGCCGCGTGCGGCGGATCACCACCTCCCGCAGGACCGGGAGGATGGGCGTGGGGGTTCCGGCCTCGGCCGCAGCCGCGAACGCCTGGCGCAGGTCGGGCACGCCCGCGGCCGCGAACTCGCCGTCGCCCGCGAAGAGCCGGAGCTGGAAGTAGAGGTCCCACAAGCTGTTGTTGATGGGCGTGGCCGTGAGCAGCGCCACGCGGGCGCCGCGGCAGAGCGCGGCCAGGGCGCGATAACGCCGGGTGGCGGGGTTGCGGTAGCCGTGCGCCTCGTCCACGATGACGAGAGCGGCGCCCGCCGCCCGTGGCGGCGCGCCCTGGCGGCTCATGGCGCCGTGCGACAGCCAGAGCAGGCGCGAGGTCCCGCCCCCGTCCGCCGCCGCGTCTGCGCCCTCGCCCGCGTCCGCGCCCGCCAGCGCGTCCAGGCAGGTGCCGGCGGAGCGGGCCAGGCGCCGGAGGGGCGGCAGCCATTCCTTGCGCAGCGAGGGGGGCGCCAGCACCACCACGTTTCCGCCGCGGCGCAGCTCGGCTTCCGCCAGCGCCAGCCCCAGGAACGTCTTCCCCAGCCCGACCCCGTCCGCCAGCACCACGCCGCCGTGACGGCGCAGGGCGGATTCGGCGCGTCGCACCGCGTCCTCCTGGAAGGCGGCCAGGTCGAACACGCGCGCACCGGGCCCGGCGGCGGCGCCCGCGGGCGGGATCGAGCCGGGGGCGCCCCGTTGTCCCTCCTCTCGGGCGAAGCGCAGGCGCAGCGCCAGGCGCGCGGCGGCGGCTGCGTCCGGGGTCGCGGGCGCCGGCCCGGCCTGCCTCTCTCGCACCGCGGCGGGCGGTGCCCCGGGGCCGAGCAGCCGCCTCATGCGCTCCGCCAGCACGAAGGCGACGTCGTAGCCGGCCGCCCAGAGCTCCTCGAAGCGCTCGCCCAGCAGCTCGAGGGTGCGCTCGTCGGTGGTGAGGGACGTAACAGCCGGTCCAGCTATGGGATACGGCTTCGAGAAGAAGTGTGCGCCCGTGGCCGCTACCCCGGGGACGACGCGGTCGTCGCCCCGGCGGATGCGGCGGATGAGAGAGAAGTCGGGGGTCCAGCAGCGGCCGGCGCCGACCCGCACCTGCACGCGGCCGCTCTCCAGGAAGGCGAGCAGCAGCGTCAGGCGGGCGTGCACGGCCTGGCGGGAGGCAGCCTGGGCATCGCCGCGCGTGACCGCGTCCAGGCGCTCGACCAGGACGCGACAGCGGGCCAGGCCTCCCAGCTCGTGCGGCCGCAGGTCGACCGCGGCCAGGCGCAGCTTGGCTACGGCGAAGTCGGCGGACTGCGCGCGGGCCATGAGGGGGCCGACCGCGTCGCGCAGGAGCATGCGCTCGTCCAGCACGAGGGGACCGCCCCCGTAGAGCAGCTCGAGAGCGCGGGCCTCGAGGACTGCCGCCGCCGGCGCCGTAGTCGGAGGCGCATTCATGACGCCCCCCGGAGCCAGCGATCGAAGTCGCCCAGCGCGGCGACATCGCCGTCGGAGAGTCCGTAGGCGCGCGCCACCAGCGCGTCCAGCTCGACCTGCGCGGCCGGTGCGATGGCGCCCGCCTCGTGGGCGTCGCGGGCCAGGGCGAGCAGTCGGCGGGCGGTGTCGCCGGAGCGCCAGCGCCCGGGCAGCGGCAGCAGCGCGATCACCCAGGCGAAGAAGCGGAAGCGGGCGTCCTTGGCCCGCTCGGCTACGGCCCGCGCGAACGTGCGGACCGGCAAGGAGTTGAGATAGCCGGCCAGGACCAGCGCCTCCGGCGGCGCGCTGAGCGGAATGAAGTAGACGGTGTTGAGCGGCACCAGCGGCCGCGGCGCGCTGCCCACCCCCGCTACCCGGGCCGGAAGCGCCACGGCCTCGAGCGTCTCGCAGAGGTCCTGCCAGGCGACCTTGGGGCGCAAGGTGTCCGCCGTGACGCGGAAGAGCGCGCCCCGCGGGGCGCCGCCGGGCGCGCCCCGCCGCCGATCGAGCGCCAGGGCGTGGCGCTCGAGGTAGCGGGCGAGGCGCGGCGGCGGCGGCAGGGCCGCGCCCGTGTCATCGTCGTGCAGCCAGACGACCTGCGAGGTGATCTCGAAGCCCCAGGCCGAGATGCCGCGGCCGCGCACGGCGGGGGCCAGGCCGCGCTCCTCGACGATGGCGTCGTAGGCGGCGGCAACGCCTTCGCCGCCGTGCTCCGCCCCCCGGGCGCGGATGTGGGCGAGGCCGCCCAACTTGTGGTCCGCGCGCGAGATGAGCAGGCAGTCGTTGGCGCCGGTGAAGACCCCGCGACGCACGCGCAGGGCGCCGTCGTCGCCCAGGGGAGGGCAGCGCTGCATGCGCCGGAGGGCCAGCCGCACGGCGGGCGGCGCCAGCAGCCAGGGCGAGTCCAGGTCGCCGGGCACGAGGGGCAGCTCGTGGGCGTCGACGGCGAAACGCAGCGGCTGGACGTGCCGGCGCACCATGAGCACGCGCACGGCGGGTGGCGGCGCAGGCGGCGCCTCCGTTTGTGGGCGCTCGGCCACGACGGTCGCGGCGAAGGCGTCGGCCCGGAAAAGCGAGTGCTGGTCGAGGGAATGGTCCTCCAGGGCGACCAGGCGGGCGCGCTGGAGCAGCAGGCGCCGGGCGCCAGCGCCGTAGAGCGAGCGGAGCATCTTGGCGGGCAGGACCATGCCCAGGACGCCGCCCGGCGCGAGCAGCCCGAGAGATCGCTCGAGGAAGAGCAGCGCCAGATCGACCTGGGCGGCGGCGGCCTCGGGCGCGCCGGCGAGGCGCGCGCCCCGGCGCCAGCCGGCCGTGCGACAGACGTCGTAGCGGGCCCGCACCAGGCGGCGCATGGCCGGCGGCCAGCGATGGGCGCGCAGCCAGGGCGGGTTGGAGAGGATGATGTCGAAGCCGCGCTCGGCGGCGTCGGCGAAGTGGACGGGGAAGCTGAAGAAGGGCAGCGCGCCCTCCTGGCGCAGCCGGTCTCGCAGCGCCTCGGCATCGGCGAGCGTGCGCCGCACGCCTTCCCGCTCGCGCTCGGCCAGCAGCGCCGCGGCGGTGCGCTGGTCGAAGAGGTCCCGCTCGCGGGCGGCCGCCTCGAGCTCCCGCCGATGGAAGTCGAGACGGGCCGCGGCGCTGCCCAGCCAGGCGTCGGCGAGGCCGGACTCGGCCGCGCGCAGGGCGGCGCGCAGCGCCTGCCGCTCTTCGGGCTCGGCCGTCAGGTAGCGCTCCGCGAGAGGGCGGATGCGGGCGATGGCGGCGCGCACAGGCCGGTCGGCCGGGAGCCCCGGCTGACCGCTCCCGGCCAGGAGCAGGTCCATGGGGTCGAGGAGCGCGTCGCCCTGGCGGATGCGCATGTCCAGGTTGGGCAGCGGCGGCACCGGCCCGGTGGCGCCGGTCGCGGGCCGCTGGGCCAGGGCGAGCCAGAGGCGGAGCGCACACAGCAGCGCCGCATCGGCCTGCACATCCACCCCGTGCAGCGCCCGGGCCACGATGTCGCGCCGGATCTCGCGCGCCTCACCCTCGCCCAGGGCGAGCCGCGCCCGGCCGATGGCCCCCAACGCGCCCAACATGAACGCGCCCGAGCCGCAGGCGGGGTCGAGCATGCGCAGCTGCGCCAGCTGACGCGCGGCGGGCCCGGCCCGGTCCGGAGTCAGCGACTCCGGCCGGCGACCGCGCACCAGTGCGGCGGCCTCGTCGGGGGCCAGGCCGGCGCGACCCGTGGCGTAGACCGCGACGGTCTCGCGCGTGAGCCGGTCCACCGTGGCGGCGGGTGTATAGAACGAGCCCGTGTCCCCGCGCCGCGCCGGCGCCATCAGCCCCTCGAACACGCGGCCCAGCATCTCCGGGTCGATGCCGGCGTCTTCGGCGTCGTCGTCGCCGGATTCCCGGGTGGTGAAGCGGTAGCGGTCGAGAAGGAGGTCGAAGGCGGAGAGGACGACGTCGTCCGGCAGGTCGAGGTCCGGAGCCTGGCGCTCGAGGGGATGCCGCTCGAAGAGGCCGCCGTTGAGATAGGGCAGGTCCCCCAGCTCCGCGGCCGCCGGGTCGCGCTGCTCCGGCCGGCGGTTGAGCGCACCGAAGAAGAGCGGCTCCAGGCGCTGGCGGTAAAGCGACGCGCACGCGCTCGCGGGCGCCCGCGCCAGGCGCGGCAGGTACGCCGGGTCGCCCGCCAGATGTCCTTCGCGCTGAAGGAAATACAGGAACATGAGGCGGGAGAGGAACAGCAGGGCCAGGGCGTCGCGCTGGGGCTCGAGCGCGGGCGGCAGGCCCAGCCAGGCCGCGGCGATGGCGTCGCGACGGCCGCGGAAATCGCGGAAGAAGCGGCGGGTCACGCGCGAGCGCTCCAGGGCGCGCGCGTGCCTCAGCGCCAGCGCCGTGCCGCCCTCGCCCTCGGCCGCCGCCAGCTCCGCCAGCATCTCCAGCTCGGCCCGCCCCGGCCTGCGCCGGTCCAGCGTGACCTGGCGCACTCCGCCATCCAGTCCCGCCGCGGCGAAGGTCAGGCGCTCGAAGCCGGGATCGGCGGCGATCAGCAGGTGCGGGTGCAGCGGGTCGCCCGATTGCAGCCGCTGGCCCAGGGCGGCGATGAACGGGCGCCGGGCCGGCACATCCAGGCGGACCAGCACCGAGCGCAGCCCGGCCGCGTCGCCCACGATGGCGACGTCGCGCACGCCTTCGGCCTGCCGGAGACCGTCCGGGGCGACGTCGCCCCGCACGCTGCCGGCGAGGCCCAGCGCGCACAGCAGCGGCCGGAGTCCGTCGGCGCCGTCCGAGGCGCGCACGAGCGATTCGAGGGTGGCGGTGTCGGGCACGCCCCAAGGAAAGGGCGGCGGGCGGGGCGAAAGAATGGCGGAACGGGACGGAATCCGGCCGACTGTTACTCGATGAGTCGGATCTGGGTGCGCGTCTCGGACGGCACGTCGTGGCAGTCGCGGCAGCGGGCCTCGTAGCTCTCCAGCCCGCCCACCTGGATGGTCGGACCCTCCGCCGGAGCCGCGTGGCCGTCGATCAGCCGCTGGTTGCGCGTGGCCGCGTTGCCGCAGATCACGCAGATGGCGCTCAGCTTGTCGATGCGCTCGGCAATCGCCAGCAGCGGACCCATGGGGCCGAAGGGCCGGCCGCGAAAGTCCATGTCGGTGCCGGCCAGCATGATGCGCACGCCCCGGTCCGCCAGCGCGTTGGCTACGGACACGATGCCGTCGTCCAGGAACTGGACCTCGTCCACGGCCACCACCTCCGTATCGGCGCGCACGCGCTCCATGACGTCGGTGGAGTTCATGACCGGCTCCGCCTCGATGCGGCCGCCGTCGTGGGAGGAGATGACCTGGATGCCGCCGTAGCGCTCGTCCAGGTGCGATTTGAAGACCTGGACCTTCTTGCGGGCGAGGACCGCGCGCCGGACCCGCCGCATCAGCTCCTCGGACTTGCCGCTGAACATGACGCCGCTGATCACTTCGATCCAACCGTTGGACATGGGCTCGGTCATGGCAGCCAGTTTACCGTACCCCGTCGCGGGCTGTCCAGACGCATCTGCAACTCGTTGATGAGGGGGCGGTTGAGCCGCCAGGCGGCCGCCGGCGCTCGCCGGCCGATGCGGCCGGCCGTCACAAAACCGGGCAAATGCATGTGAAAACATGCGCGGCAAATCAGGCCGGACGCGCCCTCTCAGGCGTGCAGACGGTGCTTGACAGGCGTGCCCGCGATAGGCGATAATACAGCGGAATCCCTCTAGCGAGCGGCAGTTACGCCGCCAGCGGACCGCTTCCACGATCCGACCAGCCCGGGCGCACGCGGCGCCAGAACGGGCCCACAGGCCCGTCGTTCCAGAATGACGTGAGGCAGAGTCGAGGATGAACTCGAAGCGGTCGCCGGGTCCGCCCGGCGCGGAGCGCATCGCGCGCGCAACGGCGTTGATCCGGGCCCTCACGGGCGTGGTCGACGCGGTCATCGAGGCGGACGCCGGCGGCATCCGCTCGGTGGTAGTCGTCGCCGACCCCGCCCTCAGCGCCTGGGAGATCACGCGCAACGTGCAGTCCGCGCTGCTGGCCTCGCTCGGGCTGTCCATCGACACGGCCATCATGGAGATCCGGCGGCCGGACGGGGATGCCCCGACCGTTGCCGGTGCCGCGGGCCGGAAGGTGGACGGGAATCGCGGCGAGGTCGCCGTCCGGCCGGAGTCGGTGGGGGCGAGGCCGACCCTTCATGGCGGCGCGCGCGGCAACGGCAGCGCGGCCGGCAACGGCAAGGCGAACGGCAACGGCAAGGGAAACGGCAACGGCAACGGCAACGGCGCGCGCAACGGCCACCCGGAGGGCGTTCGGGCCGGGCGGGTCGTCGTCGCGGGCGGCGCGGTGGTCGAGACGGCCGCCATGGCCGGCCCTGGCGGCCGGGCCCGGCCGGGCGGCTCCGTGGCGCGGCTGGAGATGGAGTCGCGGCTGTCGGGCCGGATCATGTGCCGCGTGGTGGTGACCACCACCGACCGGATCGCCGCGGGCGAGTCGGAGGGCGTGGACACGCCGGCGGGCCGCCTCGAGGCCGCCGCGCGGGCGGTGGTGGCGGCGTCGCCCGTGGCGGGCATGGACCTGGACGCCGTCCGGCTGGTGGAGCTGGCCGGGCGCCAGTATGTGATCGCCGCGGTGCGCCAGTTCGGCGGCCGCGAGCTGGTCTACCGCGCCGAGGTGGCCGCGGTGGCGGCGTCGCCCGAAGCGGCGGCGGCGCAGGCCGTCCTCGACGCAATCCTGCAGTAGGTCGCACACCTACCGCGAGGTGAAACAGAACCCAAACTAGGGAGCCCCCGTCCTGGCAAGCGGAGACCCAGCGAGCGAAGTAGCGGAGCCCGCGACCATTTCTAGCATCACGGTCGACGTGACTCCGAGAGGAGGTGAGGCTGGGTGTTTACCGCATTGGTTGAGATGTTGGCGGCGCTGCTTAGCCTTTTGGGCGCCGGCTCGATTACGATTAACTAGTAGGACCGGGCGGGGGCTCCATCCTAGAATGCACCGACGTTCGTGGCTGGTATTCGGCTTTGTGGTCGCTGGCGCGGCCACTTGTTTCCTCGCGCTTTTCGTCAAGAGTGCTTCGACGATCGGGGCGCGTGGCGCTTGGGGGCTAAGCGCGTTTGTTGGACTAGGTATTCTCTCCGAAGCCCTGGCCCTTGATTTTCGCATCGGCAGTACAAAGGCAGCGAAATCCTCTATTTCTTATATACCTCTTTTCGCTGCGGGAATAACGTTCGGCGCGTTCTGGACGGTGTTGGCAGGAGCCATCATTGTTGGCGTTTCGGACATGGCAATCCGCCGGCGCCGCGCATGGGTCTGCCTTTTCAACACGTCTCAGTACATACTCGCGTTGAGCGCGGCAACCGCCGTGTACGCCGCGCTCGGCGGAGGACCCTTCGCACTGGGGCGGCTGAACGTCCCGGCGTTCTTCGCAATGGG
>JADGQX010000044.1 GCA_017881445.1 Gemmatimonadota bacterium | reverse complement strand
CCTCGCGGCGCCCCGTCGCACGCCGGCGCGGCCGACTTCCGCATCGGAGACGGGCCCTCGGGGGCGATACGCGCCCAATGTAGCACGGCGGCGGGCCGGCCGGGGAGATTCCCCTGCCCGACCCGCCGCCCCATCTGCCCGTGCTCGTGCTCGTTCTCGTTCTCGCCCTCGCCCTAGCCTTAGCCCTCGCCCTCGCCCTCGCAGTTCAGAGCATCGGCAGCCTGATCCCGTGCACCCGCGCCGTTTCGATGGCCGCCTCGTATCCCGCGTCCGCATGGCGCGCGACGCCGATGCCCGGGTCGTTCGTCAGCACCCGCTGGATGCGCTCCCGCATCTCGGGCGTGCCATCCGCCACCAGCACCTGCCCCGCGTGCAGCGAGTTGCCGATCCCCACCCCGCCGCCGTGGTGGAAGCTGACCCAGCTGGCACCCGACGCCGTGTTCAGCAGCGCGTTCAGGATCGGCCAGTCCGCGATCGCGTCGCTGCCGTCCTTCATCGCCTCGGTCTCGCGGAAGGGCGAGGCCACGCTGCCGGTGTCCAGGTGGTCGCGGCCGATCACGATGGGCGCCTTCAGCTCGCCGCTTGCCACCAGGTCGTTGATGGCGACGCCGAACTTCGCCCGTTCGCCCTGTCCCAGCCAGCAGATGCGGGCGGGCAGTCCCTGGAAGTGCACCTTCTCCCGCGCCATGGGAATCCAGCGGGCGAGGTGCGTGTCGTGGGGGAAGAGGTCCAGGACCAGCCGGTCCGTGCGGTAGATGTCCTCCGGCTCGCCGGAGAGCGCCGCCCAGCGGAACGGCCCCTTCCCCTCGCAGAAGAGCGGGCGCACGTACGCCGGCACGAACCCCGGATACGCGAACGCGTCGGCGAAGCCCGCATCCCTGGCCTCGCCTCGCAGGTTGTTGCCGTAGTCGAAGGTGATCGCGCCCCGGCGCATCATCTCGACCATGGCCCGGCAGTGCTCGGCGATCGACGCCCGCGAGCGACGCAGGTACTCGTCGGCGTCGCTGCCCCGCAGCGCGGCCGCCTCGTCCAGCGACATGTTCGCCGGCACATAGCCGTTCAGCGGGTCGTGCGCGGCCGTCTGGTCCGTGAGCACGTCCGGCGTGACACCCCGCCGCACCAGCTCCGGCAGCACCTCCGCGCAGTTGCCCACCAGCCCCACGGAGAGCGCCTCGCCCCGGTCACGGGCACCCAGCACCATCCGCAGTGCCTCCTCCAGCGAATCCGCCATCCGGTCGCAGTAGCCCGTGTCCACCCGGCGCTGTATGCGACGAGGATCGACCTCCACCACCAGGATCGCGGCGTCGTTCATCGTCGCCGCCAGCGGCTGCGCCCCGCCCATGCCGCCCATGCCGCCCGTTAGCACCCAGCGGCCGCGCAGCGAGCCGCCGAAGTGTTTCGTCGCCACCGACGCCAGCGTCTCGAACGTCCCCTGCAGGATCCCCTGCGAGCCGATGTAGATCCAGGAGCCGGCCGTCATCTGGCCGTACATGATGAGCCCCCGCGCCTCCAGCTCCCGGAAGTAGTCGAACGTCGCCCAGCGCGGGACCAGGTTCGAGTTGGCGATCAGCACCCGCGGCGCGCCCGCGTGCGTGCGAAACACGCCCACCGGCTTGCCGGACTGAACCAGCAGGGTCTCGTCGTTCTCCAGTGCCCTCAGCGAGGCGACGATGGCGTCGAACGCCTCCCAGCTCCGCGCCGCCCGGCCCGTACCGCCGTAGACGATCAGCTCGTCCGGCTTCTCCGCCACCTCAGGGTCAAGGTTGTTCATCAGCATCCGCAGCGCCGCCTCCTGCGTCCAGCCCTTGCACGTCAGGGCGCTGCCGCGCGGCGCACGCACCGTGCGGGGGCCAGCATGCGCCGGCTTGTCGGTCGTCGCCATCTCGGCCTCGCTCGCGGGACTGTCCCAGCCTCAGCCTCACTCCCCCCCCCGACGATGCGCCGCCGGCGACGCCGCCACAACCCCGGCGCAGAGCGGGGCGCACGCGGACTCTCCGCGTGCGCCCCGTCCGGCCCGGCCGACCACTCGCGACGAGCGCCGGCGCTATTCGTCTCGCTTGTGGCAGTCGCCGCACGCCACCGGAACCTGCTTGCCGGCGTCGGCCGCCTTGGCGTGGCAGTTGAAGCACGTCCCCTGCCGGGCCTCCGTGTCGTGGTACGCGAAGCGACGGTCCGTCTTCATGGGCACGGTCGCCGGCTCCGTGTGGCAGCCGTCGCACTTCTGCCGCGGCGACGTCATGGGCTTCTCCGGCCTCGACGCGTGGTGGCAGCTGCCGCATTCGTTCGCCTTCGCGTGCGCCCCGTGGGTGAACGTCACCTTGCCCCGGGTCGGCGCGAAGACCACCGTGTCCGGCCCCGCAGGCTCGGGCGCCTGCGCCGCGACCTTCCCCGGGAGCAGACAGCCGGCCGACAGCACGACGCCCAGTACGGCATTTCGCAGAATCCCCATGACCATCCTCTCGTCTCCCCCATGGCGGCGACATCGCGGCTGGCGCCCTCGATCCGGACGCCCACCCCCTCCATTCTCTGGCACGCGCCAGACCAGCGCAGGGAACAGGGCGCGCGCCGCGCAACGGCGCGGATTCCCGGCTTTGCGCCTGGCGCGCGCCCGGCGCGATATGGACAATTCGCGACGACCACACCGGGACGCACTGTCGTACGTCGCCCCGACTGGCCAGGGAACAGGACGGGGAGGCCCGCCTGGGCCAAAACGCCTCCGCCGCGCCCGCGCGCACGGCCGGGAACGGTAAGGGGGGCAAGACGCGGGGGGCGCGCGCCGCCTGGCGCGCGCCCCCCGTACACGGCCGCGACCTGGTGGCGGCCTACTGCTTGACCAGCTCCACCCGACGGTTGGCCTGGCGGCCTTCCGGCGTGTCGTTCGGCTTCGTCGGCTTGGTCGCGCCGAAGCCCTGGCTCGACAGCCGCGAGGCGTCAACGCCGCCCTTCGTGCTCAGGTACGTCTTGACCGCCGCTGCCCGGCCGTCCGACAGCGTCTGGTTATGGGCCGCGTCGCCCGTGTTGTCGGTGTGACCCTCGATCAGGATCTTCAGGTCGGCGTGCGCCTTCAGCATGTCGGCGATCTCGTTCAGCGTGGGGGTCGACTCCGGACGGATCCGGTCGCTGTCCACGTCGAACAGGATGCCCTGCGTGGCGAAGCGACCGTTCTGCATGATCGCCTCGTACATGGGCGTTCCACCCGCGTTGACCGAGATGTTGCCGAACATCACGGGGTTTTCCCTGCTCGACCGCGCATACACGTAAAGCTTGTTGCCGCGCAGGAAGGTGGCGTTGGGCAGGTTGCCCAGCCGCTTATCCTCCAGGTACAGCTTCAGGTACGCGCCGTCGCCCTGGATGCGGACGTTGAAGAGGTGCCCGTCGATGCTCTTGTCGCCCAGCACATCCTCGAACTTCGGCCGCGCATCGATCGTCGACTTCGGGCCATTCCTGGGCGTGACCAGTCCCACCTCGCAGCAGCCCAGCATGATGTAGGTATACTTCCCGTTGTACGCGCGGCCCTTCGGATCGCCGTCGCCCGGCCCGCCCCACATCTCGAAGCCCCACCAGGGCAGTGTGATCTGGAACTCGATCGTGAAGCGCTCCGGCAGGACTTCCGGCAGCGGGATGGCGAAGATGGCATCCTCACCCACCCGCACCCACTTGCCCCCGTTCCACGTCACCACCTCGGCGTTGCCATCCACGAACTCCAGACGCCGCGGGAAGTTGCCCACCCGCTCGTTCGTGAAGTCCTCCTTGTAGAGGATCCGCTCGCCCGGCACGAAGTCGTAGTTCGCCCACGCGCCTTCGCCCGGGTTCGGCGACGACGGCGCCGCCTTGTCCGCGGTGGCCGCCGGCTGCTGCGCGGCCGGCAGCGGCGTGCCGCTCTTGTCCGTCACCACCACCTGCTGCCCCGCATTCTGCGCCTTCTTGATGCACGCCTTGTCCGAGACCACGCACCTGACGGCGTTGGCCGCGACGTCCAGCGACTTGTCCATGACGGTGTCGCTGCTGGCCTCCACCTTCTGCTCGATCTTCTCCTTCGCCTTGTCCTTGATCTTCTTCCAGATCTGGCCCTGCGCCGGCGGGGCTGCCGCCGCCGTCGCCAGCAGGACCCCGAGGGCCACGATCCACGGCGTGCGCTTCATCAGCTCCTCCTTGTGAGACATTCCCGCGGGCTGCTTCGCCGCGGTGCTGGGCATGGCCTGCGTGATGATGCCGGGTGCGGGAGCGACAGACCCCGCGGAACGAATCCGCAAACAGTTGAATCAGGCATGCGGCAGACCACACCCCCGCCTCGCCTGCATCTCGCGCAAAAGAAGTGCACGCCCCGACTTGCTTCGTCTCCACCGACCCCCTGCGCCTTCCCGGGCGGACATTGCGCGACAGCCCGCCACCATCCCACGTCGCAACGCGCCCCTCTCGGCGCGCGTCCGCATGTCCGACGGCAAGCCATCTGCTTTCCGGCGCTGGTCCCATGGACGACAGCAAGGTCTGCCGGAGACGCGAGTCAGCCGCGATTGGAAGTCGGTCGGGAATCCACGGTAAACTCGAAGATCAGCGCAGGCAAGCGCAGTAAAGTCGCACAATTTGGTGCGAAATAGCCGGCTCCGCCGGCGAACGGTGAAGACCCCGTGCGGCCGCGGGCGGATGCAGCGCACGAGCGCGGGCACATCCGCGGGGTTTGCGGGCCGCTCGACGGCGCCTGCCCTTTCAGCAGCCCTGCCATTCCGTCGCAGTTTCCGCCACATGTCCATGGGGGTCACGGTTGAGAGATTTGCAAGCAACGGCGCGAAAAATGCCCGGTGCGTAGGCGATGGCAAGGCGAATGCTTCGGTACCGAACGGTTGCTGGCGGCTCCTGCCGTCACTGCGGTTCCGAGAACAGAGGTGGATTGGTATGGGTGAGCGACTGACGCTGCCCGTGCTCCCGCTCAGGGAGACGGTGGTTTTCCCCGGGGTAGCCGTGCCGATCAGTGCCGGCCGGCTGGGGACGGTGGAGGCGATCCAGGCCGCGCTGGATGGGGATCGGCAGCTCTTCGCGGTGTGTCAGCGGGACAACCTGGACCAGGCGACGCCGGAGATCCTGCACCAGGTGGGCACGCTGGTGCGGATCGTTCAGGCGCAACGGGTCCGTGGGGGTCTGCAGCTGCTGATCCAGGGGGAGCGGCGGGCGCTGGCCCTCACGTACACGAAGACCGGCGACATGCTGCAGGCGGTTGTGCGACCGATCGAGGAGCAGGCACCGCTGGACGACAAGGACGCGGCGTTCGTGGCGCTGGACAAGGAGCTGCGGGACCGGTCCGCGGAGCTGGGCACGCGCCGCGGCATCCCGGCGGAGGCGTTGAGCCAGCTGGTGCAGGGGATGGAGTCCCCGGGGGCGTTCGCGGACCTCGTCGCCTTCTACCTGGAGATCCCGCCGCAGGAGAAGCAGGCGCTGCTGGAGGTCTTCTCCGTGGAGGACCGCATGCGGCGCGTGCTGGTGGGTGTCGAGCGCGAGCTTCTGCGGTTGGAGGCGCAGCAGGAGATCCATCAGAAGGTGCAGGAGGAGCTGGGTGAGAAGCAGCGCGAGCTGCTGCTGCGCGAGCAGATGAAGGCGATCCAGAAGGAGCTGGGCGAGGACGAGGAGGGCGCGGACGCGGACGACCTGAAGGAGCGTCTCTCGGCGCTGGTGCTGCCGGAAGAGGCGCGCAAGGAGATCGATCGCGAGATGGGGCGGCTGGCGCGGACGCATCCGCAGTCGGCCGAGTACCAGGTGATCCGCACCTACCTGGAAGCGGTGCTCGAGCTGCCGTGGAACGAGCGCACCGAGGACGAGATCGACCTGGGGCGGGCCGCCACGATCCTGGACGAGGACCACTACGGCCTGGAGGACGTGAAGGACCGCGTACTGGAGTTCCTGGCGGTGCGCAAGCTCCAGATGGAGCGTGCGGCGGAGGAGGCGGCCGAGGAGGCTCGCCTGGCATCCGAAGAGGCGAAGACTGCCGAAGAGGCGAAGGCCTCGACGGAGACCGCCGAAGACTCGCAGGCGTCGTCGCCGGAGCCAGTGACGGAGGTCGTGAAGGCCAGGGCACGGGCGCTGGGCCGGGGTCCGATCCTGCTGTTCGTCGGGCCTCCGGGCGTGGGCAAGACGTCCATTGCCAAGTCCATCGCCCGGGCGCTGGGGCGCAAGTACGTGCGCATCGCGCTGGGCGGCGCGCGGGACGAGGCGGATATCCGGGGCCACCGGCGCACCTACGTCGGCGCCATGCCCGGCCGGATCATCCAGGGGCTGCGCCGGGCGGGGACCAAGAACCCGGTCTTCCTGCTGGACGAGGTGGACAAGTTGGGCGTGTCGCTGCAGGGCGACCCGTCGGCGGCGCTGCTCGAGGTGCTGGACCCGGCGCAGAACCACTCGTTCACCGACCACTACCTGGGGATGCCGTTCGACCTGAGCGAGGTGCTCTTCGTCGCCACGGCGAACTTCCTCGAGCACATTCCCGGCCCGCTGCTGGACCGCATGGAGCGGGTAGACTTCTCCGGGTACACCGAGCAGGAGAAGCTGGAGATCGCCCGGCGCTACCTGCTGCCGCGCCAGCTGGACGAGAACGGCCTCAGGGTGTCGCAGCTCGAGGTGGCCGATGACGCCATTCAGCGGGTCATCAGCGAGTATACCCGCGAGGCGGGTGTCCGCCAGCTCGAGCGCGAGCTGGGCAAGCTGGCGCGCAAGGCGGCCCGCAGGGTGGCCGCGGGCGAGGTGACACGCGTGGACGTGACCGGCGACGACATCCAGCCAATGCTGGGCCGGCCGCGGGTGCACCCCGAGCACGCCGCCATCCAGGACGCCGTCGGCGTCTCCACGGGCATGTTCTACACGCCCATGGGCGGCGACATCATGTTCGTGGAGGCCAGCGTCTCCAAGGGAAAGGACAACCTGATCCTGACGGGGCAGCTGGGCGACGTCATGAAGGAGTCGGCGCGCGCGGCCCTGACCTATGCCAGGACCCACCACGACCGGCTCGGGATCCCCGAGGAGAACCTGGAAAACCTCGAGATCCACGTCCACGTCCCCGCGGGTGCCATCCCCAAGGACGGTCCTTCTGCGGGCGTGACCATGGCGACGGCGCTGGTCTCGGCCCTCTCCGGTCGCCCCGTGCGCAACGACGTGGCCATGACCGGCGAGATCACCCTCACTGGCCGGGTGCTGCCGATCGGTGGGCTGAAGGAGAAGGTGCTGGGCGCGTATCGCGCCGGGATCACCGAGATCGTACTTCCGCGCGACAACGAGCCCGACCTGGACGACCTGCCGGAGGAGGTGCGGTCCAAGCTCCAGTTCCACCCGGCCGCGCACCTGGGCGAGGTCCTCGCCCTGGCGCTGCGTGGCGCCAGCCTGCAACAGGGCTCGCTCGTCTTCCCCGAGACCGGTGTGCCCGCGCCGGCCGGCCGGTTCGGCGGCCCGACCATGTACAACCGCAACGCTTGATCCTACCAAGCCCCGGGTCGCCCACGCGGCGGCCCGGGCATTTCACGCCGACAACACCAACGGCAACGGCATCTCACACAGAGCCGCGGAGCCGCAGAGTGGGCGACCCCTCAGAAACCGGGCGATCCGCAAGGCACTGGCACGGCAGGCGTTTCATTCTCTTTTTGTTCAACATCGAACGGGGATTCCAGTCGGACCTCGACGTCCGCGGTCGTCCCTGGTGCATATCGTTGTTGCCGTTGTTGTTGCTGTTGGTTGCTGTTGAACAAAAAAACGGATGTCTGCCCGAGCCCGGCGTCTGCGGTCATCCCGGTAGCGTGGTGTTCTCTGCGGCTCCGCGGCTCTGTGTGAGATGCAGTTGTCCGTTTGCCTTGCGGGGGGCGTCGCCTCTACCGCCGCAATGACTGGCGGGGGCCGCGGCGCTGCGCGGGCCGGCGGCGGCGCCGCGGCCGCCGTCGCAGCGGCGGCCGCGTAGGGCGCTGCCGCCCGCCTCAGCACTCCCGCTCGCCCACCCGGATGGTGGTGAAGCTGGAGCTTACCCGGGTCTCCTCGCCCTCGGCCCGCACGATCAGGGTGGCGCGGTGCTCCCCAGCGGCCGGCGCGGTGACCCAGGCGTCGGTGCCGCGACCGACCTCCTTGCCGTCCAGCAGCCACAGGCAGCTCTCGTCCGGCAGCGGGGTGCCCGCGCTGTCCGTGGCGGCGCCCCACACGCGCATGGGCGCGCCGGCGACGAGCACCGCTCCGTCCGCCGGCGCCAGGATGGCGGTCTCCGGCGGTCGGCGCGGCACCTCGATGCGCACCGGCTCGGAGTAGGCCGTGTGGAAGCCGTCGTGGAGCAGCACCCGCAGCAGCGCCTCGCCCGCGGGCAGGCCCGCCAGGCTGACCTCCGCCTCGGCGCCCGCGAGCCCCGTGGCCAGGCCGTGCCAGACCTTGCCCTCGCGGTTCGACCACTGGACCCATGCCTCCCGGGACTCGCCCGCCGATTCCGCCTTCCAGCGCAGCCGCACGCCACCGGACTGCGTCAGTTCGGCGCGGACGCCTGAAACGCGCGGCGGCCGCTCTGGCGCGCGGCGCTGCCACAACGTGGCCTCGGCGCTGCCGATGGTGAGCGCGGCACCGGGCGCGACATCGGCGATCATGGCCTGGAAGGTGTACGGCGGCTCGCCCGGCTTCCGCTCGCCATCGCCGCAGCAGCCGCAGCCGCCGCCCTGCACGGCGAGCTCGTGGAGCGGCGCGCGGGCCAGCTCCCGGCCGTCGGCATCGAGCAGGCGAGCGCGCAGGGCCGTGGCGCGGCCGGGCGGAGTCGAGACGGCGCGCACCCTGGCGACGCTGGTCACCTCGACCTCGTTCTCCGAGCGCACGACGCCGATGATCGAGATCACGGGGTCCGGCCTCATCTGCGCCACCTTCCAGGGGTCGCCCGGCGGGGGGTCAGGGATGTAATCGGGCACCAGGTAGTCCTTCCAGGGAGCGTACTGCTCCCACAGCGGCGTGTCCACGATCCAGCTGGGGTCCAGCCGCGTGTGCCCGACCAGCCGCTCGTGCTGGTAGAGCGACATCCATTGCGGGAAGCAGTAAGACATGTAGTCCGACGTCGCCAGCGGCGGGAACACGTTGCCGGTGCTGATGTCGATGCCGAACTCGCCGATCGACGCCGAGGGATAGGGCTTGTAGTTCGGGTAGTTGGCGTCCGTGGTGCCCGCCGCGCCGCAGGGCGTGTGCGCGAAGCCGTAGCCGTGCCCGATCTCGTGCAACAGCGTCGCGACGTCACCCACGCGTCCGGCGCCCAGGCCGTTGTTGCCGCAGCCCGGGACGTTCACCGGCATGCCGGCCGGCAGCAGGCCGAAGTAGACGACGTCGCTCCGGTTGCCATCGTTGGTCCGCTGCGTCGCCAGCTGCGTCAGCAGCGTGCCCCAGTTCACCGAGCAGCCGCCCGCACCCGTCCGGGCATCGTCCAGCGGCAGGGTGAAGGCGATCGTGCCCGCCACCGCGAAGTTGCCCGTGGACTGCACCGGCATCGCCAGCAGGGCCCTGGAGGCCGTCGACTGCAGGTTGGCGAGCGTGGGCGCGGCCAGGTTGATGTTCGGTGGCGGCGGGGCATTCGGCGGGGGGACCGCGGTGGGCGGCCCGCTGTAGGAGATCATGATCCCACGCAGCCGAAGTGTCTGCTGCAGCGTCGCGTTCACGACGACCGACGACGTGTCCAGCGACCGGCCGCCGGCGTCCGTGAGCGCCGCCGTCAGCCGGAGCACGCCGTAGCAGTCCGCCGCCGGGATGATGAAGTTGAGCGTGAGCGCCGTACTGCCGCGCTCCGTGGCGTAGTCGGCGGTCGGCTGCGCGGTGATGGAGCCCGGCGCCTGCGGCGCCAACGTCGCCACCGGGTTCCAGATGAACCCCAGGCGACGACGCTCCACCGTCAGGCTGCCCGTCACCCCCGGCACCGCCGACACCAGCCCCGAGCGGACGTACACGCGGACCCACGCCGGCTTGAATGCGGCCAGGACCACAGAGTTGTCGTTCCCCCGCGTCGCCGGATCCGTGAGGTGCTGCGCCGCGTGGTAGTACTGGATCGTCTGCGTCGCCTCGATCCCGTCCACCGTCGCCCCCCGCAACCGCAGCCGATCGCTCAGCTCCGGCCCGAGGAACCGGCGGAAGTCGAGTGCGCTGGTGATCTCGTCCAGGATCGTGGGCATGGCTCTGCCTTTCCCGGGGGGCGGGGCAACGTCGGGCCGCAACGGTGCCACCCGGCCGCGGGGAGGGCCAGAGAGGAGGGGCAGGAGGATCTGGAGGGCGGGACTGCGGCCCGGCGGGTGCACCGCGTCAGCGGACGTCGGGCCGCGGGCGGTCCTACCCGCGCGCCAACTCGCCATCTCGCGATCCCGCGTGCACTTGGCACCGCCGCCCTTGTATAGGCCCGTGGAGCCTGTCACGTTGCCCCGCCATCTGTTTCTCCGGCTCACCGAACCCGGGAGGACCCATGCTGCGCGCGCGTCCATACAGGCTTCTTCTGCCATCGCTCCTGCTGCTGGCGCTGGGCGCCTGCGCCGACCGCGGGCCGACGCTGGTCGCGCCCGGCGGCCCGGCGCTCGACCTGTTCGGCGGACACATTCGCTGGGTCGCCCACACGGGCAGCGACGTGGGTGACTGCACGGTCAGCCCGTGCCGGACGATCAACTACGCCATCGGCCAGGCGAGCGTCGGCGACAGCGTTTCCGTGGGCCCGGGGACTTATCGCGAGACGGTCATCGTCATGAAGCGGCTCTCGCTCGTCGGCCACGACGCCGTCGTCGACGCGACCGGACAGACGGCGCAGCCGAACGGCTTCTTCATCTCGGGTCCGGGCGCGGAAGGCAGCTCCGTCAGCGGCTTCTTCATCGAGAACGCCGGGCTGGAGGGGATCTTCGTGCTGCACACCGCCCGGATCACCATCCAGAACAACGTTTTGGTCAACAACGACGCCTACGGTCCCCTGAACCCGCTCTGCGCGGCGCAGCCGGCCGATTGCGGGGAGGCGCTGCACCTGCAGAGCGTCGTGAACTCGATGGTCCGCAACAACATCGTCCGCAACAACATCGGTGGGATCCTGCTGACGGACGAGAACGGACCTACCTACGGCAACACCATCACCGGCAACATGGTGCTGAACAACACGAAGGACTGCGGGATCACACTCGCGTCCCACTACTTCAGCCTGACCGCGGTGGCGACGCCGAGCGTCGGCGGCGTCTACCGCAACACGGTCACGAACAACACCTCGAACGGCAACGGGGCCGCCGGCATCGGCGTCTTCGCCGGACCGCCCGGCGCCGCCGCCTGGAGCAACGTCGTCAGCGGCAACACGGCCATGAACAACGGCGAGGGCGGCATCATGATCCACAGCCACACCCCGCTCCAGAACGTCAACAACAACGTGGTCACGAACAACACGCTGTCGGGCAACGGGATCGACCCCGACAACCCCAACGACGACGCACCGACCGGGATCAGCATCTTCAGCGCGGTCATCCCGATCCCGTTCACGGTGGTCTCGCTGAACCAGATCAGCAACGAGCACTACGGCATCAACTCCACCAACGCCGTGACGCTCTCGGGGCTGAACACCAACGTCTTCGCGGCCTCGGTGGCGGTGCCGACGTCCATTCACTGAGTCGCGAGCGGTGGCGCACCTGACCGGAGCCCCGCCCGCGCAGCGGGCGGCGGCTCACGTCCACCTGCTCGTACTCGTGCTCGTGCCGCAGGACCTGCACCGGACACGGGCACTTGCGCGTGCACCTCGGCCGTGCTCCTGCTCCGCGGCGGTCCCGCCCGCGGGCCGCGCCCGAGGGCTGGCCCGCTCGCCCGCTCGTGGCTATGCTTTTCCCTAGCCACACGCCGCCAGGGGTATCCCGCGGATCGCGGGATTGAGACCAGACCCTTGGAACCTGAACCGGTTCACACCGGCGGAGGGAGAGCGGCGACGGAGCAGCGGTCGTGGATATCCGCGCCCGGCCAACCTGCTCCGCTGACCTCCGCGCCGCCCGACTGCTCGTCGGGCGGCGCGCGCTTTTCCCGCCGGGCAGTCCACGCAGATGAAGGAGTTGCCCGATGCCTGCGCACACGAACGGCCATACCGCCCCTCGTGAGGTCCCGCCGCCCAGCCGCCTCCAGGACGCGTTCCCGAGCTCCCGCAAGGTGCTGCTGCATGGTCCGGGCGGCATTCGCGTTCCCTTCCGCGAGATCACGCTCACGGGCGGCGAGCCCCCACTGCGCGTATACGACACCAGCGGCCCCCAGGACGTCGACGTGCGCGCCGGGGCCCCGGCCCTCCGCGCGGGCTGGATCCTGGCCCGGGGCGATGTGGAGGTGGTGCGGGGGCCGGGAGCCGGGACGACGATGGGGGGATGGGGAGATGGGGCGATGGGGGGCCCGGGGAACGCCGCGCTCGCGGGCGCGGCCGAGGACGCACCATCTCCCCATCTCCCCATCGCCCCCTCCGCCGTCCAGCGCCTGGTCCCCGCCTCGCTCGAGAGGCCGGTCCTGCGCGCGAAGGCCGGGTCCCGCGTGACGCAGCTCCACTACGCGCGCCGGGGTGAGATCACGCCCGAGATGGAGTTCGTGGCGCTGCGCGAGGGGTTCGAGGCGGAGTTCGTGCGAGGCGAGGTCGCCCGCGGGCGCGCCATCATCCCCAGCAACATCAACCATCCCGAGATCGAGCCGATGGCCATCGGCCGCGCGTTCAAGGTGAAGATCAACGCCAACATCGGGAACAGCGCGGTCACGTCGTCCATCGAGGAGGAGGTGGAGAAGCTGCGCTGGGCCACGCTCTGGGGCGCGGACACGGTCATGGACCTCTCCACGGGCGACGACATCCACGAGACCCGCCAGTGGATCCTGCGCAACTCGCCGGTCCCGATCGGCACCGTCCCCATCTACCAGGCGCTGGAAAGGGTCGGGGGCGTGGCCGAGGACCTGACCTGGGAAGCCTATCGCGACACGCTCATCGAGCAGGCCGAGCAGGGCGTGGACTACTTCACCGTGCACGCCGGCGTGCTGCTGCGCTACGTGCCGCTCACGGCCAGCCGCGTGACCGGCATCGTCAGCCGGGGCGGCTCCATCCTGGCCAAGTGGTGCATGGCCCACCACCAGGAGAACTTCCTCTACACGCACTTCCGCGAGATCTGCGAGATCCTGGCGGCCTACGACGTCGCCTTCTCCCTGGGCGACGGGCTCCGCCCCGGCTCCATCGCCGACGCCAACGACGAAGCCCAGTTCGCCGAGCTGAAGACGCAGGGTGAGCTGAACCGGGTCGCCTGGGAGCACG
Organism: Gemmatimonadota bacterium; assembly: GCA_017881445.1. Taxonomy (GTDB): domain Bacteria; phylum Gemmatimonadota; class Gemmatimonadetes; order Longimicrobiales; family RSA9; genus JADGQX01. The sequence continues at coordinate 10,081 of JADGQX010000044.1, read as the reverse complement.
ACGTCCAGGTCATGAACGAGGGCCCGGGCCACATCCCCATGCACCTCATCAAGGAGAACATGGAGAAGCAGCTCGAGTGGTGTCAGGAGGCACCGTTCTACACGCTCGGGCCGCTCACCACGGACATCGCCCCGGGCTACGACCACATCACCAGCGCCATCGGCGCCGCCATGATCGGCTGGTACGGCACCGCCATGCTCTGCTACGTCACGCCGAAGGAGCACCTGGGGCTGCCGGACCGCGACGACGTGAAGGCCGGCGTCGTCGCCTACCGCATCGCCGCCCACGCCGCCGACCTCGCCAAGGGCCACCCCGGCGCCCGCGCCTGGGACGATGCGCTCTCGAAGGCCCGCTTCGAGTTCCGCTGGGAGGACCAGTTCAACCTGGCGCTGGACCCGGTCACCGCCCGCGCCTATCACGACGAGACGCTCCCCGCCGCCGGGGCCAAGGTCGCCCACTTCTGCTCCATGTGCGGCCCGAAGTTCTGCGCTATGCGCATCTCCGACGACGTGCGGAAATTCAGCGCCGAGGTCGAGGCCGGAATGCAGCAGAAGGCAAGGGAGTTCAGGGAGAAGGGCGGGGAGATCTACGTGCCGGAAATCGCGAAAAGCTGAATCTGCCCACCCGGGGGTGCCACCCGGAGGTGGCACCCCCTCCCTGCTGCTCAGCGGAGTGCGGTCGTCACCTGCGCTTTCGCCAGCTCGCGCCAGGTAATCAGGTGGAAGCCCTGCTGCTTGAGGAAGTCGCGGAAGTCGTCGCTCTTCACCAGGTCCACATCGTGCTGCCGCCAGGCGGCGCCCCAGCCCGCGTGGTCAGAGGTGGCGCCCCGCATCTCGTCGTCGTCGTAGGCCAGGTGGACGATGAGCTGGTAGACGCCGGGAGGCAGAGGCGCGAGCATCTTCTTGTACGCGTCGAGCCACTGCTCGGGCGGGACGCCGGGCATCATCTGGAGCACCCGGTCGATGAGGGCGTACTGCATCTCCGGCGCCGCCCAGGCGGGCGCCTCCGCGCCGCCGTGCGATCCCTGGCGCTCGAGCAGCTGCGGCAAGGCGTACGACCTCGCCAGGTCGTTGTAGACGCGAAAGAGCGGCTGGGTCTGGAAGCTCGAGCCCATGTGCGAGTCCAGGTGCGTGATCTGGACGCCGGACGCACGGGCGAAGTCGATCTGCGCCCGGAGCTCGCGCTGGGCTTCCTTCGGCTTGGCGTGCTTGCCCACCTCCTCGCTGAGGAGCGGCAGGTACCCCTGGGCGTCCAGGAGCGAGCGCACCTTATCGCGATTGCTGATCGGCCCCCAGCGGATCGGCGTCCACTCGCTGGTCAGGGCGAGGTGGATGCCGAGATCGGCGTCGGCATGGGCGCGCGCCCACGCCGCCGCCTCGGGGAACCAGGGGCAGGGGACGAGCAGGCTCGCCGAGGTGACCCAGCCGTGCTCGAGGGCTTCGATGATGGCGCGGTTGACGGAGTGCGACATCCCGAAGTCGTCGGCGTGGATGATCAGCAGGCGCGCGTCCGCGGGGTAACCGAGGCGTTCCTGCAGGGTCGGCGTCGGCTGCGTGGGTGATTGCGCGGCGACAGGTGCCGCGGCGAGCGCCGCGAGCGCGGCGACGGCGTAGAGTACGGCGCGTCGTTTCATGCAACGCCTCCTCGCGAGATGAGCTTGTTCGAAGATACGCACGGCAGCCGGGCTCGCGCGATACGGGCGTTACCCTCTGCCGCTCTATAGATTACCGGGCATGAAGCGCCAGCGCCGTCTCCTTCCGATGTCCTTGCGTGCGCGGGCGGGCGCCCGGGCCGGCAGCGTGGCCAGGGCGCGCCGACGCCCGGGCCGCGTCGCGTCTGCCCTTGTCGCCGTGCCCCGCATCGCCCTCGTCGCCCTGCTCCCCCTCGCCGCGCTCATCGGCTGCGGCGGGAACGCGACGGGTCCCGCGCCGGGTGCCACGCCGGATCCCACGCCGGCGCCCACGCCCGGGCCGGCGCCGATCCTCATGTGGCAGGATGAGTTCGATGGGCCGGCCGGCGCGACCTTCGACCACGGCAAGTGGGGGGCGGATACCGGCGGTGGCGGCTTCGGCAACCGCGAGCTGGAGTTCTACACGACGGACACGGCGAACGTCGTGCTCGACGGCCAGGGGCACCTGGTGATCACGGCGCGGGAAGAGCCGCAGACAACGACGAACAGCTGCTGGTACGGGCGGTGCCGGTACACGTCCGCGCGGCTGAAGACGCAGGGCGGCTTCACGCAGGCGTACGGCCGCTTCGAGGCGCGCATCCAGATCCCGCGCGGACAGGGGGTCTGGCCTGCGTTCTGGCTGCTCGGGTCGAACCTCGACGCGGTCGGATGGCCGCAGAGCGGTGAGATCGACGTCATGGAGAACATCGGCCGTGAGCCGGGGGTCGTGCACGGCACGGTGCATGGCCCCGGATACTCGGGCGCGAACGGGATCGGGCGGGCCTACACGCTCCCAGCCGGCGCGTTCGCGGACGACTTCCATGTCTACGCCATCGAATGGACGCCCGGCTACATTCGATGGCTCGTCGACGAGCACGAGTATCATCGCGTGACACCGGCCAATCTCCCGCTCGGCACGCGCTGGGTCTTCGACCACCCCTTCTTCCTCCTGCTGAACTTCGCGGTCGGCGGGGATTGGCCTGGCGCGCCTGACGCGTCTACGAGCTTTCCGCAACGCCTGGTCGTGGACTACGTGCGGGTGTACCAGGAACCATAGCTCTAACGGCACCCGGGCAGGCGTCCTACCCTCTGAACCCCCACGGACCACGACTTCTGCAACGAGCGGGAGTCGCGGCGGGCATCCCCAGCGCGAGTCGGCGAGCGGCGGGGGTTTTCGTCACGCAACCGTTGTCGGCGCCCGCGGCCCGCCGAACGCGCGCGGCGTGGCACTGGCTCCCGGGAGGCGGCGCCGGGTGACGACGACGCGCCCTCAGCTTCCCGGCGGCATCCCCAGCTCCCGCCGCACTTCCTCCAGTTGCGCCCGCAGCTGCGCCACCTCGGCGCGGAGCGACTCCACCTCGTCCTCGAGGGCGCCGATCCGCGGGGCGTCGTCGGCCCTGGCCGCCGGCACGGCCCCCGGCGCGGGCTCCACCTCCGCTTCCGGCTCCCCCGAGAGGAGGTGCGTGTAGCGGAGCTCCTTCTGCCCGGCGCGCCGCGGGAGCTGGGCCACCATCGGGTCCGACAGCGTCGCCAGCGACTGGAGCGTGACCTCCACGTGAGGCACGTCCCGGAACTCGAAGAGGCGGGTGGTGCGCGTCCGGATCTCCCCGGGCGTTTGGGGACCGCGGAGCATGAGGACGTACATCACCGCCGTCTCCGCCGGGTGCAGGCTCAGCGACTCCGACATCGTCTGCCGATACCGCTTCGCCCGCGAGTCGCTGCGGTGCACCTCCCGCGCGAGCCCTCGTCGCGAGAGCTCCGCCAGCGTGTCCGCCACGGTGCGCTCGTCCAGGGCCATGACCGGGTCGCGGTTCGACGTCTGGTTGCAGGCGGCGACCACGGCGTGGAGGGTGAGGGGGTAGTTGTCGGGGGTCGTGATCTCCTTCTCGATCAGGGACCCGAGGACGCGGACGGCGACGGGGTCGAGCGGGTTCTCCATGAATGCACCGGGTCGGCGTGGATGGATTACGGCGTCGCGAGGGCTCGATGCAGGGGAACGCCGCGTCGATCGCCGGACGGACTCATATCCGCGAAATGCAGAGGAAACGCGCGGCCACCGGCTACAACAGTGTACGCTGCTCATGCACCGCGCGCACGCGCGCCGGGCGCGCGTGCCTTGCGGGGAGCGGGCGGCGCGTGTTTCGTGCTGGACCGGAGCGCCGATCGTCTCGAACCTCCGCACCAGCCGACGCATGTGGCGCACGCCCAGACGCAGCCGGCGAGCCGCCTCACTCACGCTCAACTCGCCGTCCCCGACCTGGTGGAGCACGATCAGGCGCTCCCGATCTCGAACGCTCAACGTCAACACATCCTCTCTCCGGGAACGGGGTTCGCCCGTGGAGGGCGAACGTACCCCGAAGGAGGACATTTCTACTGCACCAAGGGGAGGACATCTCTACTGCAACGTTACACCCCGGGTCGTGCGCTTGCTCGCCGGGCGCGGGGCGCGGCCGTAGCTTTCATGCTGGTCCGGGTATCCCTGAGCCTGGACCGCTCGGCTACCCCCGCCCTCGATCGGCAAGAGACGTCATGGCTTACAACATCCGCATCCGGCGCTCGACCGCGCTGCTGGCCGCACTGCTCGCCGGCGCGCTGGCCGCCTGCGCCCACCCGGGCAGCCCGAGTCCCGGGATCGTCATCGTGGACCGTCCGGTCCCCTTCTCCCAGAATCGCGTGGAGCTGACCCGCGCCTATATCCGGGAGCACTACGGGCTCGAGGTCGCCGACATCCGCATCGTGCCGAAGATCATCGTGCTCCACTGGACGGCCGTGGCCACGTTCCAGGGGTCCTACAACGCCTTCATCCACGACACCATCCCCGGCGACCGTGCCAACCTCGCCGCCGTCGGCGCGCTGAACGTCGGGATCCAGTTCCTGGTGGACCGCGACGGCACGATCTACCGCCTCATGCCCGAGACCTGGATGGCCCGCCACGTCATCGGGCTGAACTACAACTCGATCGGCGTGGAGAACGTGGGCGGGACGCGGGGCGCGGATCTAACCGAGGCGCAGCTGGCCGCCAACATCCGGCTGGTCCGCTACCTGGCTGGGAAGTATCCCACGATCCACTACCTGATCGGCCACCACGAATACCGCCAGTTCGAGGGGGACCCCCTCTGGCTGGAGCGCAACACCGGCTACCGCACCGGCAAGACCGACCCCGGCCCCGCCTTCATGACGGCGGTCCGGAGTGCGGTCGCCGACCTGCACCTCGAGGGTCCGCCCCCGGCCCGCCCCGCCGGGGCGGCGACCGACGGCGGCGCGCGCCACTAGAACACGAACTCGCTCTGGAACAGCAGCCTGGTCTTCTGCGCCTGGTTGGCGGCGGAGAGCGTCGCGGCCTGGTAGGACACGGCGTCCAGATCGGCCAGGACCCGCACGTTGGGTGAGATGCGGTAGGCCACGCCGCCGATGAAGCGGGTGGAGGCGTCATTGTCCACCGCGGTGTTCGGATCGAGCCGGTCCACGCGCGCCAGCAGTTGCACGGCCGAGTTCGGCAGGTTCACCACACCGAAGGCGGCGAGGACGCGCCCGTTGGGGGTCGCCGGATTGGGCGCAGCCGTGGTGGGCGCCACCCCGGTCTTCGCGAAACCGGCCTCACCTACCAGCGTGACCACCTTCGACTTGTACGACAGCTCCCCGATCCAGCGGTTGCGGGCCGGTCCGCCGAAGGCATCCAGGCGGCCGACGTGGCCGTAGCCGGTGAGGCGCAGTCCGCCCTGCTGACTGGCGTCGTCCGTCTTCAGCAGGCGGACGGAGGCTCGCGCCTCGTAGTCCAGGAACTTGCCGCCGGGCAGGTTGCCGTAGCCCTCGCCGTTCATGATAGCGAAAGACCCGTTGAATGCTTTGTCCTTGTTGAAGAAGTCCATGGCCACGCCCAGGTCGGAGGACGTGAGGTAGCCGGCCCGCTCCATGGGCATGGTGCCCTGCATGCGGAAGCCGTAGAGTCCCTCCTCCCAGTCCAGCCAGGGCGTCTGCGTCTCACCGAAGCGGAAGTCCACGGGCGCGGTCTTGCTCGGCTGCCACTGGAAGTACGCGTATTTCAGCCTGTACTCGAGCGAAGGCGCAGCGGCCGGCCGGAAGACGTCGGCGGTGATGCGGGTGGTGACGCCGTGGTCGAAGCTGCCGATCGCATTCAGATAGGCCCGCGTGACGTCGAACTGGTTGGTGTGTCCGATGCTGTCGGACGCCCAGTATTCGAGCTGGGCGTAGACCACGCCGCCCAGCTTCACGGCAGGCGCTGCCGCCGGCGTCCCCTGCGCCCACAGGGGGCCGGCGGCGAAGAGCACCGTGACGAAAGAGGCGGCCATCAGCGGCCGTCGGAGGAACCGCATCGCGTTCTCCTGAGGAAGTGTCATCGTGCAATCGGGAGTCATGGGCGGCGCGCCTCAGCGCGCCGCCACCACCGCGCGCAGCCGCTGGTCGAGCATCTTCACGATGTTCGCCGGCAGGGGCGCGTAGTCCAGCGCGGCCACTTCCTTCTGACCGTCGTGAATGGCCCAGCGCAGGAAGTCGAGCAGCCTGGCCGACTTGGCCGGATCGCGCTGGTGCTCGTAGATCAGGATCCAGGTGAAGGACGAGATCGGGTAGGCGCCGGCCCCCGGGGCGTTGACGATCGAAATCCGGAAGTCGGTGCCGACCGGAAGGCCCTTCGCGACGCCCGCGGCCGCCGCCGTCGCCCCTTCGATGGAGGGCGCGACGAACTTTCCGGCCGCGTTGCGCAGCAGCGCGTAGGGCAGATGGTTCTGCTTGGCGTAGGCCAGCTCGACGTAGCCAACGGAGCCGGGCGTCTGCTTGACCTGGCCGGCGACGCCCTCGTTGCCCTTGCCACCCAGCCCGACCGGCCACTGCACCTCCTTGCCGTGTCCCGGCCCCGCCTTCCAGGCAGGACTGACGGCCGAGAGGTAGTCGGTGAAGATGTAGGTCGTGCCGCTGCCATCGGAGCGGTGCACCACCAGCACGTCGGTGGAGGGCAGCTTCACTCCGGGGTTCAGGCGCGCGATGCGCGGGTCGTTCCAGCGTGTGATCTTCCCCAGGAAGATGTCGGAGACGACGTCGCCCGTGAGCTTCAGCCCGGACGCCACGCCCGGCACGTTGTAGGTGACCGCGACCGCGCCGAGCACCGTGGGGATGTGCAGCACGGGACCGCCCCTGGCGTTCGCGATCTCGGCATCGCTCATGGGGCCGTCCGAGGCCCCGAAGTCCACCGTCTGCTCCGAGAACTGGCGGATGCCGCCGCCGGATCCAATGGACTGGTAGTTGATCTTCACACCCGTCTTCTGGGCGTAGTCGTAAAACCAGCGCTGGTAGATAGGGTACGGGAATGTGGCTCCCGCGCCGGTCAGATCGGTGGCCTGCGCGCGCACCTGCCCCGCGCCGCCCGCCCATGCGGCCAGCGCCAGGGCGGCCATTCCGAGCCGTGTCTTCATCGGGTCTCTCCGTGCGTGTGGGCGCGCACCGGCGCCGTGTCGCCTCTCCCGCCGCCGGGTAAGGCGTGTGGGAGCCTGGGGAATCATCGGCCCGACTTGTCACCGAGGTGCGGGCCGGAGGTAACGAGCGTGTATCGCGGGCCCCGGTGACCTGCGCGGACGGGCCGTCGCGCCCGGGTGGCGCCGGAGCGCCCGCCCACCTACGATCTTCCCCCGGATTCCGGCCGCGCCCGGCGGGAGTGCCGGAGCCGAAGGGCTCCGGCGCCCGTCCACGCCCCAACGGTAGAGGGACCTTCATGCAGCTTCGCATCCTGCCGCCGATCGCCGTACTGCTTCTGGCCGCGTGCTCTTCGGGCACCGCCGGAGTGGCATCCGCCAGCGCCCCGGCGCCCGCCCCCGCGCTCGCGCCCACCGACGCCGCCTCCCTCGTGCGCGCCATGCGCGACCGCTATGCCGGCCGCTGGTACCACACCGTTACCTTCACCCAGCGCACGTCGCGGGTGCTGCCCAACGACTCGGTGGTACGAGAGACCTGGTATGAGTGGATCGCGATCCCCGGCCGGCTGCGCATCCAGCTGGGGGCGGCAGCGGAGGGCCGCGGGCAGATATACGCGCGGGACTCCATCTACGTGATCCGCAGCGGGATGGCGCTGCGCAGCACCGCCGGCCGTAACCCGCTCCTGCTGCTGGGCTTCGATGTGTACGCCCAGCCGCCGGAACGTACGCTGGAGATGCTGCGCCAGGATGGCTACGCCCTGGACCGCTTCCACGCGGACACCCTGGACGGCAAGCCCGTGTGGGTGGTCGGCGCCGGCGCCGGGGACCTGCGCGCGAAGCAGTTCTGGGTCGAGCAGGACCGGCTGCTCTTCCTGCGCCTGCTCGAGCCCGCCGGCGCCGACACAACCCGCATCCAGGACATCCGCTTCGCCAGCTATGCCCCGCTGGGACGGGCCTGGATCGCGCCCCTGGTCGAGGTCTGGGCGGGCGGCAAGCGCGTCTTCTGGGAGGAGTACACGAACGTCCGCGCCGACGTCCCGCTCGATTCCGTCTTCTTCCAGCCGAACCGCTGGAACGACGCCCTTCAGACGGCACGCTGACGATGCACCCGGGGGCGGAAGGCGCGCGCGCCCGCCTCTCCGCCCTGATGTTCCTGGAGTATTTCGTCTGGGGCTCGTGGACGGTCACGCTGGCCACGTACGTCGGTCGCACGCTCGCCTTCAGCGGCGTCGAGATCGGGCTGCTCTACACCACCGGCGCCATCGCCGCCATCGTTTCGCCCTTCTTCGTGGGCACGCTGGCGGACCGCTTCTTCGCCACCGAGCGCATGCTGGCGCTCCTGCACCTGCTCGGCGGCGGCCTGCTCTGGGCGGCTTCCTCCACTACGCGCTTCGCGCCGCTTTACCTGGTGCTGCTCGGCTACGCCATCCTCTTCATGCCCACGCTCGCGCTCTGCATATCCATCAGCTTCGACCACCTGCCCGAGCCGGGCTCGGACTTCCCCCGGGTGCGCGTGCTCGGCACCGCCGGCTGGATCGCCGCGGGCGTGCTGGTGGGCCAGCTCCGCCTCGAGGCGACGCCGCTGCCTCTGCGCATCGCGGCCATCTCCTCCCTGGCGCTCGCCGCCTTCTGCCTCACGCTGCCCCACACGCCACCCCATGCCGCGGAAGCCCGGGCCGCCATGCGCGGGCTGGTCGGCCGCGATGTGCTCCGACTGCTCAGGGACCCCGCCTTCGCGGTCTTCATGGCCGGCGCCTTCCTCATCGCGGTGCCCGCGCAATTCTACGCCGCGTTCATGAACCTGTACCTGAACGAGGTCGGCGTGCGCGCCGCCGCCACCCGGATGACGCTCGGGCAGGCTTCCGAGGGCACGTTCATGCTGCTGCTGCCCTGGCTGCTCCCCCGCCTCGGCGTGAAATGGCTTCTGCTGGCCGGAATGGCCGGCTGGGTCGTGCGTTACGCCCTCCTCGCCCTGAACGGCCCCGGGGCCATGGAGCCGCTGCTCTATGGCGCCATTCTGCTGCACGGTCTCTGCTATGGCTGTTTCTTCCTCACCGCCCAGATCTACGTCGCGGAGCGGGCCGACGTCCGCATCCGCGCCGCCGCGCAGGGCTTCTTCACCCTCGCCGCTCTCGGCGTCGGCAGCCTCCTGGGCAGCTGGGCCGCCGGCTCCGCCGTGGACGCCTTCGCCCTGCCCGCGGCCGCGGCAGGCCATGACTGGCGCAGCATCTGGCTGATTCCGGCCGCTGCCGCCCTCGTGGTCACGGTCCTCTTCGCCTTCGCCTTCCGCCCGGGGCCCTCTCCCCGCCCCGTGACGGCGTTTCCCGCCCCCGACTAACCTGTCGCCGGTCGCTCCCGCTCTCGTCGGACACCCGGAGGACGATGCCCGAGATCCCCGCCTACTGCGACGCCGCCGCCCACCCGCTGCACGGGCCCTACCACGACACCGAGTACGGATTCCCCGTCCGCGACGATGACGTGCTCTTCGAGCGTCTCTGCCTGGAGATCAACCAGGCGGGACTGTCCTGGGAGCTGATGCTGAAGAAGCGCGAGGGGTTCCGCGCCGCCTACGACGGCTTCCGGGTGGAGCGCGTCGCCGCGTACGGCGACGCCGATCGCGCCCGCCTGCTCGCGGACGCGGGCATCGTGCGCAACCGTCTCAAGGTCAACGCCGCCATCGAGAACGCCGCCCGCATCCTGCGCCTGCGCCTGCGCGAAAGTGACGGCTCCTTCGCGGGCTGGCTGGACGCGCACCATCCCCTCTCCCTCGAGGAGTGGAAGCGACTGTTCAAGCGCACCTTCGTGTTCACGGGCGGGGAGATCGTGAAGGAGTTCCTGCTCAGCACGGGCTACCTGCCGGGCGCGCATCGCGAGTCGTGCCCCGTCTTCGCCCGCATCCGGGCGCTGGAGCCGCCCTGGATGCGTGCCACACACGCCTCGAGCATGGCGCGCCCGGCGCGACCTCACTAAGGTTGCCTGACCTGCG
>JADGQX010000198.1 GCA_017881445.1 Gemmatimonadota bacterium | reverse complement strand
CCGGCGGCGACACGGCGACACGGCGACACGGCGACACGGCGACACGACGGCCCGGCGACACGGGCGCCCGCGGCATTTCGGTCGAGCGGCTGGATTTGTCCCGCGCCGCCGGCGATATTTGCGCGCGCCAGCGCCGCGCCGGCGACGGGGAGGGTTAGACCTAACTGGTAAGGCAGCGGTCTTGAAAACCGCCGGGCGCAAGCCCTTCCGGGTTCGAGTCCCGGGCCCTCCGTACAACGACTTACGAGAACCGCCCCTCGGCGCTGCGAGAGCGCCGAGGGTCGCACGTCTACGAGCAGATCTACGTTGGCCTGCCGCAGCAATGCGAGGAAGTCGGCGATCGTCCGCGTCGAATGGCCGACGGTGAAGACCGAACGACTCAACTCCGCAGCTTCGTGAGCGCCGAGCCCTTGTGCATCGCGATGTGATCCGTGGTGTCGCTCTTGATCTCGTACTGCGGCTCGTCCTTGCTCGCGTGGACCGTATGGCCCTTGAACTCGACCTCCCCTGTGACCATGCGAGTGATGGTGCCGCGGACGCGACCAGCCTCCGAATTCCACGAGACGTGGTCGCCACGCTTGAACCGCTTCGCCGTCATGGATCCCCTGCTCCGCGCTCTCGGTGACAGCCTCAGGCGAATCGCCGCATGTCACGAGGGCGGTGCACGTTGCGCGCCGCCGATCTGCGCTCCACTGAGCAGCGTCCGCGTTCCGGTTGGTGTGGTTCCCACGGTTGACCGTTTCGCCCCCGTTCCAGTACTCGCGAGGCACGATAGCTGCACCCGACCGCGGCCACGGACCTCGCGAAGGGCGTGTCGCATCTGGCGCAGGAGCTGGTTCAGACGAAGTTTGCGCCCTCGCTCGGCCTGGGCCCCGCCGCGCCCCGGCCCGTTCCCGAGCATGACGGCGCGGCGGCCAGGTGAGTCGGGCGGGAAGACCCGTCGGGCAGGACGTCATTTTCAGCGAGCGGAAGAATGTCAAAAACGGTGGCGGACCTCCTGATCGAGCGTCTCATTGCGTGGGACGTGGATACGATCTTCGGATTACCGGGCGACGGCGTCAACGGCATCTTCGAGGCGCTGCGCACGCACCAGAAGGAGATCCGCTTCATCCAGGTGCGCCACGAGGAGTCCGCCGCGCTCGCCGCCTGCGGCTACGCGAAATACACGGGACGTCTGGGCGTCTGCCTGGCGACCTCCGGCCCGGGTGGCATCCACCTGCTCAACGGCCTCTACGATGCGAAGTGCGATGGCCAGCCGGTGCTGGCCATCACGGGGCACACCTTCCACGACCTGATCGGCACGCATTATCAGCAGGACGTCGATCTCGACAAGCTGTTCATGGACGTGGCGGCCTACAACCAGCGCGTCATGGGACCGGCGCACGTGCACAACGTGGTCGACGAGGCCATCAAGACGGCGCTGAGCCGACGCACGGTGGCTCACATCACCATTCCCAAGGACATCCAGGAGTGGAGCGCCTCGGATGAGCATCGCTCGGGCGCGAACATCCCGAAGCACAGCGCCGACCTCTTTGCCGCGGCGTACCCAATGCCGGCCGCGTCGCTCCTGCGGGAGGCCGCCGACCTGATCAACGCGGGAGCGAAGGTCGCGATCCTGGCGGGCCGCGGCTGCCTCGGCGCCCGGGATGAGGTGATCCAGCTCGCTGAGCAGGTCGCCGGTCCCATCATCAAGCCGCTGCTCGGCAAGGCGGTCGTGCCGGACCGCAGCCCCTACACCACCGGCGGGATCGGTCTTCTCGGCACGGCGCCGTCGCAAGATGCGCTCGAGGAGTGCGATACGCTCATCATCGCGGGGAGCAGTTTCCCGTACATGGAGTTCTACCCCAAGCCGGGCAAGGCGAAGACCGTACAGATCGACATCGATCCCGGCCGGATCGGGCTGCGTCACCCGGCCGATGTCGGCCTCGTCGGCAGCTGTCGGGACGTGCTGCGCGCGCTCCTCCCGCTGATCGAGCACAAGAAGGACCGCGGTTTCCTCGAGAAGGCGCAGGAGCGGATGAAGGACTGGCGCGGCCTCATGCAGGAGCGCGGTACCCGCTCCGACATGCCGATGAAGCCGCAGGTGGTCACGTACCACCTGAACCAGCTCCTCGACGACGACGCGATCGTCTCGTCGGACAGTGGTACCATCGCGACCTGGTCGGCCCGGTATATCGACATGCGGGACGAGATGCAGTTCTCGCTCTCGGGCTCGCTCGCGACCATGGCCAACGGGCTCCCCTACAGCGTGGGCGCTGCCGTGGCGTACCCGGGACGACAGGTGGTCTGCGTGGTCGGCGATGGCGGCTTCACGATGCTCATGGGCGAGGTGGCCACGCTGGTCAAGTACGAGCTTCCAGTGAAGGTGATCATCATCAAGAACAATGTTCTCGGTGAGATCAAGTGGGAGCAGATGGTGCTCGACGGCAATCCGGAATTCGGCGTGGAGCTCCAGCCGATCGACTTTGCAGCGTACGCACAGGCTTGTGGCGCGGCGGCTTTCACGATCGACGACCCCGCTGAGGCCGAGGCGACGCTGCGCCAGGCGCTGGCGCATCCTGGCCCCGCCGTCATCCAGGCGGTCGTCGACCCGAATGAGCCGCCGCTCCCGGGCAAGATCTCGACCGAGCAGGCGCTGCACTTCGCAAAGGCGCTGATGCGCGGGGAACGCGACCGCTGGGAGATCATCAAGACGGTGCTCAAAGACAAGGTGCGCGAGGTGGTTTGAGGTGCGCCGGCGCGATCGGCGCAGCGGCGCTTCGACACTAACTTCCGGGTTCGAGTCCCGGACTTTCCGTAACGAATTACAGCGTTTCACCGGGCGTGAAATGGCGCCTCGGGGGAGCGGATAAAAAAAGCGCTACCGATGATGCTCCACAACAGCCCGCCCGGACCGCTGGAACGAGCCCGTTCCGACCGTCCAATCGCCGGTCCACGCCTTGGCCGATCGACAGGCATTCTCTGTTTTGCCGTGGCGCTGGCCGCCTCCGCTCCAGGAATGCTTCGCGCCCAGGGAGCGCGCCCGCGGCTGGCACTCTGGTACGACCATCCCGCCGCCCAGTGGGTCGAGGCGCTGCCCGTCGGCAACGGCCGGCTCGGCGCCATGGTCTTCGGCGGCGTGGCGAACGAGCGGATCCAGTTCAACGAGGCGACGGTCTGGGATGGCGGGCCGCACGACTACGATCATGCAGGCGCGAGCGCGGTGCTGCCGGAGCTGCGCTCACTGCTGTTCACGGGCAACCAGCGGGCGGCGGACTCGCTGGCCTCCGCGAAGTTCATGAGCCAGCCATTGCAGCAGAAGCCCTACCAGGCGTTCGGCGACATCGACCTCCGCTTCATCGGCCTGGACACGGCCGCCACGGAGTACCGGCGGGACCTCGACCTCGACCGCGCCGTGGCCAGCACGCGCTTCAGGGTGGGTGGCACGACGTATACGCGCGAGGTATTCGCCAGCCATCCCGCGGGTGTCGTGATCGTACGGTTGGCCGCGGACCTGCCGAAGAAGCTCAACGTCGCCATTTCGCTCACGAGCCCGCATGCGGGCGTCGAGCGGAGGACGGTCGGCACGGATCAGCTCTCGATGAAGGGCGGCGTGCAGGGCGGCGCCATCCGGTTCGAGGCGCGGCTGATCGTGCGCTCGGTCGGCGGCAGGGTCGTGATGAGCGACACGGCCGCGACGGTCACCGGCGCCGACGCCGTGGTGCTGCTACTGACGGGCGCGAGATGCTGCTGCAGAATCAGGAAGGCGATATTCACCTGCTGCCGGCGCTGCCGTCGGTCTGGCCGACCGGGCAGATCTCCGGCCTGCGCGCCCGCGGCGGGTTCATCGTGGGTATCACCTGGGAACGCGGTGCCCTCACGCGCGCCGTCGTCCACGCGACGCGGAGCGGGGTCGCCCGCGTGCGCTACGGCGGCCGGCTCCGGGAGTACCGTATGCGGGCCGGCGAGGAGGTCGGGTTCCGACCGTAGTTTCCTGGCCGGGCATGCGCACCGCACCTGGTCAGACACAGCTTGGGCCACAAGGGGGATCCATGATCGATCCGCAGAACCGCCGCACGTTCATCGGCCGCGGGGCGATGGCCGCCGCGGCGGGGCTGGCCGCACCGCTGCTACAGTCGTGCGCGCACCTGGGACGCACGTCGCCAGCCGTCTCCACGGGGCCCTTCCAGCCGACCTGGGATTCGCTGAGGCAGTACCGGGCGCCGGAGTGGTTCCGGGACGCGAAGTTCGGCATCTGGGCGCACTGGGGCCCGCAGTGCCAGCCCGAGCATGGCGATTGGTACGCCCGGCAGATGTACCTGGAGGGCAGTGAAGACTACCGGGACCACCTCGCCCGGTACGGTCACCCATCGAAGGCCGGGTTCAAGGACATCATCCACGAGTGGAAGGCGGAGAAGTGGGACCCGGACGCGCTGGTGTCGCTCTACAAGCGCGTGGGTGCCCAGTACTTCTTCGCGCTGGCCAACCACCACGACAACCTCGACCTGTGGGACAGCCGCCACCAGCCGTGGAACTCCGTCAACGTGGGCCCACGCAAGAACCTGATCGCGGGCTGGGCGCGGGCCGCTCGAGCCAATGGCCTGCGCTTCGGCGTGAGCGTGCACGCGGCCCACGCGTGGTCGTGGTATGAACCCGCGCAGGGCGCCGACCGCGAGGGACCGCTGGCCGGCGTGCCGTACGATGGCAAGCTGACGAAGGGCGATGGGGCCGGGCAGTGGTGGGCGGGCCTGGATCCGCAGGACCTGTATGCCCAGAGCCATCAACCAGCGCCCAATTTCCTCGTCTCGAACTCCATTCACGCGCGCTGGGCCTGGGGCAACGGCGTCACGCCCCCGGATGAGGCGTACTGCCGGAAGTTCCTGGATCGGACCCTCGACCTGGTCGACCGCTACGAGCCCGATCTACTCTACTTCGACGATACGGCGCTGCCGTTCTGGCCCATCAACGACGTGGGGCTGCGGATCGCCGCCCACTACTACAACGGCAACGTGCGCCGTCACCACGGGGCGCTCGAGGCCGTGATCTTCGGGAAGATCCTGGACGCGCAGCAGCGGCAGTGCATGGTCTGGGACATCGAGCGCGGCCAGGCGAACGAGATCCTGCCATTCCCGTGGCAGACCGACACCTGCATCGGCGACTGGCATTACGATCGCCGCATCTACGAGCAGGACCGGTACAAGACGGCCGAGACCGTGGTCCGGATGCTGGTAGACATCGTCAGCAAGAACGGCAACCTGCTGCTGAACATCCCGGTTCGCGGCGACGGCTCCATCGACGACAAGGAGCTGAAAGTCCTCGAGGGCATCGAGGCCTGGATGAAGGTGAACCGGGAGAGCATCTTCGGCAGCCGGCCCTGGCGCGTCTTCGGTGAAGGCCCGGCCACGCAGGGCGCCGCCCTGAGCGCCCAGGGCTTCAATGAGGGCAGGGGCAAGCCTTTCACCGCCGCGGACATCCGCTTCACCACCCGTGGGGACACGCTCTACGCCATCGCGCTCGGTTGGCCCGCCGACGGCAGCCTGCGGGTGACGTCCCTCGCCGCCGGCTCCCCGGACAGGGGGGAGATCCGCTCGGTCAGGCTCCTCGGCAACCCCGGGGAGGTGAAGTGGAGCCGCGACGCTCAGGGCCTCGTCGTGCAGGTCCCCGCGAGCCCGCCCTGTGACTATGCATACGTGCTCGAGATCGAGGGGCTGAAGCTGGCGTAGCCTGACCCGGGAGCCCTGAGGACGAGAGCATCGGGATGATCTCGAGGCGAGATATCGACTCCCGCGCGGAGTTGCCGGACGATCTCGCCCGCCAGAGCTTTGAGATCGGCACGCCTTCGCTCAAACGGTCCGAGGAGCGCACGCCATGAAACGTCGCATTCTGCTGGTCGCATGCCTGGTCGGCGTCTGCGCCGCTCCCCTGGCGGCGCAGACGCCGCGCGAGACCAAGCTGTACGCGCAGCTGGCTCTCACGCCGCCCATGGGCTGGAACAGCTGGAACAAGTTCGCCTGCAACGTGAGCGAGCAGCTCATCCGGGAGACGGCGGACGCCATGGTCGCCAACGGCATGCGTGACGCGGGCTACGTGTACGTCAACATCGACGATTGCTGGCAGGTTTCCCGGGACAGCCTCGGCTTCATCCAGGCCGACCCGCAGCGGTTCCCCTCGGGCATGAAGGCGCTGGCCGACTACGTCCATTCCAAAGGGCTCAAGCTGGGGGTATACTCGGACGCGGGCTGGCGGACGTGCGCCGGTCGGCCCGGTACCCGCGGCCACGAGTTCCAGGACGCGAAATCGTACGCGGCGTGGGGCGTCGATTACCTCAAGTTCGACTGGTGCAACACGGACAACCTGAACGCGCATGGCGCGTATCAGACCATGAGCGCCGCCTTGCGCCAGGCCGGGCGACCCATCGTGTTCAGCCTGTGCGAGTGGGGCAGCAACAAGGCGTGGACGTGGGCGAAGGATATCGGCCACCTCTGGCGCACCACCGGCGACATCACGGCCCGCTTCGAGGGTACCGTCGACCACGGCACCTGGAAGTCATTGAGCGCCATGGCGATCCTCGACCTGCAGCAGGGCCTGCGGCAGTATGCCGGACCCGGCCACTGGAACGACCCGGACATGCTCGAGGTGGGCAACGGCATGAAGGTGAACGAGGACCGTGCCCATTTCACCATGTGGAGCATGCTGGCCGCACCGCTCATCGCCGGCAACGACATCGCCCACATGACGCCTGAGACGCGGGCGATCCTCACCAACACCGAGGTGATCGCCATCGATCAGGACTCGCTGGGCGTGCAGGGCCTGCAGTACTCGGCCAGCGACAGCGTCGAGATCTGGTTCAAGCCCCTGGCCAACGGCGACTGGGCCATGACGGTCCTCAACCGGCGAACGACGCCGCAGCGCGTCGTTTTCGACTGGAAGAAGCAGGAGGTTTCCGACAGCCTATCCGGCCGGGCCACGCATTTCGCCAGCACCGTCTACCGCCTGCGCGACCTCTGGGCCGACAAGGACGTGGGCAGCACGAGCAGGCCGCTGGCGGTGGAAGTGCCGCCCCAGGACGTGCTGGCGCTGCGGCTGCGCAGGCAGAAGTAACTCATGACCAACCCGGAGATGGAACGATGATGCCCCTGAAAGTGCTCGCCGGCCTTGCCCTCGCGCTCCCGCTGACACTGGTGGCTGCCAGGCCGGCCCTGGCCCAGGTTCAGACCCTCGTGCCCGCCGTGGTGCCCGGGGCCAAGCCGGTGACCGTGGAGCACATCAAGATCCACGGCGCGGCCCTGGAGGGGAATCTCGAGGGCGACGCCGTCGACCGCGACGTCATCGTCTTCCTTCCGCCCAGCTATCAGAAGGACAAAGGCCGCCGCTATCCGGTCGTCTACGCGCTGCATGGCTATTCCATCGGCGCCGAGCAGTGGTCGCACGAGATCCACGTGCCCCAGACGATCGAGGGCGCCTTCGCGCAGGGCGCGAAGGACATGATCGTCGTGTTGCCCGACTCCAAGACGCTGCACAACGGCTCGATGTACTCCAGCTCCGTGACCACCGGCGACTTCGAGCGGTTCATCTCGCACGACGTCGTCCAGTACATCGATGCCCACTATCGCACGATCCCGGATCGCAGGAGCCGCGGCCTGGTGGGGCACTCCATGGGCGGGTACGGTGCCTCGCGCATCGGCATGAAGCATCCGGAGGTGTTCGGCAGTCTCTACATCATGAGCCCGTGCTGCCTGTCCGCTCGCATGGGCGGGCGCGCCAACCCGCAACTGGATTCGGCGCTCCAGGCCGTGAAGACGCCCGAGGACGCGGCCAAGCTGCCGTGGGGCGTGCGCGCCCAGCTCGCGTCGGCGGCGGCGTGGTCACCCGACCCGAAGAATCCGCCGCTCTACCTCGACCTGCCCTCGAAGGACGGTGTGGTCCAGAACGACGTCCTCGCCCGCTGGGCCGCCAATGCGCCGCTGGCCTTCGTGGACCAGTACATCGGCAATCTGCGCCAGTACAACGGCATCGCCATGGACGTCGGGGACCAGGATGGCCTGCGCGTGGATGCCGGCAAGCTGCACGACATCCTGGACAACTACGGCGTCCCGAACACCTTCGAGGTCTACAGCGGCACGCACACCAGTGCCGTCGCCGACCGTTTCCAGAACCACGTGCTGCCGTTCTTCAGCAAGAACCTCTGTGCGACGAAGGACTGCAAATGAGGAAGCCATGAGAATGAAACTGTCGGTAGCGCTGCTTGCGGTGGCGCCACTGCTCGTCGGTCAGGCTGCCTTCGCTCAGGCGGCCGACGACTTCAAGCCCGCGTCCACCAACACGCCCGGCCAGGAGTACCCGAAGATCAGCTCCGACCTGCGCGCCATCTTCCGGGTCAACGCGCCGGATGCGCAGAAGGTCCAGGTGGCCGTGGGCAAGAACTTCGACATGAGCAGGGACACCAGCGGCTTCTGGATGGTGACCACCCCGCCGCTGGTGCCGGGCTTCCACTACTACTCGATCATCATCGACGGCGCGACCGTGAACGATCCGAACAGCGAGACGTTCTTCGGCGTCAGCAAGATGATGAGCGGCATCGAGGTGCCGGCGCCGGACCAGGAGTTCTTCGAGCGCAAGTTGTTGCCGTTAGAACAAAGAGAAGATCTGTGCCGAACCGGCGCCGTCGGTCGGCCGAAATGGCTGCCCGACGCCCTCTGCGTGCTTGGCGTCTCCGCGTGATGACGTCTGTCTCTTAGGATGGGTCCGGGACTCCGCCCTGCCGGGAGCGGAGGCGTCCTGCATCGCTCCGCTTGACCTGCGGGTTTCCGGCGCATAGCCGTGAGAGGGCGTCCCCCCACGCCCGTCGCCGGCTCGTGCGGCCACCTCCTC
>JADGQX010000197.1 GCA_017881445.1 Gemmatimonadota bacterium | reverse complement strand
GCAGCTCGAGGCGCGGCCGTACCAGCAGGCGGAAGCCGGCGAGCGGGCCAGCACGTGAAGCCGGAGTTCGTGCCGCTGGCGCCGGACGCCCGCCGTCTGCCGCTCAGGCGCGGCGACATGCTGAACGCGTATCTGCTGGGCGACGTGCTGGTGGACGCGGGCGTCCGCGCCGGCGCCCGCAAGGTGCTGCGGGCGCTCGAGGGGGAGCGGGTCGCCGCCCACGCCATCACCCACGGCCACTTCGACCACCAGGGCGCCAGTCACGCCCTCTGCCAGGCGCTGGGCATCCCGCTCTGGTGCGGCGCGGGCGAGAAGGAGGCCGTGGAGAGCGGCGATTTCACCCGCCTGCTGCCGAAGCCCCGCTCGCTGGCGGCCCGCGTCGAGCAGCTGCTCTCGGGACCGGCGCACCCTGTCGCCCGGGTGCTGCGCCAGGGCGACGAGGTCGGCGCCGGCTTCGTCGTCCTGGAGACGCCCGGGCATACCGCCGGCTCCATCTCCTTCTGGCGCGAGGCCGACGGCGTGCTGGTCCTGGGCGACGCCGCCATGAGCCGGCACCCCTGGACCGGGCGCCGGGGGCTGCAGGAGCCCGTCGGCCTGGGCACGCTGGACCGGGAGCTGAACCGGGCCTCGCTGCGGCGCCTGGCGGAGCTGCGGCCCGCCATCGTCTGCTTCGGCCACGGCGAGCCGCTCACCGAACCCATGCGCTTCCGCGCCTTCGTCGCCGGACTTAGCCTCCCCGACTGAGTCTCGAGCCGGAGACCCGCCGTGCCGGAGCTTCCCGACATCGTCGTCTACACCGAGCGGCTGGCCGCACGCCTGCGCGGCCAGCCGCTGCAGGGCATCGAGATCCGCACACCCTTCCTGCTGCGCAGCGTCGAGCCGCAGCCCTCCGCGGTGGTCGGGCGGCGCGTCGAGAGCGTCCAGCGCCTGGGCAAACGCATCGCCCTGGGATTCGAGGGCGACCTCTTCCTCGTGATCCACCTCATGATCGCCGGCCGGCTGCGCTGGCGTCCCGCGGGGAAGAAGCTGGTCGGGCGCATGGTGCTGGCCGCCCTGGCGTTCCCGGACGGAACGCTCTTCCTGACCGAGGCCGGCTCCACACGCCGCGCCACCCTGCACGTGGTCCGGGGCGAGGCCGCGCTGGCGGAGTTCCAGCGCGGCGGCCTCGAGGTGCTGGAGACGACGCTGCCGCACTTCGCCGCCCGCCTGCGCTCCGAGAGCCACACCCTCAAGCGCTCGCTCACCGATCCCCGCCTCTTCAGCGGCATCGGCAACGCCTACTCCGACGAGATCCTGCACCGCGCCCGCCTCTCGCCGCTGGCGCTCAGCACGAAGCTGCCGGACGACGACGTCGCCCGATTGTTCGACGCCACCCGCCAGGTCCTGCTGGAGTGGACCGACCGGCTGCGCCGCGCCGTGGGCGACGACTTCCCCGAGGAGGTCACGGCCTTCCGCCCGGACATGGCCGTGCATGGCAAGTTCGGCCAGCCCTGCCCCGTCTGCGGCGCACCCGTCCAGCGCATCCGATACGCCACCAACGAGACCGACTACTGCGCCCGCTGCCAGACCGGCGGCCGCGTCCTCGCCGACCGCTCGCTCTCGAGACTGCTCAGGGATGACTGGCCGCGGAATATCGATGAGTTGTGAGCAAGAGCATGAGGGCGAGCATGAGGAAGGTAGGCCGCGGGAGGATCGGTCTTCCTCATGCTCATGCTAGCCCTCATGCTCGATGCTCTACCCTGCCGTTACCCGGTACGTGAAAGCGCGGGAAAGGGCTAGGGCCCTCTCCCGCGCTTCCGTTCCTGCGCTTTCGCTCTGGCTTCGCTTGCCGAGGGACGCCCGTCCGTGCTCGCGTCTCGAATCCCCACCCTGCATGCCCACCCGGCTCGCCCTGGGCGGGACGTCCTCCAGCCGGTCGTCCGTGCGTGTTCGGGCGACCGTCCCCACCCGACGCAACCCGCGTGCCAGTGCGCCGAAACCCGTTGGGCTCAGGGCTCTCGCCCTCGCCCTAACCAAGCCCTAACCCTGCCGTTACACGGCCTTCCCCACCCGGTACAACCCATAGCAGATGAGGGCCAGGATCAGCAGGCCGGGCCAGGCGGCGTCGTGGACGCCCCAGAAGGCCATGACGTCGGCACGGGAGGCGATGACGATGGGGACCGCCATGGCAATGCCCACCAGCGCCTCGCCCGTGATGAAGCCGGAGGCCAGCAGGAGTCCGCGCTGCTCGACGTCGGCGGAGAGGGCGGCGGCAGCGGGGCCTTCCGCGGCGGCGCGCTTGCGCAGCGAGCGCTGCACGGCCCAGGCGATGAGGCCGCCGACCAGGATGGGGGTCGAGAGCTGGAAGGGCAGGTAGATGCCCACCGCCACGGCCAGCACGGGCGTGCGGAACTCCGAGTTGCGCTTCTCCAGGATGGTGTCGAGGGCGATGATGGCGGCGGCGACACCCATGCCGATGAAGACCATGGTCCAGGGGAGCCCGCCGTGGAAGACGCCCTGGGCCACGGCGGCCATGAGCGTCGCCTGGGGCGCGGTGAGGGACGCGGGGTGCACCGGGGTGCGGGGGCCGATGCCGTAGGCGCTGAGCAGCAGGTCGAGCACGGGCGCCATGACCACGGCGGAGACCAGGGTGCCCACCGCGAGCATGAGCTCCTGCTTCCAGGGCGTGGAGCCCACCAGGTAGCCGGTCTTCAGGTCCTGCAGGTTGTCGCCGGCGATGGCCGCGGCGCAGGCGACGACCGCGCCGATGAGGATGGCGGCCGCGGGCCCGACGTCGCTTTCCCGTCCGAACAGGACGAGCAGCAGCAGCGAGGCGAAGACGATGGTGGCGATGGTGACGCCGGAGATCGGGTTGTTGGAGGAGCCGACCAGACCGGCCATGTACCCGGCGACGGCGGAGAAGAGGAACCCGGCCACCACCATGACGATCGCCATGGCGATGGTCATGCCGAACCCGCCCACCAGGTAGTGGTAGAGGAAGAAGAGCGGGACGATGGAGATCACGAGGGCGCCGATCACGGCCGGCATCGGGATGTCGCGGTCGGTGCGCTCGACCGCGAGGGCGCCCGGGGCACGGGAGGCCTGGTACGCGGCGAGGCCGCTCTTCACGCCATTCAGCACGCTGCCGCCCAGCTTCACCAACGCCCAGAGGCCGCCCAGGATCATGGAGCCGACGCCGACGTAGCGGGTCTGCGTCGCCCAGATGTGGTTGGCATAGTCCACCGCGGACTGGTCCGCGGGGATGCCGCCGTGGGTGGCGGCATAGATAGGGATGGCCACCCACCAGTTGATGGCGCCGCCCGCGAAGACGAGGATCGCGATGTTGAGCCCGACGATGTAGCCGACGGCGATCAGCGCGGGGGACAAGTTGGTGCCGATGTAGGCCAGCGTCCGGCGCCCCGCCGCCGGCGCGGCGACCTCCCAGGCGTCGGGGAAGAGGCGCAGCCCGGTCTCGACGAACTTGTAGAGTGCCGCGGTGATGGCCGCGCCGGCCACGTAGATGACGCCCTGGCCGCCGCGCTCCCCGGTCTCCAGCACCTGGGCGCAGGCGACGCCCTCGGGGAACTGCAGTCCCTCGTCCACGATGAGCGCGCGCCGCAGCGGCACCGTGAAGAGCACGCCCAGCGTGCCGCCGAAGCCGGCGATGAGCATGGTCTGGAGGAAGTCGAAGTGCGTCCAGCGGCCGAGGATGACCAGCGCCGGGATGGTGAAGATCACGCCCGCCGCCAGCGCTTCCCCCGCGCTGGCGATGGTCTGCACCATGTTGTTCTCCAGGATGTTCGAGCGCTTGAAGAAGCGCAGCACGCCCATGGAGATCACCGCCGCCGGGATCGATGCCGACACGGTCATGCCCGCGAACAGCCCCAGATAGGCGTTCGCGCCCGCGAGGATCGCCGCCAGCAGGATCCCGAGGATCGTCCCCTTGATCGTGATCTCGGGCAGACTCTGCGAGGCGGGGATGTAGGGGCTGGTCCTGCCCTGCGTCGGCTCGGCCATGCTTTCTCCGCGCGCTCGGGTTCGCCGCGGGCGGCGCCCGTCGCCGCCCGCTTGCGGCGCCGTCGCCCGCCCGGCTCGGCTGCGTCCGTCCGTCCGTCGAAGCGCAACAAAGTGCGCCACGCCGCGCCTCCCGTCCAGCCACACGCGCCCCGGCGGTTCCGGGCCCCAGCGGCGCCGCGGGGTGCCGCCTCCGGGGAGGCGCAGCCCATCTCGCGGCACGGCAATGGCATGCGGGCACCGGCACCTTGCCGGCGTCCGAATCCGGCGCCGCGTCCGTCTCAGGGGAGGCGGACGGACGCCGCGGCCGGTGGGACGCACTGCTCTGGAGGCTTTCGAATGAGACTGGTTAGACTGAATCGTCGCCGGGAAGCGCCGGCGCATGCACCGAGCGCCGCCCGGCCCGCGACGGCGGGCGCGGCCCTGGTCCTGGCGCTGCTGGCGCTGGCGCCGGCCGCGTGCGACCAGAAGAACGCCGTCACCCCGGGCGGCGGCGGCGGCGGCGGTCTGGCCGCGTCGAAGATCAGGCACATCGTCATCATCATGCAGGAGAACCGCTCCTTCGATCACTACTTCGGTACGTTCCCGGGAGCGGAGGGCATTCCCATGCAGGCGGGGGTGCCGACGGTGTGCGTGCCGGACCCCAAACGGGGCGGCTGCGAGCGGCCGTTCCACGACCCGAACGACGTGAACCGGGGCGGCCCGCACGCGGCGGACAGCCACGTGACGGACGTGGATGGCGGCAAGATGGACGGGTTCATCAAGGTGGCGGAGAGCGGGGGGCACTGTACCAGCCCCTTCGATCCGTTCTGCACGAACCCGGACACCACGGACGTCATGGGCTACCACGACCAGCGGGAGATCCCGAACTACTGGTCGTACGCGCAGACGTTCGTGCTGCAGGACCACATGTTCGAGCCGAACGCGTCCTGGAGCCTGCCGGACCACCTGTTCATGGTCTCGGAGTGGAGCGCCCGCTGCGCCGTACAGGACGACCCCTCCAGCTGCGTGAACGAGCTGCAGAGCCCGCAGGGTCTCACGGAGGGGCTCGGCCCCCAGCCCCGGCCGAACTACGCCTGGACCGACCTGACCTACCTGCTGCACAAGCACAACGTGAGCTGGAAGTACTACGTGGCGTCGGGCACCCAGCCGGACTGCGACGACGGCGCCGCCATCTGCAACCCCAAGGTGCAGAACGCCGGCACGCCGGAGATCTGGAACCCCCTGCCCTTCTTCACGACCGTGAGCCAGGATGGTGAGCTGGGCAACGTCCAGACGCTGGATCACTTCTTCACCGATGCCCAGACGGGCAACCTGCCGGCGGTCGCCTGGATCACGCCCAACGGCAGCCAGAGCGAGCACCCGCCGGCGCTGGTCAGCACGGGCGAGAAGTACGTGACCGGCCTGATCAACGCCATCATGCAGTCCCCGGCGTGGGACTCGACCGCGATCTTCCTGGCGTGGGACGACTGGGGCGGCTTCTACGACCACGTGGTCCCGCCGGTCGTGGACCAGAACGGCTACGGGATGCGCGTCCCCGGCATCGTCATCAGCCCGTACGCGAAAGCCGGGTTCATCGACCACCAGATGCTCAGCTTCGACGCCTACGTCCGCTTCATCGAGGACGTCTTCCTGGGCGGCCAGCGACTGGACCCGAAGAACGACGGCCGGCCCGATCCGCGCCCCACGGTACGCGAAACCGTGACCCTCCTGGGCGACCTGATGCAGGACTTCGACTTCACCCGGCAACCACGGTCGCCACTGATCCTCACGCCCAGGTGACGCCCGGCTTGCCGGGCGCCCGAACGAAACAGCAAATCCTCACCACAGAGGCACAGAGGACACAGAGGCTACCTCGGGAACCGCGGGACGGCGGGCATCGACAGGCAGTATCTATTGTGGTTAACTACCAAAAGGCCGTTCCCGGCGGACGCCTTGGACGGGGTGGTCAACCAGGTTCTCTGTGCCCTCTGTGGCTCTGCGGTGAAAATTGGATTTCCTGAGGCGGCCGGAATGGTAGAAGTGGAAGCGCATCCGCTGCTGCGGGTGGCGGTGTTCGTGACGAGCTTCCCGGCGCGGCTGGGCGACGTGTCCACGCCCCCGGAGATCCTCGAGCTGCTGCATGCGGACGCGCCGGCACCGCTCCAGCGTGACGAGGCCGTGCGCGGCGCGGTGCGGGACCTCCTGCGCGCGGGGGGATACAAGCCCACGGGCCGGGGCAAGCCGGCGTCGGAGTACCTGGTCCGCGCCGCCACGGAGGGTGCGCTGGGCTCGATCAACCTGGCGGTGGACGCGTGCAACGCCGTTTCGCTGCACAGCGCGCTGCCGATCAGCGTGGTGGACCTCGACCTGGCGACGCCGCCCTTCCGCATCGCGGTCGCCCCCGCCGGCGCTGCCTACGTCTTCAACGCCTCCGGCCAGGAGATCGACCTGGGCGGGCTGCTCTGCCTTTTCGACGCCGCGGGTCCCTGCGCCAACGCCGTGCGGGACTCCCAGCGCACCAAGACCGGCGCGGGAACGACGAGGACGCTCTCCGTCGTATGGGCACCCGCCGGCCACGAGGAGCGGCTGGCGAGCGCAACGCGCTGGTACCGGGCCCTGCTGGAGGGCGCGGGCGCGCGCACGGAGGACATCGGCGGGTAGACGACCGCGTGGCGGCAGCCCAGATGGCGTCGGCCGGCCGGCTTCGACCAGCCCGACCTCATCGCGGAGGCGACGCGGATGTTCGTCAGCTACCTGGGGGTCGGGGAAGGGTTGCCCCGGCCTTCCCCGCGCGCTCGCTGAGGTCCCGCCAGCGCGGCTAGATCGACTCGTCCACGCTCCTGCCGCAGGCCGAGCCGCTCAGGTGCGCCGTGCCGTTGGGGTAGAACAGCATGGTCATCTGGATCTGGCAGCTGCCCGTGTTGTTCCCCGTCCACTTGAATCCGCCGCCGAAGCTGATTTGTGCCGCCGTGGACTGCTGGCCGTTGAGGAAGGAGAACGTGCCGACCGCCGACATGTAGGGGTCCCCGTTGATGACGATGCCGGTGATGCACTGCCAGTCGCTGATCGTTTCCGTCACCTGCGTCGACAGCACCCCCGAGCCGTTGTTGTCGAGGCTGCCCGTCATGCTTCCCGAGACGCTGATGTTGCCCCCGGCGGTGCAGTTGGTACGCTGCTGCACCGAGACGTTGACCAGCACGGGCCAGGGCTGGGGCGGTGAGTCCAAGGGAAAGACGATGTTCCCCGCCCGCAGAAGGGAGGTGGGCGCGAGCTGCGGGTGGGCGCTGCTCATGCCATTGGAGTACGCCGTGCCTACCTGCTGCATGAAGGCGTTCACCTCGTCCTGCGACAGGCCGTTCTTCGAGCCGGTCAGGGCGTCGGCCACGCCGCAGCCCGCCAGTCCTGCCAGTCCCGCCAGGATCAGCACGCCGGCCAGCGCCCGCGTCAGTTTTGCCGCACACATAGGCTTGCTCCGTTGGTCGCCTCGGGCATGGGGACCCTGGAAAGGGCAGCGATGCCCGGGGACAGGAAATCGAGACGCCTCTGGGATGCAATACGGTACACGCGGATGCGGCGGGTTACAAGGCACTCGTGGTCCGGCGTGGCCGCCGAATGAAACCGTGGCCCGGCTATCGCGGTACCAGCTCTCTCACGCACGAGAGGGCAGGAATGGAAGCGGCGGCAACGGAACCCCGGGCGGCGGGCGCGGCGGAGCAGGCACCGGAGCTGCCCGTGCGGCGCATTCTCGCCGTGATGCTGGCGTGGATGGCCACGTGGTGGGTCATCGTGGGCGCGCTGCTCGCGCCCGTGCTGCCGGGCGGGTGGCTGGCGGTGCTGGCCCTGGCGCTGGTCGGGGCGGCGCCGCTGGCCGCGCTGGTCCGGGGCTTCGTGGGCGGCGCCTACCCGTCGGCGCCCACGCGCCTGTGGGTGCTGCGCCCGTTCTGGTACATCCAGTTGGTGCTGCCGCCGGTGGGCGCCGCCGGGGTGCTGGGCGCGCTGGCGGGGCTGCCCTTCTCGGCCGCGGGCGCGGTCGGGCGCGGGGCCATGGCGCTGACGGCCGCCGTGCTGGCTTCGCTGGCGCTGGCGGGCTACGCCGGGAGCCGCTGGCTGGTCGTGCGCCACCTGGACGTGCTGCTGGACGGTCTGCCCGCCGGACTCGACGGGCTGCGCATCGTCCAGATCTCGGACCTGCACGTCGGCCCGCACACCTCGCGTCGCTTCCTGCGCCGGGTGGCGGCGGCCGTGCGGGACGCCCGGCCGGACGTCGTCGTCAGCACGGGCGACCAGGTGGACGACTACGCCCGGGACGTACACCACTTCGCCGCCGCGCTCGAGGGCGTGGAGGCGCCGCTGGGCGTGTTCGCCATTGCCGGCAACCACGACGTCTACGCCGGCTGGGCCGAGGTCCGGCGCGGGCTGGAGCAGCAGGGGATCCGCGTGCTGGTGAACGACGCCGTCGCCCTCGAGCACCGGGGCGTGCGCTTCTGGATCGCGGGCACGGGCGACCCGGCCGCGCTGCACTGGACGCGGGGCGGCGGCGCCGCCGCCGCGCCCGACCTCGAGCGCGCACTGGCGGGCGTGGCGCGGGGCCAGCTCACGCTCGTGCTCGCGCACAACCCCGCGCTCTGGCCCGCGCTGGCTCGCCGGGGCGCCGCACTCACGCTGAGCGGGCACACGCACCACGGGCAGTTCTCCATCCCGCGCCTGGGCTGGAGCCTGGCCTCGCCTTTCCTGGAGCACGCCATGGGCGTGCACCGCCAGGGCGAGTCGCTGCTCTACATCCACCCCGGCACCAACTACTGGGGCATCCCCTTCCGCATCGGCGCCCTGCCGGAAGTCACCGTGCTCACGCTCCGGCCCGGGCCGCGCGGCAGCGCCATCGT
>JADGQX010000196.1 GCA_017881445.1 Gemmatimonadota bacterium | reverse complement strand
GCCCCTTCCTGGTCGCGATCCGCGAGCGCTTCAGCGGCACGATCCTGTTCCTGGGCGCGGTGCGCGCGCCCTGAGCCGGCTGCCGCCGCGCGGGTCGCCTGGCCGCACCGTTCGGCCGTGCCCGGGCGTCAAACGTTTCCCGGGCCGGAAGTGTAGATTTCCTTATAGTCCCGTCGCTTACCCCTATATCGCGAGTGAACCGATGATGGAAAGATCTCGCTTCGGATTCCGGGCGGCCCTGGTCGCCCTCGCGCTGGTCGCGTCGGGCTGCGCGGGCCGGCTCCATGAGAAGCAGGCGCCGCCGATCCGCGCCCTGGGCGTGGACACCGCGAACTTCGACCGCGCGGTCCGCCCACAGGACGATTTCTCCCAGTTCGCGAACGGCAGCTGGGTGAAGAAGACGGAGATCCCGGCCGACCGTGCGCGCTGGGGCTCCTTCGACGAGCTGCGCGACGCCTCCGAGGCGGCTGTGCACGCCATCGTCGAGGACGCGGCCAGGAGCCCGGGGAAGGCGGGCTCCAACACGCAGAAGATCGGCGACCTCTACGCCGACTTCATGGATGTCGGCCGCATCGAGGCGCTGGGCACGAAGCCGCTGCAGCCGCAGCTGGATCACATCGCGCAGCTCAAGACGACGGCGGACCTGGCCGCGGCCTTCGCCTACGGCCAGCGCCGGGGCGGGAGCGGCGGTCCCTTCGGCGTGTTCGTGGGCGCCGACCAGAAGAATTCCCGCGCCAACATCGTGGGGGTGAACCAGGGCGGGCTGTCGCTGCCTGACCGGGACTACTATCTGCGCCAGGATGAGAAGTTCGTCGCCATCCGCAAGGCGTACACGGGCTACATCACCCAGCTGATGACGCTGGCCCAACAGCCCGACCCGGCCGGCGCCGCCGCCCGCATCCTCGCGCTGGAGACCAGCGTGGCGGAGAAGCAGTGGGACCGCGCCCGCAGCCGGGACCGCAACGCGACCTACAACCGGATGAGCGTCACCGAGCTGCAGGCGCTGACGCCGTCATTCGCCTGGAAGACGTTCCTCACCGATGCCGGGATGGGCGCCGCCACCGAGGTCGTCGTGCGCCAGCCCGACTACCTCAAGGCCGTAGACCCGATCCTGACCTCCACCCCGCCGGCCACCTGGCGGGAGTACCTGACCTTCCGCACGCTGAACTCGGCTGCCGAGGTCCTGCCGGCCGCGTTCTCGCAGGCGCGCTTCGACTTCTACGGCCGCGTCCTCGAGGGGCTCAAGGAGCCCCGGCCCCGCTGGAAGGTGGGTGTCGGCATGGTCGAGGGCGCCATGGGCGAGGCCGTGGGCCAGCTCTATGTGCAGCGCTACTTCCAGCCCGAGGCCAAGGCGCGCATGGACGCGATGGTGCACAACATCCTCGCCTCCTTCAGGATCGCCATCGACTCCCTCGACTGGATGGGCCCGGCCACCAGGACCCAGGCCCAGGCCAAGCTCGCCAAGTTCACCGTCAAAATCGCGTATCCCGACAAGTTCCGTGCCTACTCCAAGCTGGAGATCAAGCGCGGCGACCTGGTGGGCAACATGATGCGCGCCCGGGCCTTCGCCTACGAGGACATGATCGACCAGCTCGGCAAGCCCGTGGATCGCGCCCGCTGGGGCATGACGCCGCAGACCGTCAACGCCTATTACAACGCCACCAACAACGAGATCGTGTTCCCGGCCGCCATCCTGCAGCCGCCCTTCTTCAACGTGAACGCGGACGACGCCGTGAACTACGGCGCCATCGGCGCCGTCATCGGCCACGAGACCAGCCACGCCTTCGACGACCAGGGCAGCAAGTCGGATGGCGACGGCAACCTGCGCGACTGGTTCACGCCCGAGGACCTGAAGGCGTTCCAGGCCAAGACCACCGCGCTGGCGAACCAGTACGCCGCCTACGAGCCGGTGCCCGGCATCCACATCAATGGCCGCCTCACCCTGGGCGAGAACATCGGCGACCTGAGCGGCATTGCCGCCGCCTACCGCGCCTACAGGATCTCGCTCGGCGGCAAGGAAGCGCCGGTCATCGACGGCTTCACCGGCGACCAGCGCTTCTTCATGGGCTACGCCCAGATCTGGCGCTCGAAGATGCGGGACGAGGCCCTGCGCAACCAGCTGCTGACCGACCCGCATTCGCCGGGGCAGTATCGCGCATTCGTGCCGCTCACCGACTTCGATCCATTCTACGCGGCCTTCAACGTCCAGCCCACGGACAAGATGTATCGGGCGCCGGCGGATCGGGTGAAGATCTGGTAGACGGCTTGACGCTTTCGCGTTCAAGCCGTAGGGCAGGGGCAGGGGCAAGGGAAGCGGCGGGCCGCCGATCGGCGGCCCGCCGCTGCGTCATGGCGCCCGGGCGGCCGACCGCGCTACTGGTCGCCCGTGGGCACGATCCCGGCGCCTTCCACCATGAGCATGATGGTGCGCTCCGGCGCCCGGGTGCGGTGCACCACGCCCCGGGGCAGGGTCAGCCCCTGGCCCGGCGCCAGCTCGACCGTCCGCTCCTCGAGGTCCACCAGCAGCCGCCCCTCCACCACGTAGAAGAACTCGTCCTCGTCGTCGTGCTTGTGCCAGTGGTACTCGCCCTGGACTACGCCCAGGCGCACTACGCAGTCGTTCACCCGCGTCAGCGTCTGGTTCCACCACGGATGCGTGACTTCCGCCGCCAGCCGCCCGGTGTCGATGAGCTCCAGCGGCTCGTAGCGGATGTCCAGGTGGGTATCGTACGGGTACTGCGACTCGCTCATCGCTCCCTCCCTTTCACCCCTTCACCACGAAGGACACGTAGCCCACGAAGAACGGCGGTTTCACCGCAGAGCCACAGAGTCCACGGAGGACGGATCTGTTGCAGTTGAACCAACAAAAGGACCTGTCAGTGCCCGCGCCGCTTCCGAAGCGCCCGTCGGCGCCCTCTGTGGCCCTGCGGTGGAATCAGCCGTTCCCTTCGGCAGCCGCGCCGCTTCCGAAGCGCCCCTCGGCGTCCTCGGCGTCCTCGGCGGTAAGATGTGGTTTACCTGCGTGCCTCCCAGTCCACGAGCGGCGCGTCCAGGATCGCGCTCTGGACCGCGTCGGCCACGGCCCGCCGCAGCGGCTCGTGCCGCATGTTGGCGCTGGTGGGGTTCACCCGGTTGGTCAGCAGGATGACGAACAGGCCGCGCTCGGGGTCGATCCAGATGGAGGTGCCGGTGTAGCCGGTGTGGCCGAAGGCGCGGGGGCCGAAGTAGCGGCCGGCGCTGGAGCGGGCGCTGGGCGTGTCCCAGCCCAGCCCGCGGCTGTAGCCGGGCCGCTGGCGCGAGGTCCAGCTCACCACGGTGGACGGCTTCAGCACCTCCACGCCGCCGTACGTGCCTGCGTTCAGCAGCATCTGTGCGAAGACGGCCAGGTCCCGCCCGGAGGAGAACAGCCCCGCGTGCCCGGAGACCCCGCCCAGGGCGCAGGCGTTGTTGTCGTGGACGATGCCCCAGAGGTGCCCCGGCCGGGCCTCCCGGTCCCACTCCGTGGGCGCGATGCGCGCCAGCCGCGCCGGGGTGGCCTGGCCCACCAGCGCTGTGCAGTTGGTGTCCGCCTGCAGTGGCGCCGTGCCCGGCGCCAGCGGCTGGAAGTCGGTGTCCTTCATCCCCAGCGGTGCGAAGATCCGGTCGTGGACGTAGCGGTCCAGCGGCTGGCCCGAGATCCGCTCCACGATCATGCCCATGAGCACGAAGTCCCAGTCGCTGTATATCATGCTGTCGCCCGGGACGTACTTCAGCGGCCGGGCGTTGATCTGCTGCAGGAACGCGACCCGCCCCCGGTACGACCGCGCCAGGTTGGCGCCCGCCTCCAACCCGCCCCGGTGCTCCAGCAGCATGCGCACCGTGATCCCCGCCTTCTCCGGCGCATTGAATTCCGGCAGGTAGGCGACGACGGGCGTGTCGATGTTCAGCTTGCCCTCCTGCTGCAACGCCATGGCCGACGACGTCGTCGCGATCACCTTGGTCAGCGACGCCATGTCCCAGAGCGTCGAATCGTCCGGCACCGGCGACGACGTCGTCGTGTCCGTGTGACCATACCCGCGCTGCAGCACGATCCGGCCCCAGCGGCCCACCACCAGCTCCGCGCCGGGCGCGGCCCCGGCCGCGATACCCGCGCGCATGATCGAGTCCAGAGTCGCCTCCAGCTGGCGGGCCATGCCCACCGCGCCCGGCTTCGCGTACAGCAGCGTGGTGTTGGGCTCCAGCCCGACCCGCGCCCGCGGTGTGGGCGTGGCCGGACGCCCGCCCCCGGCGCAGGCACCGGCAACCAGGCAGGACAGCAGAAGCGCGGCAGAATATTTCATGACGGCTCTTGGACGAGGACGTGGATGTGGACGTCGGACGATTTCGCCGTGCGGCGCGGCGGACCTGCCCGTGCCGTCCCAGGATAGCCCGGCCGGCGCTTCGTCCGCCACCGCTCCCCGATCCGTTCGGATGCAGCCGCAGCGCATTGTCGTTTTCGCGTATTGCGTTCTGCGCATCGGTTCGCAATCATGTTCTCACCCCCGTCCAGTCCTGGAGAAAACGCCCATGAAGCACGCGATGCTCGCGCTCGCGCTGGCCGCCGGTGTGTTCACCGGCCCCCTCGCCGCGCAACAGAAGCCGGCGGCCGCCACGCCGAAGCAGGCCGCACAGGCGAGCCACAAGGAAGGTCCCGAGGTCCGCCCCGGGCTGATCCGCTTCCTCCACCACCCGCCGGCCATCATCCAGGGCAAGCGGCTGGGGCTGGTCACCAACCATTCGGGCTTCGACCCCGAGCGCCGCAGCACGATCGACCTGATCCACGGCATGAAGGGGGTGAAGCTGGTGGCGCTCTTCGGGCCCGAGCACGGGATCCGGGGCACGGCGGACACCCGCGTCGCCTCCGGCACGGACGAGAAGACGGGACTGCCGGTCTATTCGCTCTATGGCGAGACCTACAAGCCGACGCCCGAGATGCTGAAGGACGTGGATGTCCTGGTCTACGACATCCAGGACATCGGCGTGCGCCAGTACACCTTCGAGTCGACCATGGCGAACGCCATGCAGGCGGCGGCGGAGAAGGGAATCCCCTTCATCGTGCTGGACCGGCCCAACCCGATCACGGGCACCATCGTCGAGGGCAACATCACGGACCCGAAGTTCCTCTCCTTCGTGGGTATCTACCCGGTGGCGTCCCGGCACGGGATGACGGTGGGCGAGCTTGCGCGCATGTACAACGCCGAGCAGAAGATCGGGGCCAAGCTGACCGTGATCCCCATGGAGAACTGGAAGCGCTCCATGTGGTGGGAGGACACGAAGCTGCCCTGGATCAACCCGTCGCCCAACATCCGCCGGGTGGAGGCTGAGGTCATCTATCCGGGGAGCGTGTTCTTCGAGGGCGTCAACCTGAGCGAGGGCCGCGGCAGCCCGCTGCCGCTGGAGCAGGTGGGGGCGCCCTGGCTGAAGAACGTCGAGATTGCCAGGGCGATGAACGCCAGGAAGCTGCCCGGCGTCCGCTTCGACGCGGTCGAGTTCGCGATCGACACGACGCCCCACAAGTACCCCGGGCAGAGCGTGAAGGGCATCCGCTTCGTGGTCACGAACCGGAACACCTTCCGGCCGATCCGGTCCGCGCTGCTGCTCATGAACGAGATCAAGAAGACGCAGCCGGCCGAGTTCCAGTGGGTGGGCGCCAACCGGCGCGAGCCGGGCATGATGACCATCGACCGGCTCACGGGCACGGACCAGGTGCGCAAGGCCATCGATGCCGGGACGCTGCCCGCGCTGCTCAAGCAGTGGGACGCGGACGTCAAGCGCTTCGAGCAGAGCCGCAAGGCGTATCTCCTGTATTGAAGCTCATGCGACGTGCCGCCGGCGTGCTGCTTTCGATCCTCGCCTGCGCGGCAACCGCGGCCGGGGCGACCGCGCAGGTACCCGCGCCCGCGACCCCGGCTCCGGCTGCCCCGGCGCTGCCGCCCGCGGCCGCACAGAACCCGTCGCCCATGGTCGAGCACACCCGCGCCCACGAGCGCTTGCAGCCGCGCCCGCTCGACGGCACGGAGCGCACATTCGCCGGGCCCGCGGGGAAGCCGGTGGTCGTCTTCGTCCCGGCCAGCGCTCGCCACGCCGACCGCCTCGAGCTCATCATCCACTTCCTGGGCGCGGCCTTCGTCCCCGAGTACGCCGTCTCGCGACTCGGCGGTGACCGCGTCCTGGCCGTGGTCAATATCGCGCCCGGATCCGGCGCCTACGCGCGCCCCTTCGCCGAGCCGGCCGCCTTCGATTCGCTGCTGGAGGCCATCCGGCGCGAGACCACCGCCGCGCTGGCGGCCCGGGGACGCGCTGGGGCCGGCTCGGCAGCCGCCCCGGCGGTGCGATTCCGCGCCATCACGCTTTCGGGCTTCAGCGCCGGCCACGGCGCCATCCGCACAATCCTGCGCGATCCCCGCCACTTCGCCGCCGTGGACGCCGTGCTCCTCATCGACGGACTCCACACCGGCTACGTGCCCGATGGCAAGGTCGTCGCCGAGGGAGGCACGCTCGACCCGGCCAACCTCGAGATCTTCCTCGAGTACGCCCGGGCCGCCATCCGCGGCGAGAAGCGCTTCCTGATCACACACTCGGAGATCTTCCCCGGCACCTTCGCCAGCACCACGGAAACCACCGACTGGCTGCTCGACGCCCTCGGCCTGAAGCGCACGCCCACCGTGCGCTGGGGACCCCGGGGCATGCAGCAGCTGAGCGAAGCGCGCCGGGGCCGCCTGCTGGTGCTGGGATTCGCCGGCAATGCCGGGCCCGACCACATCGACCAGCTCCAGAGCCTGCCGGAGCTGCTCGATCGGTTGGAGCGGATGAAGTAGCCGGCGCGCTCACGGCTGGCTCGATTCCTGAACGGCCGTATCGCCCAGGGCCGGTTGATAGGCACGGTGATTATGCACGCAGAGGTCCGGCTTGGCGTCATGGGCGCGGGAATCCTGGGACGGCGGCACGCGCGCGTCTTCGCCGAGGTGGAGGGCGCGCGGGTGGTGGGCGTAGCCGACCTGCTGGTGGAGCGGGCGCAGGTGGCGGCGGAGCCGATGGGGGCCGCCGTGTTCGCCGATGCCGCGAGCATGCTGGAGGCGCTGGAGCTGGACGCCGTGGTGGTGGCGACGCCGGACCACCTGCACCTGGCACCGGTCATGGCGTCGCTGCGGCATGGACTGCACGTGCTGGTGGAGAAACCGCTGGCCACCTCGCTGGAGGACGGGCGTGCCATGGTGGACGAGGCGGCGCGGCGAGGCCTGGTGCTGCAGGTCAACTACAGCCAGCGCTGGGTTCCGGAGTACGCCTGGATGAAGGAGCAGATCGACGCGGGCGCCATCGGCCGGCCGGTGATGGTGCTGTCGAGCAAGCAGGACACGATCTACGTGCCGACGCGCATGATCGGTTGGGCCGCATCGACCTCACCGGTCTACTTCATGTCGAGTCATGACATCGACCTCGTCGGCTGGTTCCTGGGCGCGCGGGCCACGCGGGTGCTGGCTCAGGAGCGACGGGGCGTGCTGGAGTCGCTGGGCATCGGGGCGGCGGACGGCGTGGATGCGCTGGTGGCCTACGACTCGGGGGCGACGGCGAGCTTCCACTCCTCCTGGGTGCATCCGATGTCGTATCCGACGGTGACCGTGGACCGCCTGGAGGTGATCGGGGACGCCGGGCTGCTGCACTTCGAGAGCCGGGGGCGGGTGGTGGACTGCTACACGCTTACCGGGGGGCGGACGGTGACCTTCACCGGCCCGCAGACCGCCAACGAGGTCGACGGCCGGCTGCTGGGGGCGTTCCGCACCTCGCTGGACACCTTCATGGCGGCGATCCGGGGCGGTGCGGAGCCGCCCACCTCGGCCGCCCGCACGCTGCACGTCACGGCCACGCAGGCCGCGATGCTGGAGTCGGCGGCCACGGGGCTGCCCGTGGTGCCGGACTGCTTCGCCGCCATGGCGGTTCCGGTCTCGTGACTAAGATGACGAAGTCACCCGCGATGGCGGCAGAGCCGCCGCGAAGGAGGCGTATGCCCGAATCCAGAATCGCGCTCTCTCTCGCTCTCGCGCTCGCGCTCGGATCCCCCGCGGCCGCCCAGAACGCCCGGGACACCGTGACCCTGGCGAACGCCCGGCTGAGCCTTTCCTTCTCCGCGAAGGACGGTCGCCTGCTCCAGCTCACGGACCGCGCCGGCGCGCGCTCCTTCCTGGCGCCGGGCGGGGACGCCTCCGGCGTGTGGGCGCTGGAGCTGTACGATGGCGTCCAGGTGGTAACGCCGGCGGCGGCGCGGCGGTTCACATGGTCGCGCGTGGCCGGTCCCGTGCCGGCCCTGCGGCTGGTGTGGAGCGAGCTCGGTCTCCCCGCCGCGCCGCAGCTCCGCGTCGTGGCCATGGTCTCCCTCGCGCCCGGCGCGGCCGACAGCGACTGGCGCATCGCGCTGGAGAACATGGGCTCGCTGCCGGTGGAGCGGGTGCGCTATCCGCGCATCGCGGCCATCCGCCCCATCGCGCAGCCGGGCGCCACGGACGCGCTGGCGGTGCCACGCTGGATGGGCGCCCTGGCGCACGATGCCCGGGCGCTGCTCGCGGGCAAGGACGGCCGGGGCCGCCGCGTGGAGTGGCAATACCCCGGCACCATGTCCTTCCAGGCGGTGGCGCTCTACGCCGATGGCCCGCAGGGCGGCCCCGGCCTCTACTTCGCGGCCGACGATACGTTGGCGTATCGCAAGGACTTCGCGGTCTGGGGCGGGAGCGCGCTGCCGGCCGGCGGCCCGAACGACCGGGATGACGTGGGCGTGCCCGCCGCCGAGGCGGCGGGCGGCCCGTCGGCGCCGGCAGTCGGGTTCGCCCCCGCCCCCGCCCCCGCCCCCGCGGCGGCGGCGCTG
>JADGQX010000195.1 GCA_017881445.1 Gemmatimonadota bacterium | reverse complement strand
GAGCGCGAGTTGGTCTGGACCGGCGCCGCCGCCGCGGCAGCCGGGCGCGCGGCGGCCCGCGCGGCGGAGGTATCGGGCGCCCCCTCCAGGACTCGGTCCGCCGATACGGCCGTGCGCCGGCTTGCGGCTGTCCCCGCGCCCGCCCCGCTGCCGCCCGACCTGCCGCCGCCCGACCTCACCGTGCGGGAGTCCGGCTTCGCCGCCGAGAAAACCGTTCAGGACAAGGCGCTGGCCAGCGGCGCCGGGCGCACCCTCGTCACGGCGCAGAACGTCGAGGCGGCCCCTACCTTCACCCCCTACACGGTCGCGCCGGAGCTCAGGAACCGTGAGGACGTCCGGCAGGCGCTGGTACGCACGTACCCGAGCGAGCTCAAGTCCGCCGGCATCGGTGGCACCACCCTGGTCTGGCTGCTCGTCGACGAGACCGGCGCCGTGCGTCGCACTCAGGTGAAGGTGACCAGCGGAAGCCTCGCCCTCGACCGTGCCGCCCTGCAGGTCGCCGCCGGCATGCGCTTCTCGCCCGGACTGAACCGGGACAAGCCGGTCATGGTCTGGGTCGCGCTCCCCATCATCTTCAACACCACGCAATGATGGGAGCCGCGCCGGCATGGCCGGCGCGGCTCCTCGGGCCGGCGCCTGCGCCGGCCCCACCGCGGGCAGGAGTCCCTACTTCTTGGCCAGCTCGTCCAGCTCCCGCCGAGCCTTGTCCAGCACGTCCCGCACCGCCTCGATCCCCTCCGCACCTCCCCGGGCCGCCGCCTTGAAGGACGCCTTCACCAGCCGCCCTACGGCTCCGGCGATTTCGGCCGTCTCCGGGCCCAGCCAGTTGCCCCACTCCTCCCAGCCCTGCGCCCGCCGCCATATCCGATCCACCGTCTCCGCCTGCGTTTCCAGCTCCGCCCGTCCGGCGTCCGTGATCCGGTAGACCTTCTTGCCGTCCTGCACGTCCGAGCCGGCCAGACCTTCGTCCTCCAGCTGCTGCAACACCGGGTAGACCGTCCCCGCGCTCGCCTGATACGTCCCGCCCGATCGCTGCTCCAGCCGCTTCATCAGCTCGTACCCGTGCGCCGGACCATCCGCCAGCAGCGACAGCAGCGCCAGCCGGACCTCGCCCGGCCGGAAGAACCCCCCGCCTCGCGGGCCGAACCCGCCGAAGCTGCGCGCGTCGAACCCCCAGCCTTTCCATCCCTTGTGCATGGTTCACCTCCGTTCGATCCACGTCTCGATGTATCGGCCGATATATAGCACGCTGCCGCGCACGGCACAAGGGGAACGGGCTCGCCGGGCTCGGGGCACCACGCGCCTTACTCCCCGTGCGAAAAGTACAAATCGCGCCGCCGCAACCGGTTCGGGCATGAATCCTGCCCCCTGGACCATCGCCGGGCCGACGCCCGGGAGTAAGGCAGGGCGGCTAGGCCGCCCGGTCGAACGTCATCCTGGGGAGAATGCGATGAGCGTGCTCATGATCGTCCTGATCGTGCTGCTCTTGGTGGCGGTTCCGGTCTGGCCCCACAGCCGGGGCTGGGGGTACCGCCCGAGCGGCATCCTCGGGGTCGTGCTGGTGGTCCTCATCATCATGCTGTTGATGGGCCGGTTGTAGCCGGTTCCCGGTCTGGCCGCGCCCCGGGATTCGCCGGTCGCGGTCACCCGGCTCCGGCAGCCAAAGCGTTATCCTTCCTATCCTCCGCAGCCTTACCGCGTTGCCGGAGTATCTCCCCATATGCTGGCTCGGGCGACGGTGCCCGACCATCGCGCCTCGTCGGTCGTGAGTTTCGTCATGCGCATAGCGAATTCGCGGCGGCCCCGCGCTCTGCGCGGTCGTCGGGGGAGCGGTATCGTGGTCCCCTGGAAGTACATCGTCCTCCTGCTGGCCCTCGTCGCCGCCGTGCGCGGCGCCGCCGCCGCCTGGTCACGGCTGCACCGGCCGGAGCCGTTGAGCTACACCGAATTCGTGGGGGCGCCGAACGGCTTCGCGGTCGTGTTTCCCCAGCTCGATGCGGACGCGGTCCTCGCCCGGGCCGAGCGGGCGGGGGTGCCCGTGTCGTTCGAGCCAGGTCGATCGCGAGCGCAACAGGACGCTGCTATCGATCCTGATCCAGATCGTGCTGTTCGGCGGCGTGTTCTTCCTGATCTTCCTGAACATGCAAGGGCAGGGCGGCAGCGGCGACGTGGGGCGGGACATGGGTCCGTCCGTCACGACGTTCAGGATGTGGCCGGGACGCAGGGTGCTACCGAGGAGCTGCAGGAGGTCGTGGACTTCCTGCATAGCCCCGCGGGATTCCTGCGTCTGGTCCAGGACGAGCAGGGCGTGCCGCTCTCCTCCAGCGCCGCCGCCGCCATGGACGCGCAGGTCCAGGCACTGCTCAGGCGCCACTACGAGCGCGCCTGCGCCATCCTGGCCGAGAACCGTGCCGCCCTCGAGGCCCTGGCGCTGGCGCTCATCGAGCGCGAGACGATCGATGGCGCGGAGGCGCTGGCCATCTTCGAGGCCAACGGCGTGGACCTGCCGGCCCGCGCCACCTGACCGCCCGGGCGCCGTCCGGCGCTATGGCGCGGCCGCGCCCGGACCCCTGCCAGCGGCGTGGGAGAGCGGGAGAGCGGGAGAGCGGGAGTTGGTCACGGGCGCCCTCAGGCGCCCGGTGTCTTCCGTCGGTACCCGGAGGACGAGGGTCGCCCGGTGAGCTGAGGGCGCACCATCTCCCACTCTCCCACTCTCCCGCTCTGAAGTCACAGCCCCGCCGCCTCGCTCAGGATGCGGGACATGGCCGTCCAGTCCCGATCACCCCAGCCACGGGCGGCGCCCGAAAGCAGGTGGTCGTGGACCAGCGAGGCCAGGGGCATGGGCACCGCCGCCGCATCCGCCGCGGCCAGCGCCAGCCTCATGTCCTTGAGGCCCAGGCTCAGCTTGAAGCCCGCAGGCTCGAAGCGCTCCTGGGCCATCATGGTGCCGTAGCTCTGGTACAGCGGTGATCGCACCAGGCCGCCGTTCAGGATCTCCAGCAGCTTGGCCGCGTCCACGCCCGACTTGCGGCCCAGGGCGAACGCCTCCGCCAGCGCCTCCATCATGCCCGCGATCAGGAAGTTCCCGGCCAGCTTCACCACATTGGCCGCGGGCGCATCGTCGCCCAGCTCGTGCACCGTCTGCCCCAGCGCCTCCAGCGCCTCCCGGCACCGCGCCCGCGCCGCGGGTGCGCCCGCGGCCACCACCGTGAGCTGGCCCGCTTCCGCCGCCTGTGGCCGGCCGAACACCGGGGCGGCCACGTACCCCTGGTCGTGCTTCGCATGCGCCTGCGCCAGCCGGCGCGAAAGCGCCACGCTGATCGTGCTCGTGCACGCGTGCACCGCCCCCCGCGGAAGCGCCCGGAGAAAGCCCTCCGTCGCCTCATCCCCGAACACCACGGCGCTCACCGCCGCGTCATCCGCCAGCATGGTGAGCACCAGCTCGGCGCCCTCCGCCGCATCCGCCGCTGTCCCCGCCACCTGCCCGCCGGCCGCCCGCACGGCATCCGCGCGCGAGGAGGTCCGGTTCCACGCGCTCACCTCGTGCCCCGCCCGCACCAGGTTGAGTGCCATGGGCAGACCCATCCCCCCCAGACCCAGGAACCCGATCCTCATCCTCGCTCCTTTCGGTACCTCGGTCCACGACGCGCGGCGATGGCGACGCGACGGGAGACCCGACTCCGCGCCCTTCACACGCGCCCGACCGGCCCGTCCCAACCGGCAGGCGGCCCGGCTCAGCTCGCCCCGACCGGCTCCGACTCGCGCAGCCGCACCCGCTCCAGCAGCGAGTGGATCACCGTCTCCCGGGCTTTTAGCCCCTCGCGGAACGCGCGCGCGTCGGCGTGCGCGATCTCGGAGAGCAGCGTCTGCTCGTAGGCATGCAGCGCGGCCTCCAGCAGCTGCCTCTCTTCCCGCGTCAGCTCGAGTACCGCCATCCGTCACCTCCGCTTCCAGGGGGCCCGCTCGCAGGAGGCATTGCGCGTGCCGCTCCGCCCTCAGCCCTCGACCCTCCCCCTGCCTTCCCTTTCCCCGCGGCCGCCGCACCCTGAGGACATGATGTCCCACGCCCCCCTTTCCCTCACCTTCACCCTTGCCCTTGCCCTTGCCCTTGCCCTACGCCGTTCCAACCTTTCCGCCGTTCATCCGATCTGATTGGTCGGACAACGCAGCGCGGAACGGGCGAGTGACATTGGCGATCCTGCGGGAAAACCCGGCCGGGCCGGGCACTGACGCGGACGATGCGCGTGAAGCGGCGCGGGGGGATCGGGCCGCCTTCGAGCGCCTTTACCGGCGGCATTCGGCTCGGATCCACTCCCTCGCCCGGCGCATGCTCGGTCCGGACGACGCGGACGAGGCGACCCAGGATGCATTCGTCCGCGCCTGGACCAAGCTGGACGGATTCCGGGGCGAGGCGGCGTTCGGGACCTGGCTGTACCGGCTCTCCCTGAACGTGATCCTGGCCCGGCGGGCGGACGCGGCGAAGGCGCGCAAGCGCTTCGTCGCCGAGGAGGAGATGGGGGAGCTGGTGCACGCCGGCGGTGCGCGACCGGACCTGGGCGTGGACGTGACCCGGGCGCTGGACCGGCTGCCGGATGGAGCGCGGGAGGTGCTCGTGCTGCACGATATCGAAGGCTACAAGCACGAGGAGATCGCGGTGCTGCTCGGGATCAATGCCGGCACCTCCAAGTCACAGCTGCACCGCGCCCGCATGCTGATGCGGACGCACCTGGCGTAGGAGGAACGATGGGCGATCGGTGGACGGATCGACTGACCGACTATATCGACGGCGAGCTTGGCCCGGCCGAGCAGCGGGATCTCGCGGCCCACCTGGCCGGGTGCCCGGACTGCACGCAGGTCCTGGCGGAGCTCAGGCGTGTGGTGAACCTGGTCGGCTCGCTGCAGGACGTGCCCCCGGCCGACGACCTGTGGCCGGGTATCGAATCGCGGCTGGGCCCACCGGCTGCGTCGGCGGAGACCGCCGGAATGCTCCACCTGCCCGTTCGGCGGCGCCAGTTCAGCTTCACCATGCCCCAGCTCGCGGCCGCCGGCATCACGCTCGTGGTTGCGTCGTCCTTGATCGTCTGGCTGGTGGTGTCGCGTCCGGGCGCATCGGGCGTCTCGGGTGCCGGCGCCACCGTGGCCGCGGTCACCTCGCACGCCGCCCCCGGCGGTGGCGGGGGGGCGCCGGCGTCGGCCGCCCCGGCGTCCGCGGCCGAGGCAAGCGGGCCGGCGGCGGGCCCGGCCGTGGGGGACCGCGCTGGCAGCGGCACTTCCCGCCTGGCGCAGGCGCGGGAGTCGGGACGCGAGCCTCGCGTCAGGGACGGCGGCACCCGCTTCGTCCGCGCCGGCGCCGGCGAGGTGTCCGCGGACCGGCAGTACAATCGGGCGGTGGCGGATCTGGAGGCGCTGCTCCGCCGCGAGCGCTCGCGGCTGCAGCCGGAGACCGTCAAGGCGGTGGAGAAGAGTCTGAGCGACATCGACCGGGCCATCGCGGACGCCAGGCGGGCGCTCGCGAGCGATCCGGCGGACCCCTACCTCAACGACCACCTCGCGGAGAGCATGCGGGCCAAGCTCCAGCTTCTGCGGCAGACGACTGCGCTGACGCAGTCATAGAGGAACCATGTGGACCATGATCCTGGCCGGCGCGATGCTCGCGGCCGCCCCGGCCCAACAGCAGATGGACACCACCGTCGCCGTCGATCCAAAGGCCCGGCTCCGCATGGAGAACGTGCGCGGCGACGTCGTGATCCACACCTGGGACAAGCCCCAGCTGCGCGTGCACAGCTCGGACTCCGACGAGGATTTCCGGCTGCGCGTCGCCGCCGGCGCCTCCAGCGTCACGGTCGGGCTGGAGCCCATGGGCGGGCACGTGGGCCGGCCGCCCTCGGCTGACCTCGAGCTCACCATCCCCGCCACCATGGGCATCGCCCTGACCGGCTCCGACGGCGACGTGAAGATCGAGGGTGCCGCGGGCGAGGTCAGCGTGGAGACGGTCCACGGCGACGTTGTCGTCAGCGGCGGCGCGGGGCTCGTCCAGCTCCAGTCCGTCCAGGGGGACATCACCCTGAGCGGCGCCACCGCCCGCGTCGAGATCCACGCCGTCAACGGCGACATCCACCTGCACGGGATCACGGGCGACGTGGTCGCCGAGACCATGAGCGGCGATGTCTCCCTCGACGGCATCGATGCCCGCACAGTCCAGATTTCCGCCGTGAGCGGAGACCTCTCCTGCGACGGCACCGTGAAGGAAGGCGGGCACTACTCCCTGAAGACCCACAGCGGCGACGTCACCTTCGGCATGCCGCAGGGCGCCGGCGCCACCATCGACGTTTCCACCTTCACCGGGGACTTCCAGGCGGACATCCCCGTGCAGCTGACCGAGCAGAGCAAGAGCCGGCATTTCAGCTTCACCCTCGGCTCCGGCGGCGCTCGTGTCGAGCTCGAGTCCTTCAGCGGCGACATCCGCCTCGCCCGCTCCGGCTTTGCCGGCAAACGCTGACTTCCGTTCCGGGGAGACTCCCATGCGCACCCTGACGATCGCCCTGCTCCTGGCCGGTGTGGCCGCTGCGCCCGCCGCCGCCCAGCAGGATACCTTCAACTGGCACGGCCGCATCCCCGCGGGCCAGGCCATAGAGATCAAAGGCGTCAACGGATACATCCACGCGACCGCCGCCACCGGCGACGAGGTCCAGGTCACGGCCGACAAGCACGGTCGTCGCAGCGACCCCAAGGACGTCAAGATCCAGGTCGTGCCCCACGACGGCGGCGTCACCATCTGTGCGGTCTATCCGTCCCGCGGCGACCGCCCCAACGAGTGCCTGCCCGGTGCCCGCGGCCGCTCCGAGACGCGCAACAACGACGTGCAGGTCGACTTCGAGGTGCGCGTCCCCGCCGGCGTCAAGCTGGTCGGCCGCACCGTCAATGGCCGCGTCTCCGCGGAAAACCTCCGCGCCGACGCCGACCTCCAGACCGTCAACGGCGGCGTCTCCGCGAACAGCACCGGCCTCGTCCGGGGCAAGACCGTCAACGGCGGCATCGACGTGCAGATGGGCCGCGCCGACTGGGCCGGCGAGCTCGAGCTCGAGACCGTCAACGGCAGCATCCACGTGACCCTGCCCGCCGGCGCCAGCGCCGACGTCGAGGCCGCCACCGTCAACGGCAGCCTGAGCACCGACTTCCCGCTCACCGTCCAGGGCCGTTTCCTGCGCAACCGCATCAAAGGCACCATCGGCCAGGGTGGCCGCGCTCTCAAGATCAGCACCGTCAACGGCTCGATCCAGATCAGCAAGAGCTAGCGCCGGGTAAGGCCTGATTCACCAACTTCAAAAGCACCGTCCGTTCCCTGTTTCCGGCGGGACGCCGGCTCCGTGCCCTCCGTGGCTCTGTGGTGAAATGAAAAGAGAGCGCCCCCGGACCCTGAGGCCCGGGGGCGCCTTCGTACCGCCGGAATCGACTGGACTACGTCGTCGTCTTGAAGATGATCGGCAGCGCCACCCACACCTTCACCGCCTGATCGCGGTTCAGGCCGGGCGAGAACTGCATCATGTCACCCACCTTCAGCGCGGCCTCGTCCAGCTGCGGGTAGCCGCTCGTCTTCTTCACCTGCGTCTTCATCACGAAGCCCTTCTCGTCGATCAGCAGCCAGACCAGTGACGTGCCGCCGATTCCCGCGTCCTTCAGCATCTGGGGGTAGAACCGCACCAGTGCCCGGCGGATCTCTTCGCGATTCTTCAGCTCCGGTGCCACCGTGTAGGGCGTGAACGTCGGCGCGGCCTCCACGTTCTCGGCCGTCACCTTCGTGATCTTCTCGTTGCCCCACGACCGGCCGCCCTCAACGCCCTCGCCCGTGAAGTCGGACTCGCGCGTCTCGAAGCCCTTCGCCGTCGGCGGCGGAATGTCCGGCGGGATCACGGTCGGCGCCGCCAGCACCTGGAAGCCCTTCGGCACGTCCACCATCTGCGGCGGAGGCGCCTTGTCCGGCGGCGGCGGCGGCGGCGGCGGCTCCGGCGCCTTCTCCTCCTGGATCTTGATCATGTTGTACTGCTCTGCAACCTTCTCCACCGCCTTCTTGCCCAGCGTCGCCGAGGCCCACACGGCGCCCGAGAACAGCAGGCCGTGGAAGATCAGCGAGCCGAGCGTCGCACCGGCCATCTGCTTCAAGCCGCGATCGCTGGGCGCACTCGCCATCAGGTTGAAGGCGAATTTCGGTTGGCCCGTCGGGGCGTTCGGATCCATGGCGTCACCTGCCGGGGGACAATGTACAGGCCGCGGGCCGCAACTGCGTGCCCGCATGCTCACGCTTCTACGTCAAT
The DNA here is from genome assembly GCA_017881445.1 of Gemmatimonadota bacterium. Lineage (GTDB taxonomy): Bacteria > Gemmatimonadota > Gemmatimonadetes > Longimicrobiales > RSA9 > JADGQX01. The sequence goes on along the minus strand of JADGQX010000195.1, from coordinate 568 downwards.
GCGCGTACACAGAGTATTTTAGGCGCAAGAACCTGCCGACACAACCCTTCCACCTCGCCCGGACGGGCCGTCCGGGAGTTCCGTACCGGTGAGGCGGCCCACACGGGACGCCTCAAGGCCGGGCCCGCCTCCCCCTTCTGCGGCGACCAGGGGTCCAAAGCGTGCCTACAGGGTAAGACTATCCCGGCGACGGGTGCAGGGCCGTCGGGAAAATCCGGACGGCTTGCGGAGATTTCCCGGCCTGGCGAAGTTCAACCCCCGATTTCGGGGGATGGGAACGGCGGAAAGTCATGGTGGAACGGAGCGGGGGGGCACCCGAGGTGCCGTCGCCCTTCAGGCGCGGGACCGGTGGGGCGCACGGCCGGGTACGTGCGCCCGGGAGCTTGCTCCGGCCGTTGCTGGCCGTGCCGCTGTCCTACAAGATCCTGATCGCCAACGCGAGCCTGGTGGCGGTGACGGCGGGGGGCGGCATCCTGCTGGCCGGGAACTGGCTCTGGGGTCGGCCGGGCGAGTGGGCGTGGACGGCGGCGCTGCTGGTGGCGGGGGTGGGGGTGCTGGCGAGCCTGGT
>JADGQX010000194.1 GCA_017881445.1 Gemmatimonadota bacterium | reverse complement strand
GTCGGCCGGGCGGTTGGCCGCCCGGCGCGGGAGCGCGCGGGCGGCGCCGTTCTCGCCCGCGGGCGGCCGGGCCCCCGGCGCGCCATCTTCCGCGCCCTGCTCCGCCGGCGTGCCGTCCACCGCCTCGCCCGGGGCGGCTGCCGCCCGGGCAGCCCTGCGCACGACCGCCGCCACAGCGCGGTTGACGGCGCAAGTGGCGCAGTAAGCAGCGCCGGTGGAGCGGGCGAGTCGGTTGGCGAAGGTGAGGGCGCCACCGCATTCGGGGCAGGCGGGCTCGGCGGGCGCGACCTCGAGCAGGTCGTAAAGCGCACGCCGGGAGAGACCGAGTCGCTCAGCGATGAGGGCGACCGATGCATCGGTCTGCCAGTACAGCCGGTTCGCCTCCGTCCGCGAAGGCTCCATCGCCATGCATTCCTCCTGGTCGAGTGCGTGCAGCGAAGGTAACGACGTGGCCAGCGAATCGACAACCACATCTTACCGCCGAAAACGCCGAGGACGCCCAGGCCACGCCGAGCGGGGCGGACCGCCAGCCGCCGGGAAATGCCAGGTGCCGTGTTGTTGTTCAACAACAGACCGATCGCGGCCCTGCCGGTGTCCGGCGGATCGGCCGGGATCGCGTTCGCCTCCGGTTCCGTTCTCGGCGTCCTCGGCGTCCTCGGCGGTGAGAAGTGGTTTGGATGTTCGCGGACGCCCGGAAACTGTAGGCCGCCGCCGAGCGTAGGTAGGCCGGGCCCACCGATCGAACGAGCCAGGGAGCTGCCCCATGTGGATGGTCCTCGTCGCGCTGCTCGCGCAGCAGTCGCCTCAGCCCGTGCAGCAGTCGCCTCAGCCCGCGCCGCAGGACACCTCGGGCGCGTACCTCGATGCGGGCGCGAGGGAGCTGGTGCACCGGGCGCGGGAGCATCGCGGCGCCATGGACGCGGCCATCCGCTCCTACGGCACGCTGGTGAAGGAGCGGGTCTCGGTGGGGCTGAAGGCCCTGCGCCGGGACCGGCTCATGGTGGCGGCGGACGAGGTCGCCCGCATCTCCTGGCACCGGGATGGCCCCACGCGGGTGGACGTGCTGGGCGCGCGCCAGTCCGCGCCCATGTTCATGCGCGGCTTCACCATCCCGGACGACGTGCGCAAGCCGGGCGACGTCGTCTTCGAGCCCACGGACGACCGCCTGCGGCTCGGCTTCGTCGACAGCAGCTTCGTGCGCCACCCGCTGGCGCAGGGCAGTGAGGCCTGGTACCGCTTCGCTTCGGGCGACACCACCGTCATCCGCCTGCCCGACGGCCGCTCGCTGCGCCTGCTGGAGGTGCGGATCATCCCCCGGCGCGAGGACGTGCACCTGCTGCGCGGCTCCATCTGGATCGATGCCGCCAGCGCCGGGCTGGTGCGCGGCCTCTTCCGTCTCGCCGCCGACTTCGACCTGGAGCGCGACGCCGACCCCGACGATCGCAACGACGTCAAGGACGTGCCCGGGGTGCTCAAGCCGGTCAAGGCGTCGCTCCGTTACCTCACCATCGAGTACGGACTGGTCGCCTTCCGCTGGTGGATGCCGCGCCTGATCGCCGTGGAAGGCACCGCATCGGTGGGCTCGCTGGCCAGCTTCCCCGTCCGCTACGAGCGCATCTACTCGGAATACGAGGTGGAGGGCGACACCGTCGCCTCCCGGCTCGCGGCGATCCCGGACCCCCGGCACATCCGCCCGGCCGTCTGCCACGAGACGCCCAAGGGGCCCAGGTGCGACTGCCATGATTCGGGCTGCCGCGTTTTCGACGTGCGCCTGCCGGCGGACACCATGGCGCTGCTGACCAGCCCCGAGCTGCCGCCCGCGCCCGTTTCCGCATACGACGAGCTGGTGACGGAGTCGCAGATCGAGGACCTGGCCAACCGCCTGGGGCTCCTGCCCAGCCAGCCCTGGAGGCTGGGCGCGCCCGCGCTGCACTGGGGGCTGGGCCGCTCGGGACTCGCCCGCTTCAACCGGGTGGAGGGGCTTTCCCTGGGCGCCCGCGCCGACCTCGACTTCGGACCCGCCACCGCCGATCTCACCGGGCGGCTGGGGCTGGCGCCCGCACCCGCGGGCGAGGCCCGCGCCATCCGCCTCACGCCCGACCTGGTGGCGGGCGCGACCCGCGCCACGCTCGGGAGCAGCTTCCGCCTGGCCGCCTACCGGCGGCTGGACGTCATGGATCCGCGCGGACGGGCCCTCGGTTTCGGCAACTCCTTCAATTCCCTCTTCTTCGGCCGTGACGACGGCGACTACTTCCGCGCCCTGGGCCTGGACCTCACCCGCCACGCCGCCCCCGGCACCGACGAGCACCTCGTCTGGCGCCTCTTCGCCGAGCGCCAGCGCGCCGTGCCCCTCAACACGCAGTGGAGCCTGCGCCGCCTCTTCGGCGCTGGCCCCACCTTCCGGCCCAACCTGCAGGCGGACGCCGCCGACGAGGCCGGCGCCGAGATCTCGCTCCGCTGGTCCCGGGACGTGAGCGCCAGCGCCCTCAGCTACGGGCTGGTGCTGGCCGCCGACGGCGCCGCCGGCACCTTCGACTACGCCCGCCCCGGCGCCACCGTGCAACTCGGCTTCCCGCTCCCCTTCGGCCTGGTCGCCTCCACGGAGGCGGCGGCGGGGACCTCCGTCGGCACCGTGCCCCTGCAGCGCTCCTGGTTCCTGGGCGGTCCCGCCACCCTGCGCGGCTACCCCGGCGACGCCGTCGCGGGCGCCGCCTACTGGCGCAGCCGGGCGGAGATGGCGACGTCGCTGCCGGCGGCGCGCCTGGCCCTCTTCGGCGACGCCGGCTGGGCCGGCCCCCGGACCGGGTTCCGCACCGGCCGGCCGCTGCTCTCGGCCGGCGTGGGCGCCAGCTTCCTGGACGGCTACATCCGCATCGACCTGGCGCGCGCGTTGCGCGCGCCGGTCGGGTGGCGGCTGGACCTGTACCTGGACGCATTGCTCTAGGGCGCGGAGGCCCGACTACCCGTTACGCAGGCGCAGACGTCCACGAACCCGGACCCGTGGACGTCTGCGCCTGCGCCTGCGTCTGCGGCCGTTACCGAAGCCGCGTCGCCCGAGAGCATGAGGTCCCCCCGTCGCCCGCTGTGCCGGTGGCGCGCCCGCCCGCGCGGCCCTACTCTCACGCCATGACCGCGCCCACGCCCCTGAAGCCTCCCGCCCTGAAGCCCGGTGCCCGCATGGCGCTGGTCGCACCCTCCGGCCCGGTCACGGAGGAGCGCATCCGCGGCGCCCTGGCGCGCTGCGCGGCGCTCGGCCTCGAGCCGGTCCTGGGCGAGGCCGTCCGGGAGCGCACCGCCTATCTGGCCGGGCCCGACGAGCGCCGCGCCGCCGACCTGCAGGCCGCCATCGACGACCCCACCATGGACGGGGTCTGGGCCCTGCGCGGCGGCTACGGCGTCACCCGCATCCTGGCGGGACTCGACCTGTCGCCGCTGCTGGAACGCCCCAGGCCGATCATCGGCTTCAGCGACCTCACGGCGCTGCACCTGGCGCTCCTGCGTCTGGGCATCGTGGGCTTCCACGGCCCGCACCCGCTCAGCTCCGTCGCGCCGGTCACCGACGCCTGCTTCCGCCGCGTGCTCTTCCAGGCCGAGCCCGCCGGTGCGCTGCCGCTGCCGGAGGACGGGGAGCGCCCGCTGACGCTGCGCGCCGGCGTCACCGAAGGCAGGCTGGTCGGCGGCAACCTGGCGCTGGCCGCCGCCTGCTGCGGCACGGCCGCCAGCATGAGGGCGCGGGGCGCCATCGTCTTCCTGGAGGACGTGGGCGAGCCCGGCTATCGCGTGGACCGCATGCTGACGCAGCTCCGCCTCGCCGGCGCCCTCGACGGCGCCGCCGGCCTGGCTTTCGGCCGCTTCACGGAGGTGCCGCCCTACGCCCACGACCGCCCGGTGCAGGATGTGCTGGGCGAGCTGGCCGACGAGCTGGGCATCCCCGCCGTCTGCGGGCTGCCCATCGGCCACGTGCCGGACAACTGGACGCTGCCCCTCGGCATCCGCGCCCGCCTCGACGCCGGCGCAGGCACCCTCGAGCTGCTCGAGGCCGCGGTCACCTGACGAGGACGCCATGACCACGCGCATCTACACCCGCACCGGCGACGCCGGCCAGACCGGCCTCTTCGGCGGCGGCCGCACCTCCAAGGCCAGCCCGCGCGTGGAGGCGTACGGCGAGGTGGACGAGCTGAACGCCGTCCTGGGCGTCGCCCTCGGCGCCATTGCCGACGACGAGGTCCGCGCCCGCGTCGCCTCGCTGCAGCCGGACCTGCTCGTGCTGGGCGCCCACCTGGCCACGCCGCCGCCCGCGCCCCAGCGCCGCCGGCCCGCGCTGCCCGTGCTGGCAACGGGTCGCATTGCCGAGATCGAGCGCTGGATCGACGCCGCCGAGGACGCCATGCCCGAGCTGCGCGCCTTCATCCTCCCCGGCGGCTGCCCCGGCGGCGCCGCGCTCCACCTGGCCCGCACCGTGTGCCGGCGCGCCGAGCGACGGGTGGCCGCCCTCGCCGCCGCCGAGCCCGTGGACGACTGGATCCTCGCCTACCTCAACCGATTGTCGGACCTGCTCTTCGATCTCGCCCGCCTGGAGAACCACCACGCCGGCATCCAGGAAGTCCGCTGGCCGCCAGACGAACCGGGCGCGCGCTGAGAACGGCAACGGCGGCTCACGCGGAGCCGCGGAGCACGCGGAGCCGGCGTTGCCGCCGGCGGCATCGCAGGGCCGGGATCTTCTTCTGGTTGAACTGCAACAGCCACGACGCGCAGCGCGTCGCAGTCCTCCGCGCCCTCCGCGCCTTCGCGTGCAAGAAAAACAACAGAAGGATCGCAGGGCGTGCCCGCAGCCCTCGGTAGCTCCGGCCAGCTCGGGGACGCCCTGTTTCGTTCTCGGCGTGCTCCGCGCCTCCGCATGAGCGAGGGGCGGGCGCCCTCCTCTTGCGTTGGCCCGCGCCCCATGTGCACTTTTGTCCCGACGCGTTCCAGTCTCAGCGGTCCAGGAGGAAGTCGGATGCCCTACGTGATCACGGAGCCGTGCATCGGCGTGAAGGATGCCAGCTGCGTCGAAGTCTGCCCGGTCGATTGCATTTACGTGGGGGAGGACCAGTTCTACATCCACCCGGACGAATGCATCGACTGCGGTGCCTGCGAGCCAGAGTGCCCCGTGACCGCCATCTTCCCCGACACGGATGTTCCGCCCGAGTGGCGGGACTACATCGAGAAGAACCGCGCGCACTTTGAGTAGATTCCGGATCCTCGCGGCCGCGGCGCTCGCCGTCAGCGCGTGCGCGACACCTTTGCGCACGCCATCCCCGGAGTCCGCGGCCGCGGACATTACATCCATGCTGCAGGCATCGGCCCGGGACTGGAACCGGGGCGACCTCGACGGCTTCCTCGCCAGCTACCAGGACTCCGTCGCCACCACGTTCGTGACGTCCACGGGGCTCATCCACGGTGTGGGCGCCATCCGCGACCGCTATCGCGCCGGCTACTGGAAGCAGGGGGGGCTGCCGCCGCAGCTGCTGCGCTTCGACGAGCTCGTCGTCCGCCCGCTCGGCCCCGACCACGCCCTGGTCACCGGCCGCTACATCCTGACGGAGCGCACGGGCGGGGCGGCGGCGGGGCAGGGCCGCTTCTCGCTCGTCCTGCGCCGCACGCCCGCCGGCTGGAAGATCGTCCACGACCACTCCTCCGCCTCCAGCTGACCGTGACCAGCCGAGGCCGGCCGACGACGGCCCGCGCCCTGGCGCCCCGGCGCCCACCGCCGGAACGTCAAAGGCGCGCCCACCCCGTTGGGGGCGAGCGCGCCTCGTCCGACCGCGCGACCTGCCGTTACAGTCCGGCTTCGCGAATCGCGTCCAGCGACTGCTCGGCCGGCAGCGTCTCGCCCGCGGGCACCAGGGCCTGCGCGGGGCGCTCCGCCCGCCGTACGATCAGCAGACTCGCGGCAATTGCCGCTACGGCCAGAAGGCTGACACCCCAGGTGCGAATAAGGCCTCCCGTGCTGGAGGTGGCCGGCGGCGTGGCGCATGCCGGGCCGCCGGAGCAACCGGCAGTGCATTTCATATGCCGGTCAGAAAACGGCGCGATAGCGCCATTTTCCAATGCATCCATCCTATCCAGACAACGCGCGGCGTTGCCATTGTGTGACATAAGTAGCTGCGGCGCTCGGGCGGAGATCGACTCGTGAGCGCCGAGACGCTGCGGCGTGGGCTGGAGCGGGTGGAGGCCGCGCTGATCGCGGAGGCGAGCGTGCGCGGCGCGCTGGCGAGGCGCGATGCGGGACTGCCGCACCCCGGCGACGACGAGCTGCTGGGGGCGCGGGCGGCGGAGCTGGTGGCGGCGCAGCGCGGCGATGGCAGCTGGGGCAGCGAGGCCGGGGAGCTGGCCGCCACGGCCGCCGCGCTGCTCGAGCTCTCGCAGCTGGAGGAGGTGCTGGGCGAGGGCGCGACGGCACCGCCGAGCGTGACGGTGGCGGGGCTGGCGTGGCTGCGGGGCCGGCGCGGCGCGCCGGGTCGCTTCGGCGCCGGCTGCGCGGCGGACTGGCATCAGGCGGGACTTTGCCACCACTTCCTGGCGGGGTTCTACGCCCCCGTGGCGGACGGCGCCGAGCCGGAGACGCAGGTGACGGACTCGGCGCTGGCGCTGCGGGCGTCGCTTCGCTGGGGGGAGCGCGGCACCACGGCGGATCTGCACCTGGACGGCCTGCGCCAGGTGGTGGCGCACTGGGCCTGGCCGCCGGATGCGCCGCTGCTGGCGGCGCGGGCGGGATTGGCGGCGCTGGCCACGGTGCTGGAGGCGCCGCAGGCGCAGGCGAACGTGGTGTGCGCCGCGGACGGCGTCGCCTGCCTGGTGCGGACGCAGCGGGCGGACGGCACCTGGCACGGAGCGGAGCTGTTCGACGCGCTGGACACCTTGCTCCTGGGCGTGGCCCACGGCTTCGTGGTGGACGAGGTGGACGCGGCGCTCGCGCGCTCCGCGGAGCTGCTGGCGCTGACGCAGAAACAGAACGGCACCTGGGGCACCGCGCCCGCCGGGCGGCATCCCCTCATCGCGTGGCGGACGTTCCGCCACGCCCTCGGCCAGGGCCTGGCCGTGGCAGCGACTCCCGCCTGAAGGTGTCCATGATCACGCGATCGCTGGCAATGCTGGCTATCCTCTGCACCGGCTGCACCATAGCACCGCAGCCGGCGGACCTCGTGCTGACGGGGGGCACCGTCTGGACGGGGATCGAGGGCGCGCCCCTGGCGCAGGCCATGGCAGTGCGCGGGGGCCGGATCGTGGCCGTGGGCTCCGGCGCCGACGTGCAGCGCTACATCGGGCAGGGGACGCGCCGCCTCGACCTGGGGAAGCGCCTGGTGCTCCCCGGCTTCATCGACGACCACACGCATTTCCTGAGCGGCGGCTTCCAGCTGGGCAGCGTGGACCTGAGGAGCGCCTCGTCGCCCGCGGAGTTCACGCGCCGCATCGACGTCTTCGCCCGCTCGCTTCCCGAGGGCCGCTGGATCACGGGCGGCGATTGGGACCACGAGCTCTTTCCCCGTGCCCAGCTGCCGCGCCGGGAATGGATCGACTCGGCCAGCCACGGCCATCCCGTGTTCGTGAACCGGCTGGACGGCCACATGGCCCTCGCCAGTACCCGGACGCTGCGGCTGGCCGGAATCACCAGGGCGACCAAGGACCCGCCCGGGGGCACCATCGTCCGCGACCCCCGCACGCACGAGCCGACCGGCGTGCTCAAGGACGCGGCCATGGACCTGGTCTATGCCGTTCTGCCGGACCCCTCCGACGCCGAGTTCGACGACGCCTTGCGCCGCGGCCAGGCCCACGCGCTCTCCTACGGCGTCACCATGATCGAGGACGTGGGCGGGCACGGCTGGCGCGACCTGGAGGCGTTCCGCCGCGCCGAGAACTCGGGCGAGCTCAAGCTGCGCGTCTACTCCTTCGTCCCGCTCGCCGACTGGCACCGGCTGCGCGACTTCATGAACAAGATGGGCAGCGGCAGCGCGCGCCTGCGCTGGGGCGGGCTCAAGGGCTTCGTGGACGGGTCCCTCGGCTCCACTACGGCCTGGTTCTTCGACCCCTACGACGACGCCCCCGGCACCTCCGGTCTCGTCGTTTCCGACACCGCCAAGCTGCGCGAGTGGATCCTCGAGGCCGACCGCGCCCGCCTGCAGGTGGCCATGCACGCCATCGGCGACCGCGCCAACAACTGGATCCTGGACACCTACGACTGGGTCGAGCGCCAGGACGGCGCCCGCGACCGGCGCTTCCGTGTGGAGCACGCGCAACACCTGTTGCCTAGCGACATCAAGCGCTTCTCCCAGCTGGGCGTCCTCGCCTCCATGCAGCCCTATCACGCCATCGACGACGGGCGCTGGGCCCAGAAGCGGATCGGGCCGGTCCGGATCCGCACCACCTACGCGTTCCGCTCACTGCTGGCTCAGCACGCACGCCTGATGTTCGGCAGCGACTGGACGGTGGCACCCATCGACCCCCTGCTCGGGATCTACGCCGCCGTCACCCGCCGCACCATCGACGGCCGCAATCCCAACGGCTGGGTGCCCGACCAGAAGATCGGCGTCGAGGATGCCCTGCGCGCCTACACGGTGAACAACGCATACGGCGCCTTTGCCGACCGCGACCTGGGAACGCTGGCGAGGGGGAAGAGGGCGGACATGGTCGTGCTCTCCCGCAACATCCTGAAGCTGGACCCGGTGCACATTCCCGACGCCCGCGTCGACTACACCATCATCGGCGGCGAGATCGTATACGTCCGCCAGCGGCAGGCATCCTTCTGATGCCGGGCGACGTCGGCGCCCGCCGGCCGCCGCCGCGGCCGGGGCTCGCCGGCGGCCGCGCCCATCCCGTACGTAGCCGCGGGCGGCTCCCGCGCGCCCGCCCGCTCGCGGCC